>JAZRVM010000015.1:0-107330 GCA_045599205.1 Christensenellaceae bacterium | reverse complement strand
ATATAACTTTACGACAATTTTTTCAAGCAATTTTAACAGGTATTTTATTTATATAAAATAAAATTGACCGTCAGGTGATAATAAAGTTTACAAAACGCTAAAATTTGTGTATAATTAGTAAAAGATTTAATAAAAATTTTTATGGAGATAACAGTGAAAAAGAATTTAGACAATTTTGACGTGACGAAAGATAATAATAAAATTCCCAAAAAACAGTTGAAGGGTAAATATAATCTTAAAAAGGACAAAAAGGGTAAGGCGGAACTTTTATCTAAACCGACCGAAAAAAAAGGCGATAAAACAGACAAGAGTAAACGCCCTGTTTTCGAAAGGCAGGTTAAGATTAAAAGTAAAAATATCGACGAGTTTTTTAAGGGTAAGGAAATTTCTTCTTTAGAAAAGAAAAGCAGAAAAGACGTGAAAAAGAATAAGAACAACTTTTCAGATAACTTTGAAAACGGTTTGACCGAGATTAAGGGAAAAGATAAAAACAGCCTTAAAATAAGGTTTTTGGGCGGTGTCGGCGAAATCGGGAAAAATATGACCGCACTTGAATACGGCAACGATATAATTATTATCGACGCAGGACTATCTTTTCCGGGGGAGAATATGCCGGGCGTTGACCTCGTTATTCCCGACGTGTCGTACCTAAACGAAAACAAAAGAAAGATTCGTGGTATCGTCATAACTCACGGGCATGAAGACCATATCGGGGCTATTCCGTATATTCTTAAAGACGTAAACGTTCCTGTTTTCGGGACGAAGCTTACGCTTACTTTAATTGAAAATAAACTTCACGAACAAAATATCAACGATGCGATACTTAACTGCGTTGCACCGAAAACCGTGCTTAAACTCGGTTGTTTTTCCGTTGAATTTATAAACGTCAATCACTCGATAGCGGGTGCGGTTGCACTTTCGGTTACCACGCCTGTCGGCGTTGTTTTCCATTCGGGAGATTTTAAGATTGACTTTACCCCCGTTGCAGGCGAAACGATGGACCTTAAAAGGATTTCCGAAATAGGCGATAAAGGGGTACTCCTTTTGATGGCTGATTCCACCAACGTCGAGCGTGAAGGCATGACGGCGAGCGAGTCGGAAGTAAAGGAAACGTTCGAACATATTTTTTCGGCAAACGAAAAACGTAGACTTATTATCGCAACGTTTGCGTCGAACGTCCATAGAATTCAACAAATTTTGGATATTGCAAAAGCGCATAAAAGGAAGGTCGCTTTTTCGGGAAGAAGTATGATAAACATTGCCGAAGCGGCGTCGAAAATAGGCGAACTCATTATTCCAAACGACATAATCGTCGACGTTGAGAAAATTAAAAATTACCGTGACGATGAAATCGTAATCCTGTCAACGGGGACGCAGGGCGAACCTATGAGTGCGCTTACACGTATGGCAAGCGGTGAATTTAATAAGGTTACGGTTGGCGAAAACGATACCGTCGTTATCAGTGCGTCGGTAATTCCGGGTAACGAAAAAATGATTTACGGAGTTATAAATAATCTTTATAGGCTCGGTGCGGAAGTGGTTTACGAAAGTTTAGAGCCTATTCACGTTTCGGGGCATGCTTGTAAAGGGGAACTTAGAATTTTGCATAACTTACTTAAACCGAAATTTTTTATACCCGTTCACGGCGAATACCGTCATCTTAAAAAGCATGCGGATTTGGCAAAGAGTTTGGGTACGAAAGAGTCGAACGTTTTGATTGCCGAAATCGGCGACACGATACTTTTGACGGAAAGGTCAATAAAGAGGGGCGAGAAATTCTCGGCAGGGTCGAGATTCGTTGACGGCGTCGGAATCGACGGTGCCGACAGTTTCGTTCTTCGTGACAGGATTCATTTGTCGGAAGACGGCATTTTGGTAGTCGTTGTCGGCGTCGAAGAATTTTCAAGACAGGTAACGTCTATCGAAATAATCAGCAAAGGGCTTGTAATGACCGACGAATTGCTTACAGAAGCAAAAAATAACGTACTTAACACGTTGAAGCAAATCGATATCCGTAAGGTTGCCGACGAAAACGAACTCGGTGCGGTTATACGCAGGGGGCTTAAAAACTTCGTACTTAAAAAGACGAAAAAGAGTCCCATGATTTTGCCTGTCGTTATGGTGGTATGATGCCAAAGTTGACTTTACAAGATATTTACGCCGAAAGGGAAAAGGCAAAGGACGAACATAATCCCGTTATTCGTGACGAGTCGTTTGAACTTTTGATAAATACCGTTAAAAAGTATAAACCCAAAAGAATACTTGAAATCGGTTCGAACGTCGGGCTGTCGAGTATCGCTATGCTTTTATCGAGCGAAGGCAGTAAATTGACGGGGATTGAAATTGCGGAAGACAGAAAAAAAAGGTCGGAAGATAATTTTATTAAGTTTGGCGTTAAAGACAGAGCAAAGGTTTTTCTCGGCGACGCAAGTGAAATTTTACCCATTTTAACGGGCGAGTACGACTTCATTTTTTTAGACGGTCCGAAGGGACATTACTTTGAATACTTAAATTCTATTTTGCCGATACTGTCAAAGGGCGGAGTGCTTTTTGCAGACAACGTTTTATTCCGTGGATACGTTTTGGGAACGGCAAAGATGCCACACAGGTTTGCAACGGCAAAGCACAGTTTGGAAAGCTTCTTAAACGTTATATTACATAGTGAAAACTTAAAGACGGAAATAATCGATATCGAAGACGGAATATCGATAACGCAAAAGATAAATTAAGGGAAAAAATGGCAAGGTTAGAATTATTGTCGCCGGCAGGCGATATGAGTAAATTAAAGACGGCGTTTTATTTCGGTGCGGACGCAGTTTACGTTGGCGGAAAAAATTTCAGCCTGCGTGCACTTGCGGGCAATTTCTCGGACGACGAATTGATTGAAGCCACGAATTACGCACACGGTCAGGGTAAAAAGATTTACGTTACGGTAAACATTTTCGGAAGAAATTTCGATATAGAGCCTGCCGAAAAATACTTTAAATTTTTAGAGAAAATCGGGGTTGACGGGGCAATCGTTTCCGACACGGGGTTAATTTATCTTGCACGCACGGTCGCACCGAATCTTTCCGTTAACGTTTCGACGCAGGCAAACACGCTCAATTATAAGACGGTTGAATTTTGGAAAAATTACGGTGTAAAAAGGGTTATTTTGGCACGGGAACTTTCCCAAAAGGAAATAAAGGAAATTCACGAAAAAGTTCCCGATATCGAAATCGAAACGTTTATTCACGGTGCAATGTGTATTTCGTATAGCGGTAGGTGTTTACTCTCCGACTATAAGACGGGTAGAAGCAGTAACCGTGGGGCTTGCGTTCAGGCTTGCAGGTGGAATTACGAGATAAGAGAAAAAGGGGCAAACGGCGAATATCTTGAAATGCAGGAAGACGATAGGGGAACGTATATTCTTAACAGTAAGGACTTAAACCTAATCGACTATATAAGTGAACTCGACAATGCGGGTGTTTGCTCGTTTAAGATTGAAGGGAGAATGAAATCGGAATATTATCTCGCTACGGTCGTGAACGCATATAGAAGAGCGATTGACGCATATTATAAGCAAGGGAAAAGTTATAGGGAAAATCCGCTTTATAATACCGAACTTAATAAGACGGCGCACCGAGATTTTACCACGGCGTATTTTTTGGGTGAGAACGACAGGACGGAAAATTATAACGACAGCCAAAGTAAAGGGACGCATAAGTTTATAGCACAAGTTCTTTCGTATAACGAAAAGGAAGGGTACGCTATCGTTGAAATGCGTAACAGGTTCGTTTTAGGTGACGAACTTGAAGTTTTATCTCCGACTGATAATCTAAATAAAATTATTAAAGTAGAAAAGATGACGACGTTAGACGGCGAAACGGTAACCGACGCAAAAATCGTTCAGCAAAAGTTACGGCTATTTACCGACTTAAAATTAAACGACGGCGATATGCTCCGAAAGATTTCTGACTAAATTAAAAGCGACAAGTCGCTCTTCCCGTAGGAATGCGACGATTATTTTTATTTTATTTTATTTTATGTGGACAAAAGCCCGCTATATTTCGCAAATGCGAAGTATGGCGGGTTATTTTTTTATAATTTGAACCTATATTAAAACATCGTTTTTTTTGTATTTAATTTGTTGCGCAAAGTTATTTGTATTTTGTTATTGACATTATTTTTATCTTTTGGTAAAATAATAACCGCAACATCAATTTAATAGATTAAATTTAAAGAAAAGGGCATAACCTATGGTGGTTATGTGTATTTCGCATTCCTTTTCTTTGAATTGGTCTAAATTGGTGTTGCAACTAAGCGGATACGCATTTCTACGGTGTCGTTCCGCAAGGAGCGACACTTTTTTGATTATAACATTTGTAGGACATAGAAACTATTCCGAACAAGAAGAACATAAATGGCAAGTGCTTGAATACTTGGAAAAGATTGTTGGCAATAAAGATTGTTTGTTTTACTTTGGTGGCTACGGGAAATTTAATCAATGCGCAAAAAAGTGGTGTATTGAATATAAGAAAAGCCACCCAAACGTAAAATTGATATTTGTCTTGCCGTATATAAATAGGAAGTATGACGTAAAAGGATATGACGAAACTTTGTATCCGCCCATAGAAAACGCACCGTACCGTCTTGCGATATGCAGAAGAAACGAGTGGATGATAAAAAAGAGTGATTACGTTATAGCGTATGTTTTATATCCAGGTGGGGCAAAAAACACTTTGGAAATAGCCATTAAAAGGAAAAAGAAGGTTTTTAATCTTGCAAGCCTTAAAAAATGATGGAGGCGTGTCGCTCTTCCCGTAGGAATTGCGACGATTATTTTTACTTTATTTTATGTTGACAAAAAGCCCGCTATATTTCGCAAATGCGAAGTATGGCGGGCTATTTTTTTATAATTTGAATATCCATACGAAAACACTACTGATTTGTCGCTCTTATTTTTTAAATTTTATCATAATTCGGCAAAAAATCTCATAAAGTAAAAACGACAAAAAAACTTAAAATACCAAAAAAAGTTGTAAATTTTTTTTCGGGGAGAAATATATAATGAAGATGTTGGTTATAAAAAAAAGCAAACTATTTAGCATATTTTTTGTTTTTCTTGCATTTATTATGGGGATAAGTTTTTTGCTCGTTACAAAAACGGCAACGGCGTTCTCCGCTCAAAAACGGCAACTCCCCATTTATTCGGTTGAAACCGACGAAAAGAAAATCGCAATTTCGTTTGACTGCGCTTGGGGTGTGGATTACACGGATACGCTCCTTCAAATTATGGAAAGTAAGGGCGTTGTTTCGACCTTTTTCGGTGTGGAATTCTGGGTGAAAAAATATCCCGATTACGTAAAGAAAATCGTTGAAGCGGGGCATGATTTCGGCACGCACTCGTCAACCCATCCTTATATGAGTAAACTTAATAAGGACGCAGTAATGCGTGAACTTATTTCGTCAAAACTCGAAATAGAAAAAATCACGAAAAAGACCGTTACGCTTTTTAGACCACCATACGGCGATTATAACGATTTGGTTATCGAGAGTGCAAAAAATCTCGGGCTATATTCGATTCAATGGGACGTTGACAGTTTAGACTGGAAGGATCTTTCAAAAACAGAAATTGAAAACAGAGTAACAAGCAAAGTGAAAAACGGCTCAATCGTGCTTTTTCATAACAACGGAAAAAATACGTCGAAAGCACTTCCCAAAATCATAGACACGTTAAAAGATAGGGGGTACGTTTTCGTCAAAATCGCCGACCTTATCTATAAAGACAATTACGGTATAGACGTTACGGGTAGGCAATATAAAATATTAAAGTAATGTTCGGAGGAAAATAAATGAACACAACTGAAAGAAACAACAAGGTATTTATCAGCGGGGAAATCGTTTCCGAGGCAGAATTTTCACACGAGGTTTACGGAGAGGGATTTTATGAAATGAGCGTTAAGGTGGTAAGGCTATCGGGTCAGGTTGACGTTTTACCCGTAACGATATCCGAAAGGTTGATTGAAAAGAACAACTTAAAAGTCGGTGAGTGGATAAACGCCGTCGGACAGTTTCGAAGTTACAATAAACTTATCGACGGAAAGAGTAAACTTATGCTTACCGTTTTTATACGTAGGCTTATACCGACAGCACCGATAAGCAACCCGAATCATCTTGTTATGGTGGGATACCTATGTAAACCGCCGATATACCGCACCACGCCGTTTAATAGGGAAATTGCCGACATGTTGGTTGCCGTAAATAGGTCGTATAATAAATCGGATTATATTCCGTGTATTGCTTGGGGAAGGAACGCAAGGTTTGCGCAAAATCTCGAAGTGGGCGACAAAGTGGCGATTTGCGGACGTATTCAAAGTAGAGAATATCAAAAGAAAATGCCCGACGACAACGTTAAAACTTTTACGGCATACGAAGTGTCGATAAGTAAACTTATGGTATATGAAAACGCCGACAGTTTCGACGTGGACTATGAATTCGGTATCAATGAAGAAGTTTCTGTTGACAATAAAGGAAACGACGAAGAATATATCGACGCAATAATATAATATCACAAAAAAAGACCACCACGGTGGTCCTTTTTATTTTATTGAGTTTTAATTTTTCTTTTTTAGGACGATATAAACCGAAGTAAAAAGTATTGACGTTGAAGCCAGAACGATTATAATTGCCGTCTTTATCGAATCGTTTTTCGTAACGACGAAAGCGTTTGAATCGATATATCCTTTTATCCAGTTTTCTCCGTCAAACACGGCGACAAACGACGTTCCGTTTTCCAAACTGTAATAACATTTTACAAGCGTTTTTTCGGTAACGGTGTAAATGGTTTCGCCAAGGTTGGTTTTAAGCGTCGTGTTTTCCGTTTCCTTTAATTCGAAATTTTCGCCGATAATGTCTTTTGAAAGAATTTTAACCGTAAAGTCAACGGGTATATAGCCCGTGTAAGTTGTCGTTACGTTGTCTTCGGTTTTAACGTATTCGGCAAGATAAAATTGCCTGTTTAAGAAGGTAATGATTTTTGAAACGGAAATTTGTTCGTCTTTACCGATTCTTATTTCTCCGTTATCTGTTAAGCAGTATTTTCCCGAAAGAGTGATTATCGGGAGATAATACATATTGACCGAAGTCGTAACGTATGCTTTTTCGTAATCGATTTCGGTGTAATTAAGATTTATTGCCGTTGCGTGGGATTTCGGAATAATAACGGTTATAGTTCCGCCTTGCATATATTCTCCTGCAAGGATAAGAAAATCGCAGTCCGTTCCGTCGGCAAGCTTTAACGTTTTGCTTACGATAAGCGCAAACGTATCGACGCTGTTTGACTGCGTCATATTAAAATCGAAAGTAGTGGTTTTATCGATGTTTTCGTTTACCGAATAGATAACGCTATCGTTTACTTTATAACCGTTTAGGGCCGAGAAGTCGGCGTTTTTATCGCTTATAATAAAGTTATCGGTAGAAATATCTTGAATGGAAATAAACGGGGTGTCGGTTAGTAAATATATTCTTTCGTCGCCGTAAAAGGTTACGAAAGCCGACTTGTTTACCTTGTCGAAAGATAGCGACGTTACGTTGGTTTTTTCGCCTTGCTTGTCGTATAACTTAAACGAATAAATTCCGTTTGAATAAACGTAAACGTTGTTTGGTGATAAAAGCACGATTTGATTTGCAAAATCAAGTTCGATTGAACTTGCCTTTTCCGGAAGGGTAAAGAGTTTCGTTCCTTCTTGACCGTTCTTAAACGTGTAAACGGCAAAATTATCACCGCTTATTACGTTTGCTATATATAAAGTGTTTTGAGTATCGATTGCAAGTTTCGGGGAAGAAACGTTTAACGCTTTTGTAAAGACGTTTGAAAATTCCTCGCCAACTAACGTAAAGACGTTTACCGTTTGTTCCGCTTCCGTTAAAACGTAAAAGCGGTTATTAAAATATATAATGTCCGAAACGCCGACAAGGTTGTGTTCGATAACCGACGTTTCGCCGGTAAATGTATTAAGCAAAAAAAATTTGTTTTCTATCTCGCTATATAAAAGCGCATCGTCTTTCCCGAGAGAAAAAAGCGTAGAAGAATTTAATTTGCTTTGTAAAAAGTTTTTATAAGTTACTTCGTTACCGTTTTGCGTAATAATCGTGAGTTTATAATTATCAAGGTATCCGACGCTGTCGTCAAACTTAGAGTAATCCAAAATATTGTCGCTTATCCTGTTAAAAGCGGTTTTGCCCTTCGCTATTGCAAAGCCCGAATAGTAAACCGAAATGTCGTTCTCATTGATAATATATTCCGTAACCGTGCTTGCAATGTAGTCGGTAATAAAGAGATTTCCGTCGGACAAATAAATATCGATAGGGCTGACGATTTTCCCTATCTCGTAATCGTCGGCATTTTTAAGCGATAACGTTTGAGTGGTATTCCCGTCGGTGGATATTCTTTTAATCGTATTTAAGTCGGTATAATAAACGAAGTCGTTATCGGACGCCATAACCGTTGACGGAGAAATGTTATTGATAAGTACCGTATCGGCGGTACTACCGTCGATAACGTGTTTTTTAAGCGAATAATCGCTGGCGATATAAAAAATTTCGTTGTTGTCGTTCATGCAAACGGGCGTGTTGTCCTTTGCGTTTTGAAGGGGAAGACCTTTTGAAGTTAAAACGCCGTTGGTGATTTTATAAGTAAAAATCGTCGTGCCCGATATGGTTATCAGGTAATTTTCGTTTAAGTCAAAGCACCTTCCCGATACGGGTTCTGTGCCGAATTTAAGTTGCTCGGCGGGTGTTGATAAGTCTTCTAAATCTACGATATATAAAATTTCGTTATCTGAAATTAAAAGTTTTGTAGAAGAAAAAAACTCGATTTGGTGCGGGTTTTTTACGACGAGTTTGTCTTTTAAGTCGGTGTATTCGCCGTCTTTGTACCACAAAAGAGAACCGTTTTGTTGAATAACGGCAAGTTGACCGTTATTTTTACAAAATCCCGTCGGGGAATCTAATTCAAAGTATTCGCTTTCGTTTCTCGGAATAAAAAGAGAAACGTTCGGCGAAGATTCGGCATTAACCGAACCTTGCGAAAATAAAATCACCCAAAAACACAATAGGCAAATAAACGATAATAAAACTGTCAATGATTTTCTTAAAGTTTTCATACTTTTAATTTTAACACAAAAAACCATAAATGTATATAAATTTTTACAAATTATTTATTTTCAATAAATAAAAATCGAAAATTATAAAAAATAAGCATAAAAATCGCAGTTAAAGGGGTATATGACAAATAATTTAAAAATAAAAAAATTAAAAATTTACAAATATGACCGAAACTGTCAACGGTAATTTTTATAATAAAGCCGTAAAAGTCGCAACGTATCTGCAGGTAAAAAATTAAAGGAGGAGAGATTATTGACACAACTTTGAATTTTGGACAAAAATAAATAATTTTGAACAAAATTCGACATAAGAGTATTGTATTGCTCTTGTCATTCGTTTATAATGATGGAAAAAAAATAATGCAGTGATGCATAAAGGAATGATGTAGATGAACAATCTGTTTGCAAAATGTGTTTTATACGCCTACCCGAATATTCATGTGCTTTGTGACCAAATAGACGATTTGGTTATGAAAGACGCATTGAATTCGATGACCGACATTTCGCCGGCAATATCTCAATGTGAAAAAATCGTTGACCTTACTTATCAAAAGGATTTACTTTTTGACCTTTACGATAAGACGGAAAAAGTTTTGACGAAATTTTCGGACGATGACTGTGATTTACTTGATTATAAGTATTTCAAGAAAAAACCGAAAAGTTATTTTTTCGATATCGACGTAAAAAGCAGGGCATATTTCCGTAGGCAAATAAAACTTGTAAAAGATTTTTCAGTAAGGTTGGAAAAAGCAGGAATCACCGACAAGGTTTTTATGGAAAAATATTTAACTATTGATTTTTTCCGTGAACTTTATAGGCGAGTATGCGAGTATGAGATTATGTCTTACAAAAACAAAAAGAAGTCAAACAAAACTGTTAAGACCGTGTTTTATACCGACACATATAGTAAAACTGCCTGACCGCTAAAAATATCGACAACTAAATAAAAAAGAAAAACGTTAATTTATTTAACGCAAATAATTATAGAATTATTCAAAATCGTTTTCATCGAAGTAGCCGGCAGATACTGTCGGCTTTTCTTTTTTGGAAAAAATAAAAATTACGGCTAAAAGTACGGTGAGTGAAAGTGCGCAAATAATGATGGTTCTTAAAACGTCGTCGCTTGAATTTTTTTCTTCCGTTGTTTCGCCACCTTCACGTTCTTTTCCCAAAAACGTCAATTCGTTTGGGTGAAGGGGAATGGTAAAGGGGTAAACGTTGTCTTCCAAAACGTACCCGAGTTTGCCGTTATAACTTATGAAAAACATATTTTTATTTTCCGAATTTAATATATTTCCGTAATAACATAAAGATCTGTTCGGGAAAATATACTGTTCGATTTTAGTCGATAAAGTATCGAGAAATAGCGGAGTATTGCTCTGTGTAATAACCGTTATCGACAGGTAGGGCGAAACAACTTCAAGCCCGTCGTAAAATAAACTTTCGGTTAGGCAGTACCCGTCGATTGCGGGTACGTTTCCGTCGCCAAAACACATGATATGGCTTACTCCGTTTTCTTCATCGAGAATTTTAACGTAATAAGTGTACGGTAAATAAAATAAAGGTATGGTAAGTGCTTTATCTTCGTAAAAGACGGTTTGAGTGTCGATAACTCTCTTGTATGCGTTATACACGGTCAGTGCCGACACGGGCAGTGTAAACGGAGAAAAATTAAGGGCAAAGTAAAAGGCAAATAACAGCATTGCCAAAAATCTTTTAACGCTTTTCATTTAATCTCCTTTAATTATCCGTGCCGATAAGCCTGACGCAAAGACAGGTCATATCGTCGTTTTTTGCGCCTCCCGTCTTTATTAGCGCTTTTTTCATTATATTGTTTGCAAGAGTTTGCGGATTTAATGCGGGTTCGGTCTTAAAAAAGTCGATAATATCGCTTGACGATCCGAAGGCGTCGCTCACTCCGTCGGACATAAGAACCAGAACGTCCCCTTCAAGCAAGTTGATTTTTAGTACGGAAGGGGTTAAGTCGGATATTATTCCAAGTGGAAGGGTATTCCCTTCGATAATTTGAATTCCGTTATCTCTTATTACGTATCCGTAAGGTGCGCCGTACTTAATTATATCGGCGCATTTGGTATTAAGGTCGATAACGCAAATGTCGAGTGCGGTAAAGTTTTCGTCAAGATTGACGGATAAAAGTTTATTGACGCTCGGTAGAATAATATCGCTGTCGATTCCCGCCTTATAAAAACTCTCTATAAGCGACAGAGAAACCGACGAAACGTTTTGTGCCGTTTCACCGCTTCCCATACCATCGGAAATGGCAACCAAAAATTTGTTCTCGCAAATACGCATAACCGAGTAGGAATCGCCACACGCTTTTTCGCCGTCTTTCGTGTTTGTCGAAACTCCGTATATTGCGTCGAAATTTGTCGAAGTTACGTATTGAAGATAACATTTGTCGGGCAAAATATCGTTTTTCGTGTGTAAAACCATTTTTTTGTTTAACACTTTCGATAGAACGTACTGAATATTTTTAATAGGCAATTCTTTTCCCAAAAGCACCATTGAAACGGTATAATTTTCGTCGTCGCCAAAGCAAAGAATTTCCGACACGTTAAACCCGTAACAGGAAAGTGCGAAGTGCAGTTCTTTTTCGGTATCGACGGAGTATTTTAATTGTGTACCCGATTCTAACGCAAGGTTTTTAAGAACGCTTGAAATTGCGTTTGCACCCCCTGCAATTATTTCACGCCCGACGTTGATATTCGACCTGAATATTTCTTCTTCTTTTTGAAGAGAGAGTTGTTTGTTAATTGAAAAGATAACCGTGTTCGGGTGAAGGCAAAAGGAAAAGAAATCCGTACCGATATCAATAAAGGAAAGTTTGCCCTTTGCCACGCCGATTTCAAGTGCTTTAAGAAGGTCGGCACGGAAGACGTCAACGTTTTTTGTGCAGTTATCAAAGTTCGGGCAATCTTCACGGCAAGCGTTCATTATGTTTTTAATAAACATTTCGTTTAAGTTTTTTTGTCCGTTTTCCCGATTGAGATAGTTAAACGAGGCGGACATTTCCGAAAAGACGTTTGATATTTCGTAAAGTTTATTCGAAAGTATGGTTCGGTTTTGGTTTATAGATTGCCGAACGAGTTGCTTTTCACGGAAGGTAAACAGTTTATCTTTGATTTTTTTAAGTATTTCGTTCGGAACGAGCAAAAAGATTACGGCGCAAACGATATCCGATATTATTTCGAAAAGCCCGAACACACTGTAAACGTGAAAGACACGTTGTAAAATCAAGTCGCATAAAACGGCGGATAAAACCCCAAGATATTTTGAAAATTTTATAGACGATTCGCAAACGAGCGCAATCAAGGTAAAAAGAGAAACGTAACTTACGTTTTTATAATAAAGTGCGAAACTAACACCAAGCACGCTTGCAATAAGCGTTGTTATTCCGAGTCTGTATATATACGAAGCAAAGAAAATAATCAAAAGGCATAAACATTTATAAACGGTGGGGGAAAGCCCGTTAGTTATCCCGAGCCCTATAAGCACGAAAAGAGAAAACAGCGAAACGATTTCGAAAAAATTAAGCTTAAATTTAACCCCTTTTTTAACCGTAATGTTGTAACTTAAAAAGAAGATATAAGTGAAGATTACAGATATAAGAGAGAAAATAATTCTTTTTTCAAGCGGGGTTACTTGCGTAGAAGATATTTCGCCCATAAAAATATATCCAAGTAAGGATATTAAAGTATAGCCGATAATTTCCGCTTTTATTTTTCTTTTGGTAAAGTGATAAACAGAGTTTACGGTAATAAAAAACACGGCGCAAACCGTCATTGCGGGAATAACCGTACCGTTGGCGGAAAAAAAGAGTGCAAGTAAAAACAAAAAAGTACAGGCGACGAGATTGTTTCCGGTACAAACCGTCGTGGCGTAAGGCGCAACCGAAAAGACGGGTGCGGGCGCATAGACGTAACAAAAAAGGTAATAAAACCCAAAAAAAACGACGTACTTTATTAAAGCAACAAAATTAAAAGCGTTTCTTAATTTCTTCATAATAATACCTTAAAAAAAATGATACAAAAGTCGTAAGGATTTATTATGAGATTTTTTGTAAATATTTTTGTATTTTTCGATTTTTTTACATATACATATATAAAATACTTTTTTAAGGGTTTATATGAAAACGAGAGTGGGAATCGTGGGATACGGCAATTTGGGTAAAGCCGTGTTAAGCGAATTAAAAAACCAAAAAAACAGAGAGCAATATAGGGTTGTCGGCGTGTTTTCACGTAGGCAAAATAAAAGTAGAACCGTGCTTGACGGTAAGATTATTCCTTTTTCCGAAATATCAAGTTATCGTGATAAAATCGATTTACTGTTTTTATGCGTAGGCAGTAAAGACGATTTAACGAATACTTCAAAAAGTTTGATAAAGGATTTTAACCTTTTGGACGCCTACGACAATCACGCCAAAATAAAAAATTATCATCAATCTCTCGACGCTTTATCTGAAACTTACAGGCACACGGCGATAATATGTTGTGGGTGGGACCCCGGGCTGTTTTCCACGTTTCGGGCGATAATTTATTCGGTGTTCGACGGAGCAAATACTCTATTCGGTAGGGGAATTTCGCAGGGGCATTCAAATGCGATTAAGTCCTTTTCCGGCGTAAAAGACGCAACTGCCGTAACCATTCCGAAGCACGTTAAAAAGAAAAAACTGCACACAAAAGTTTATTCCGCCGAGAGTTTACATAAAAGGCTATGCTTTGTCGGGTGTGCGGGTAAAGATAAAAACAAAATAAAAAACGAGATATTATCCACGAAAGATTATTTTTCGGGGTATAAAACCAAATTAAAATTCCGTTCAGAAAAAACCGTTAGAAAAAAAAGGGGAACGCTTTATCACGCAGGTAAAATCTTTTCGGTTAAAAAAGGCAATCTCGATTCGTTTGTCGAAATTATTTTTAAGACGAAAAGTAACCCGACCTTTACGGCAAAAATGATGATAGCGTACTCAAAAGCGCTTATTAAAAAAATAAAGAGAAAAGAATTCGGGGCGTTTTTACCCACGGCGATTCCCCCTTGCGATATGACGGACAAGAAAAATTTTTACGGTGTTATTTAATAAAATACGGTACGAAAAAACCAAAAAAATCAGGTTAAGTTTTCACCTTTCAAAGCAAAAAAATACATAAAAACGAAAGTCTTCCGTATACTAAAAAAACGGAGGATTTTTTTATGGAAAAATCAGGCATTATAAGACGTATCGACGAACTCGGCAGAGTGGTTATACCCAAGGAAATACGAAAGTCGTTACGTGTTAAGGATTTTGACCCGCTTGAAATCAGTATTGAAAACAATAAAATCACGCTTACGAAATATTCGCCGTTATGCGAGTATATGGATATTGCGAAAAATATATCGAAGTCCGTTTATGAACTTTTGGATAAAAACTGTATCGTAACCGATAGAGAGTTCGCAGTTTCCAACGGGAAGAAGGACGTCGGAATAGATAAAAGTCCGTTAAAAAAGGAAGCGGTTGAAGTCATATTAGGTAGAATCCCCAAAACCTTTTCGGGGGATAAAGAAAAGTTTATTCTTACCGAAGGGGGTGTGGAATATTCTAACGCATACGTTTTGCCCGTTCTTGTCAGGGGGGACGTGCTTGGTGCAATCGTACTTGTTTCAAACGACGAAATAAATAAAGGCGACGTTACAGTCGTAGATTTTGCGGGAAAGGTGTTGTCGAAATATTTTGAATAAACTGCCGAAAGGCAGTACATATGATTAAAAAAAATTCTATAGTAAAAGGTGCGTTTTTTTTAAGCCTCGGGGCTTTTATTTCAAAACTTATCGGGGCTATATACCGTGTACCGCTTACCAACCTTTTGGGAAGTTACGGGATAGGGTTATATCAAGCCGTTTTCCCCGTTTATCTTATTATGCTTGATTTTGCGGGGCTGGGGGTACCTAACGCCATGGCTTCGCTTATAGCCGGCGACAAAGAATCAAATGCGTCGAAGTACTTAAAGTCAAGTTTGATTTTATTTTCCGTTTTGGGAATAATTTTCTCTGTTTTAATGGGTTTATCGAGTGACGTTTTGCCCAAACTTCAAGGGGAAAGTAATACAAAGTGGGCATATGTTTTTTTGTCGCCCGCCGTTTTTTTCGTTGCTTTAATATCTTGTTTCCGTGGATATTTTCAAGGCAAGGCGGATATGACGAAAACATGTTTGTCGCAAATAATCGAGCAGGTAATTAAGGCGGTTTTGGGAATAATTTTAGTTTATTTTTTTAAGGGGAATATCCCTTTTGCCGTGGGACTTGCAACGCTTGCGATAAGCGTTTCGGAACTTTTCGCTTTGGTTTATTTAATCGTTTCTTATAAGAAGACCAAGGAAAAAGAACCAAAGATAAAAACGGAATTTTTTAAGACGTCGAAAGAACTCGTTAAGAGTGTTTTCCCCGTAACGTTAACGGGTATATTCGTTCCCTTAATGCAGACAATCGACAGTTTTATCATAATAAATATTTTGTCAAGATATATGGTTGACGCCACTTCGACGTACGGGATATATTCGGGCGTTGCGCTTACGATTATCAATTTACCCGTATCGTTGTGTTACGGCATTTCGGCTTCCAGTATTCCGTATATCGCAAAGGACAGAACCGACAATTCTCTTATCGTTAAGCCCGTACTTTTAACTCTTTTGTTTTCGATACCGTTTGCCGTCGTTATCGTGCTTTTCCCTTCGCAAATCGTCGGAGTGCTTTTTAATAGGCTGTCGGAAGGTGAAATGTTTACCGCTTCTCGGCTCGTTGCCGTTATGAGCGTTAACGTCGTATTGCTTTCTATGCTTCAAACGGTCAACGGAATTTTAATCGGTAAGGGTAGATATTACACACCGCTTTTGGGTATGGGAGTGGGGCTTATCGTCAAAGTCGTTTTAACGGTTTTGCTGTTGTCAATAAGAAGTATAAATATTATAGGTGCGGGGGTAGGCTTAATCGCTTGCTATTTTTTCGCTACAATGATAAACTTAATATCAGTAGGAAAAGGTAGGAAGGAAAGTGCAGTTAAAACCTCTCTCGTTAAAAGGATACAATATAACAAATAACGTTTTTTTGGCACCGATGGCAGGGTATACCGAATATTCCTTCCGTCGTCTTATGATTGACGAAGGCGTGGGGCTTACTTTTACCGAACTCGTTTCGGCAAAGGGGATTTGCTATAAAAGTAAGGGCAACGAAAGACTTTTATTTTGCGGAAAAGATTACGATAAAACCGCCGTGCAAATTTTCGGAAGCGAAAGCGACATTATGAAGGAAGCAATCGAAAGCGAAGAATTGTCGCCGTTTAAGATTGTTGATATAAATATGGGCTGTCCCGTTCCGAAGGTATATAAAAACGGGGACGGTAGTGCTTTACTTAACGATATAAAGAAAGCCGAAAAAATCGTGCGGGAGTGCGCAAAGACGGGAAAAATAATTACCGTTAAAATAAGAACGGGGCAAAAACTCGGCGACGATATTGCAACGGAATTTACAAAAATGGCGGAAGATTCGGGTGCGTCGCTCGTTACGATTCACGGTAGAGTAAGGGAAAGTTATTATTCCGGTGAGCCGGATTTCAGGGCGATTGAAAAGGCAAAGAACGCCGTTAAAATTCCCGTTATCGCAAACGGCGGAATTTTTAACGAAGAAGATGCCGAGAATATGATAAACAAGACGGGTGCGGACGGTGTTATGATTGCACGTGGCGCATTTTACGACCCGTTTTTGATTTCAAAGATTATTAAAAGCGAAAGCAAACTTTCTCTTAAACAGTTTATTAAAGAACATATTAAACTGTCGAAGGAAGAAAAGGGGGATAGAGGTGCGGTAGAATTCAGGAAGTTTATCCCGTGTTATCTTAAAGGAATACCGAACGTAAAACCGCTTAAAACGAAAATGCTTTTATCCGATTCCTTCGACGAACTTTTATTGCTTGTCGATGAACTTGATATATAAATTATTCACAAAACCCAACGAATCATAATAATATGATTTAGGACGTTTTGGGGGTAATATGAAAATATCTTTGATAAGTACGGAAAGTGCCGAGTCGGTTTGGCAAAACAGTTTTGAAAAGTTGTCCGACGCCGACGTCGTCGTTTTCGGTTTTAACGGGCTGGGACTTGTAAGTTACAAATGCGAACTCTCGGGCGAAACGGAATACTTTTCGGACATAGCAAGGCTTTCAAAACAACTGGCGGGCGTAGTGATTTCGGGGTGTGATACCGAAACGTTCGGAGTTTTTCGCCACTCGGTCGTAATTGCCGATAAGGGTAAAATAATCGGCGTTGCCGATATGCTTTCGTCCATTGACGACAGTGAATTTATGCCGGGTAGCGGTAATCAAATATATCAGACGTCAAAGGGGAAAATCGGAGTTTTGATTTGTGAAGACCTTTTCTTTTTCGATAGGGCAAAAGAACTTTCTTCACTGGGCGCCGACCTTATTGTTTGCGTCTTTCAAAAGGCAGAGAATTATTTGCCTATTATATGCGCAAGGGCGCTTGCATACACTTACGGCGTATGCGTCGTGTTCGTATCTAACCGTATTAACGCCGTTTGTAAAAGCAGGGGGGACGTCGTTGCAAAAAACGGGGATATCGAGTGCGCCCCCGTAAATATCGAAAAAGATTACAGAAAGGTTACGGTTAAAAAGCGTGGACTTTACCGTGATTGACAAAAGAAAAAAGAAGGTAAAATTATGGCAATTAACGTTGTTTTGGTAGAACCCGAAATTCCGCAAAACGCAGGCAATATTGCACGCACCTGTGCCGTTACGGGAAGTAAACTCATTATGGTAAGACCGCTCGGTTTCGAGGTTTCGGACAAGTACTTAAAGCGTGCGGGACTCGATTACTGGGACAAGGTGGACATAGAATATTACGACAGTATCGAAGAAGTTATGGCGAAGTATTATAACGGTAAAAACTTCTGGTTTTACTCGACGAAATCAAAGATAATTCACTCCGAAGCGAAATATAGGGACGGAGATTTTTTGGTTTTCGGTAAAGAAACGAAGGGGCTTCCCGAAAGTTTACTTAAAGCACATTACGGCGAGTGTGTACGTATTCCCATGATGGGAGAACTTCGTTCTCTTAATCTTTCGAATTCCGTTTGCGTCGGCGTTTACGAAGCACTTCGTCAGCTTAAATATAGCGGTTTTAAGACGGAAGGAGAAATTCCGAAAAAATAGTTTAGGTATAAAAAGGTTAATAGGGGAAATAAAAGAAATCAAAATTTTGGCGTTTTCGGTTAAAAATATTTGACTAAAAGACTAAAAAAATTGTAGAATAATATTGCAAGTGAAATAAAAAACTATACGATAAAGGATTTTTTATGAGCAGTACGATATACTTTAACATATTCTTTATGCTTGGCGGTATTGCCGTCATGATGTTCGGTATGAAGTTTATGGGCTCAAACCTTGAGCAGATTGCCGGTGACAAAATGAAGGTTATGCTCGGAAAGATGACGTCTAACCGTTTTGCAGGTGTAGGCGTCGGTGCCACGGTTACTGCGATTATCAACAGTTCCACCGCAACGACGGTTATGCTCGTAGGTTTTGTAAACGTCGGGCTTATGTCACTTGCGCAAGCAACTTCGGTAATTATGGGTGCGAATATCGGTACGACGATTACGGCACAAATTTTATCGTTGTCGGGCGAAGGACAAGCCATTGATATGAACGCCATTGCCGCTCTCTTTGCCGCAGTCGGTATGATTATCACCATGACCGTAAAAAAAGATAAATTCAAAAAACTCGGGTATATTTTACTCGGTATCGGTATGATTTTTATCGGTCTTAAAATTATGAGTAAGTCGGTTAACGAAATTATTTACACGACCGACACTCTCGGCAATAAAACGCTTCTTCCTTTATTTAAAAACATTTTCCAAAACGAAAGCATTTTCCCGCTTCTTTTGGTTTTAATCGGTATTATATTCACAGCTTTGATTCAAAGTTCTGCCGCCATTACGGGTATTTTAATTGCTCTTGGTAGTGCAATCAACTTCAGAACGGCTGTGTTTATTATTTTAGGGTCGAATATCGGCACTTGTATCACTTCGATTATATCGTCAATCGGCACTTCGACAAATGCTAAACGCACGGCAATTATTCACTTATTGTTTAATCTTTGCGGTTGTCTTATTTGTATCGTTCCGATTTGGATTTGGACGGATAAAATCGGCGAATTAATGACGAAAATAAGCGGAAATTCCATGGAAAGAATTATAGCGAATTTCCACACCTTCTTTAACTTATTGACGACGCTTGTATTGTTGCCGTTTACCGGTCAACTCGTTAAAATTGCCGAAAAGATTATTCCCGAACGCCAGACTGTTGAAAACAAGTTTAAGCTTGCGTTTATCGACGATAGATTTTTGGAAACACCGCCTATCGCAACCGACGCAACGAAAAAAGAAATCGTCAAGATGGCAAGTATCGCAAGAGAGAATATCGTTATTGCGTCGAGTATGCTTTTAGACAGTACGCTTGATAGAGAAAGCGAACTTCGTGAGAACGAAGAAGTGCTTAATTTCTTGAATAAAAATATAACGAATTACCTTACGAAGATAGCGACAAGGGACGTCAGCCGTAACGACGAAAAGAAAATCGGGACGTATTATCACGTCGTATCGGATATCGAACGCATCGGCGACTATGCCGAAAACATTTTAGAATATGCCCAAAGACTTCGCAGTAATTCTTTGGACTTTTCGGAAGAAGCCAAAAACGAATTGCGTGATATGGTAAACAACGTTTTGGAACTTCACGAAAAGGCTTTGACCGCATACAACGAAAGAAACGCATCACTTTTAATTTCGGTAGATATTTTGGAAGAAAGTATCGATAAGGCGAGTGTTGAGCTCGAAGCAAAACATATCGAAAGGTTAAAACAAGGCAAGTGTTCTCCTGAACTCGGGTCGGTTTATTTGCAAACCGTATCTAATTTAGAACGTGTCGGCGACCACTTGACGAACGTTGCGTTTTCAATAAAACAGTACGTCAACGTAAAGCAATTTCAAAAATAATCAATAAGCCCGCATTTACACGGTAAATGTGGGTTTTTTTATTTATTTTTATACGTAAAATATTGACAAATACATTGTTTATTTATATAATAAATAGGATAAAATAATGTAGAAAATCTCGGAGGGATTTTATGAACAAAAAATCTATAAAAGACGTAGAAGTAAAGGGTAAAAGATGTCTTGTCAGGGTTGACTTTAACGTACCGATGAAAGACGGCGTTATCACGGACGAAACACGTATTAACGGTGCGCTCCCGACAATCAGGTATTTGACTGAAAACGGTGCAAAAGTTATTCTTTGCTCGCACATGGGCAAACCGCACAATATCTTTACCGAAGGCTTCGGATTAAACAAAAAAGAAAAGGCCGCTATCGAAGCTTTGCCTGAAGAACAAAGAGAAGAAGCAAAGGCAGAATACTTAAAGAAGGCACTTAAAGATAAGGACAAGTTTACGCTTCGTCCGGTTGCCGAAAGTCTTTCTGTTAAACTCGGTAAACAAGTTGTTTTCGCTACCGACGTTGTAGGTGAAAGCGCAAAGTCTGCCGTTGCATCGCTTAAAGATGGAGACGTTTGCTTGCTTGAAAACACACGTTTTGAAGCAGGTGAAGAAAAGAGAGACGAAACACTTTGCAAAAAACTCGCTGAATTTTGCGACGTTTACGTAAACGACGCTTTCGGTACGGCTCATCGTTCACATGCAACGACTGCCGCTATCGTCGAATACGGTTTTGTTAAGACTGCCGTTTGCGGATTCCTTATCGAAAAAGAACTTTCGGTTATGGCAAACGCTTTGGAAAATCCGGAAAGACCGTTCGTTGCAATTTTGGGCGGGGCAAAAGTTGCCGATAAGCTTAAAGTTATTTCAAACCTTCTCGAAAAATGCGATACGTTGGTAATCGGCGGTGGTATGGCTTACACCTTCCTTAAAGCAAAGGGATACGAAGTAGGTAAATCACTCGTTGACGACGAACAAATCGATTACTGTAAGGATATGATGGCAAAGGCACAGGCATCGGGCAAGAAACTTTTATTGCCTATCGATACCGTTACCGTTGACGCTTTCCCGAACCCTATCGACGCACCTGTTGAAACGGTTGATTACGACGTTACCGCTATTCCTTCAAATAGAGAAGGACTCGATATCGGTCCAAAGACACGTGAACTCTTTGCCGAAACGGTTAAAGACGCTAAAACCGTTATTTGGAACGGACCTATGGGCGTATTTGAAAATCCTATTTTGGCAAAAGGTACGATTGCCGTTGCAGAAGCGTTGGCTAATGCAAAGGGTACGACGATTATCGGTGGCGGAGATAGTGCCGCAGCAGTTACGAGTCTTGGATACGCTGATAAGATGACGCACATTTCTACGGGTGGCGGTGCATCTTTGGAACTCTTCGAAGGAAAGAAACTTCCGGGTATCGAATGCTTAAACGATAAAGACTAATTTATAAAAAACTAATGGAGAAATAAAAATGAGAAAACCTATTATTGCAGGAAACTGGAAAATGAATAAGACTGTTGCCGAAGCAGAAGCACTTATCAACGAATTAAAACCGCTTGTAGCAAAATCCAAGCCGGAAGTTGTAGTATGTGTTCCATACACCGACCTTTGGGCAGTTGCAAACGCAGTTAAAGGAACGAAGATTCATCTTGGTGCCGAAAACGTTGCTTGGGCAGATAACGGTGCATTTACGGGTGAAATTTCCGCAGAAATGTTAAAGGAAATCGGCGTTGAATACGTTATTATCGGACACAGCGAAAGAAGACAATATTTCGGCGAAACCGACGAAAGCGTAAACGCAAGATTACGTCAAGCATTAAAGAACGGCTTAAAGCCTATCGTATGCGTTGGCGAAACGCTTACCGAAAGAGAAAAGAACAAGACCAAGAGAGTATTGAAAAAGCAAGTTTTAGACGGATTTAAGGATATTACCGCAGAAGACTTTGCATCAATCGTTATTGCTTACGAACCTGTTTGGGCTATCGGTACAGGCAAAACGGCTACGGCTGAAGATGCAAATACGACAATCGGTTTTATCAGAAATCTCGTTAAAAAGACTTGGGGCGTTGAAGTCAGCAAAGGACTCCGTATTCAATACGGCGGAAGTATGAAACCTGCAAACGCAAAGGAACTTATGGCGATGAGAAATATCGACGGCGGTTTAATCGGCGGTGCGGCACTTAAAGCAAACGACTTTGCTTCAATCGTAAATTATAAGGACTAATAATCGGTTTAATAGCATAAAGGGCTGTGAGAACAGCCCTTTATGTTGTAAACGAATAAAATATAACTATCGTTTTTTTGATTTTATCAAAAGACCGATAAATATATTTTATTAAAAGAGAAAAATATGTTATCAAATTTTCATACGCACACATTTAGGTGCAATCACGCAAACGGAACGGAAAGGGAATATATCGAAGCATTTATTTCTCAAGGCGTAAAAGTTCTCGGCTTTTCCGACCATACTCCGCAATTTTTTTCCGATGGTTATTATTCGACGTATAGAATGAGACCCGAGCAGACGGAAGATTATTTTGACACTCTTAATAAACTTAAAAAAGAGTATAAGGACGATATAGAAATTCTTATCGGATTCGAAACGGAGTATTTTCCCGAAACGTTTGATAAACTTTTGTCTTTTTATAAAACCGTTAATCCGGACTACGTTATTCTCGGGCAACACGCTTTATATAACGAGCGTGAAAGGTTTATGACTGCGTTTCAAACTTTCGACGAAAAACTTATGAAAGATTACTCCGAACAGGTTATCGAAGGTATGAAAAAAGGCATTTTTTCTTATCTTGCGCACCCCGACGTCATGAACTTTTTAGGGAACGACGAGTTAAAGGAAAAATGCTTTACCGAAATTTTTACGCAGGCAAAAAAACTATGTATGCCACTTGAAGTTAATTTTTACGGCATGTTCGATAAAAGATTTTACCCAAGCGAAATGCTTTATAGGATAGCAAAAAAAGTGGGTAACGAAATGATTTTCGGTGTTGACGCCCACGCTGTCGATATTATTAAATCAATAAATAATTTGGAAGCCGAAGCCAAGGCAAAAGTTAATGAATACGGCTTATCTTTGGCAAAAGAGATGAAACTTTTTAACGGCGAAAAAATTAAAATATTATAATTTGTTTCAGGAGAGAATATATGAAAAAACCTAATTGTATAATCATAATGGACGGTTACGGCAAGTCGGAAAATAATGAAGGCAATGCGATTTTATCTGCCGACAGCGTAAACGTTAATAAGTATATGAAGGAATATCCTTCGACTTGTATAGGTGCAAGCGGTATGGACGTCGGACTTCCCGACGGGCAAATGGGCAATTCCGAAGTAGGGCATCTCAATATCGGTGCGGGCAGAGTTATTTATCAGGATTTAACAAAGATAACAAAGTCAATCGCCGACGGGGATTTCTTTAAAAATACCGCCCTTCTTAAAGCCGTTGATAACGCAATAAACTCTAATAAAAATCTTCATTTATACGGATTATTATCGGACGGTGGCGTTCACTCGCATATAACCCATCTTTTTGCACTTATAAAACTTGCCAAAGAAAAAGGTGTAAAAAACACATATATTCATTGTTTTATGGACGGGCGTGATACCGCACCGAACTCCGGTATTTCGTTTATGGAAATGCTTGAAAATAAAATCAAAGAACTCGGCTACGGCAAGATTGCTTCCGTTTGCGGTAGATATTACGTTATGGATAGGGATAACAACTGGGACAGAACCGAAAAGGCGTATAATATGTTGACGCTCGGCGAAGGTGAAAAGGCAGACTCGGCGATATCGGCACTTAAAAACAGTTACGATAAAGGTGTGTTTGACGAATTTGTGTTGCCGACGAATATTACGGAAAACGGAAAACCTGTCGGTTTAATCGAAAAAGGCGACTCGGTAATATTTTTTAATTTCCGTCCCGATAGAGCAAGACAAATCACGAGAGCAATTTCCCAGCGTGAATTTACTCCGTACTTTGATAGCGAGAAGGGAAAGGAAATGTATTTTGAAAGAAAGACGGGTTTTTTGACTCCGACTTACACGGGTTTTGCCGTTTACGATTCTTCTTTTAAGGACGTTGCGGTTGCCTTTCCGCCGGAAGAAATAACCAACACTCTCCCGCAATATCTTTCAAAACTCAATAAAAAGCAACTTCATATAGCTGAAACGGAAAAGTACGCACACGTAACGTTTTTCTTTAACGCAAAACTCGAAGCACCTGTTGAAGGCGAAACGAGAATCGTTATCCCTTCACCAAAGGTTGCAACTTATGACTTAAAACCCGAAATGAGTGCTTACGAAGTTACAAAAAGGGTTTTATCAGAACTCGATACGGGTGATTACGACGTTATGATATTGAACTTTGCAAACTGCGATATGGTAGGGCATACAGGCGTGTTCGACGCTGCGGTAAAGGCGGTTAAAACGGTTGACGAATGCGTAAAAACCGTTGTCGATAAAATTTTGGCTATGGGTGGCAACGCAATCGTAACAGCCGACCACGGCAACGCAGATAAGATGATTGACAGTAACGGCGAGCCGTTCACGGCACACACGACGAACCCCGTTCCGCTTATCGTTATAGGAAAAGATTTCGTAGGCAAAAAACTTCGTGACGACGGTAAACTTTGCGATATTGCACCTACGCTTCTTTATATGATGGGCATAGAAAAACCGACGGAAATGACGGGTAAAAGCTTAATTAAATAATAAATCATAAAAAAACAGTTGAAAAAATGATTTTTGTATGATATAATCATTTTGTTTTTAAGGAGAAACAATTATGGTAATTTTGAATATGCTTATGGAAGCACACGGCGCATTTTGGGATATTTGGTACGGCGGACTTAAAATCGCCCTCTTAATCATTATGGGTATAGCGGCACTTTTTATCGTTCTCGTCGTTTTATTCCAACCGGGTAATTCTTCCGGAATCAGCGCACTTGGCGGTCAAACCGAAACGTTTTTAGGTAAAAACAAGAGCAAAACTTTCGAACATAAAATGAAAAAATGGACTGTAATCAGCGGTATTGTTTTCGGTGTTTTGTGTATTGTTTTTGCAGTTATCGCAACCTTTATCGGATAACTGAAATAAAAATCAAATTCGGCGGTTTTAATTAAAAAATCGCCGTTTTTTTTCTCAAAAATCTCGTTATAATAGTAAAAATATGGAAGAAAAAGTAATAACGCAAAACCGTGTCGTTTATCACGAATACTTTGTTCTCGACACTTTTGAAGCAGGCATTGTTTTGGACGGTGGCGAAGTTAAGTCTTTAAGAAAAGGTCAAGTCAATCTTAAGGACAGTTTTTGCGTTTTTTACGGCGGTGAACTCTTTATTAAGAATATGCATATTGCCGTTTACGATAAAGCGGGAGCGTTTAACACAAAAAATTCAAAACGGGATAGAAAACTTTTGCTTAAAAAAGGGGAAATAATTAAACTTAACAGCCAAGTTGCCGAAAAAGGACTTACGCTTGTTCCCCTTAATCTATATTATAAAAAAGCGCTTATTAAAATGGAACTCGGGCTTTGCAAAGGTAAGCATACTTACGATAAAAAGCGTTCGATTATGGAAAAAGACTTAAACAGAGAAAAAGAAAGGGCAATTAAAGAATATAATAAATAATGGGGGTGTTATAGATTCGATTGGGCGACCGATAAACGGTGCAAGCATACCGAAGTCCCTGCTTCGTAAAAAAGGGAAAATAAATTTAAATGCTAATAAAACTCAAAAATTAGCTTACGCTGCTTAATAGCGTACGTTCTTTCTTTACTCGCCTGTCGGTAAGGAAAAGGGCGTCAAAATGACAGGGAACTACTGCTTAATTTGATTTCGTTTAAGTAGTGGATTTTAAGAAATTATGGCAAAATTAAAGGTCGCCGACGGCCGTAGTTTTGCCGAGATTAACCGTCGGATAAGTATGTAGAAAACTTTTTTGAAGCGTTCAAGACTCGGGTGCAATTCCCGACATCTCCACCACCACGTCGAAGCACCGCCTTACGTCAGCAGTTTGCTACTGCAAACTGCATAACAGATGGCGGGCTTCTCCTTTTTCCCAAAAATCTTTTGCAGAGCAAAATCTTTTTGTGAACATTAGTAATATTCGATAAAATGTTGCGTATTAAATACGTTAAGCCTACCAAAAACGAAAGGATAGTTGTAATTTATAAAGACTTATTGAAGAAAATCAATATACGTTTTTCTATATGTTTTGATGGGCTATTATGTCAGTATTGTTTACAAAAAATGAAAAAGTGGGTAGGAAAATGCTTTAAAAATAATGGACACGCCTTTTAAGATAATGTTATAATATAAAAAGGTGAAAATATGGAAAGAAGGGGAAAACCTACAATTTTATCAAAGTTTAAATCTCTTTGGGGCTTTTTTTCGTTGTATGAAAAAATCTGGTTTTTTTCTATTCTCGTTCTATCCGTCGTCTTTGCGATTATTTTTCCCGAAGAAGATACGAACGGAATAAACGGAAAACTTATTTTGGCTCTTTACTTATTAAATATTGCGTCAAACGTACTTTGCGAACTTTTAATTTCCAAGCAAAGCAAGTGGAACTTTATTGTTTCTCTTGTCGTCGAACTTACGGAAATACTTATCCCGCTTTTGTTGGCGTTCAGGTTTGCAACTATGGCAACGACGATTTTATTTTGGATACCTATCGATATAATAAGCTTTGTCAACTGGAATAGGCACCGTGATAGGCAAAACGAAGAACTTACAATCGTCAGAAAGTTAAGTGGACTTGCGGAAGTACTTATAATTTTAGGTATAATCGTTTGGACTATCGGAATAGGATATCTTCTAACGACGCTTGAAATCGAAACGGATATTTTTAACGGTAACGTAACGATAGAAACAATCGTGTGTTATCTTGACGCTTGCGTAAGTGCCGTCGGCATTTGTAACGGCGTGTTTATTCTCCTTCGTATTCGTGAACAATGGATTGCTTGGTACATCGAAGCGATTTTGGAAACTGTTATTAACGTTTTGTCGGGACAATACGTTTTACTCGTTCTTAAAGCAGGGTACTTTACGAACACCACGTACGGATATATCAAGTGGACAAAGTACATAAAAACCCATAAAGACGAAATCGAAACGGATAAAAAATTGCATAAAGCTATATAAAGAAAGACGGAAAAGTCGCTTTTCCCTATGGGAAGAGCGACTTTGCCGTCTTTTTAATTGAATTTTATTTCACGATTTTAATTTTAACGATATCGTAATTTTTGAGTTTAATTTTAAGATTTTTAATTTTTTTTCTTGCACGTAACTCAAATCCGTTATTGTTGTCAAGAAAATATATTTCCGCCATGTCCTTATCGCCGACGCCCAAAAGGTTAAGTTCGACATTTTTTGGGGTAAAACTCTCGTTGTTATTAAAACAAGTTAAAAGAATTTGCTTATTATTATCATCAAAGCCCGCAACCGAGTAAACGTAATTTTCGTCGGTTGATAGGGCACAGTTTTTAAGTTTATAAATTTCGTCAAAAGCCTTAATGGCGTAATACCCCGCAAGCGGTTCCAAAAACTGATTGAATAGTCCGTTCATCGTGCAAAATAACCTTGCGTCGTAATACATAAGCATATCGACCTTACTTTTTTGTCCGACGCACATAATCGCCGTTTGGTAAGACGCCCCTTTTTGCCCTTGAATGCTTTTAAGAGTGTAAATCCATTTGTCGCCGTTCCAACCTTGAACGTAATTCCACTCGTCCAAAATCTTTTCGGCTTTTTCATAACCGTAACTATTGAAAATCTCGATTGCGCCGTCGTTATAACGCTTAAACCCTTCAACGTCGTTCCAGTATCCGTGATATGAAACGAAGTCGAGTTTAACGTCGTTTTTCTTCATAATATCGAGAATAATTTTAACGTCGTTCGTAATTCCGTTTAGCCCTTCGCCCATATAACAAAACGCCGGACCACCGATTTTAAGGTCTGGAAATTTTTCCTTTAAGTATTTTGCGCTGACGGAGAAAAACTCGCCGAATTCTTCCATCGTGCCTTGCCAACACGGTTGACTTCCGTCGCCGTTTTTGCAGTCGGGTTCGTTCCATATTTCCCAGTATTTTATACCGTAGTTAAATCCGTCTTTCCAACCGTTATTATAATGAAGTATTATGTGTTCGCAAATCATTGCCCATTTAAGGTAATCTTTCGGGGGATAGGTCCCTTTCTTTTTGCCGTGTTCGATATTAGAACCGAGCCTATAAAAAACTTCGCTTCCGCTTTCGATAATCGTAGCAATATAATTGTCGGTACACTCGAAATCGTAACTGTTTGGGTCATTTTCGTCGGCATCAAAGTCGGTAAAAATCCTGTGAACGTCAACGGTAAATTCAAAACCGTAAGACTCACAAAAAGCCGAGTCGTGCGTTCTGACGAACGGGATGCCGGAATCACGGAAAAGTTCGAAATTCGACACGCTTCTAACGCTTTTTTTCATAGGTCCGTTATTGACGGCGTGCATGGGTTTGATTTTTCCAACGTTTTTACTAAAATCAACAGTAATCATATTCTTTTCCTTTTTTATCAGCTTGACATTATTATAGCACGAATAAAAATCATTTCAAGGTTTTTTTATTTTTTTTGCGTTTATTCTTGATAGCAATTTATAAAAGTGATACAATATAATTAAAGGAGAAAAGTATGAATCCACAAGTTAAAATCGAAATGGAAGACGGCAAGGTTATGACTGCCGAATTATATCCCGAAATTGCCCCGAATACGGTTAAAAATTTTATATCTTTAATCAACAAAGGTTTTTATAACGGGCTTATTTTTCATAGGGTAATAAGCGGGTTTATGATTCAAGGCGGTTGCCCTGACGGAAACGGTATGGGTGGCCCCAGTTACACGATTAAGGGAGAGTTTAACTCAAATCATTTTAAAAACGACTTAAAGCACGTTCGTGGCGTTTTATCTATGGCAAGGGCAATGCACCCGAATTCCGGCGGTTCGCAATTTTTCATTATGCACGAAGACGCACCGTATCTCGATGGGGAATATGCAGGCTTTGGAAAACTTATCGACGGGTTTGATACGCTTGACTATATTGCAAATACCGACACCGATTATTCCGACAGACCGATAAAGGATATGAAGATAAAAGTAATGACTGTCGATACTTTCGGCGAGGAATACGGCGAACCCGATAAAGCTTAACAAAGAAAATCAACTTAAAGCGATGGAAATCCCGTCGCTTTTTTTGTTTTAAAAAAATTTTCTTTCTCTTGTCATTTACGTATTCCATTTATAAAAAAGATACATATAATCACTGCGATGATTAGCGAAGACAAAAAAAGAGTAACGAGATTACTTGAAATAATCGACGAAAAAAACAGACGAAGTGCGCCGAGCAAGCTTTCCGAGTACAACACGGGCGAAAAGATACATAAAAAGCAACTTGAATTTCATAAGTGCCAAAAGCGAAACCGTTGGGTCTTCGGTGGAAATCGAAGCGGAAAGACCGAGTGCGGGGCTGTCGAAACGGTTTATATTTCTCGTGGGATTCACCCATACCGACAAAACCGAAAGGACACGTTCGGCTGGGTTGTTTCCCTTTCGACGCAAGTTCAAAGAGACGTCGCACAGGCAAAAATACTTTCGTATCTTAATCCCGAGTGGATATTAGACGTAACGATGCTGTCGGGCAAAAAGGACAGTTTATCGTACGGCGTCATAGACCAAATCGTAATTAAAAACGTTTTCGGTGGGAAATCGGTTATCGGTTTTAAGTCATGCGATCAGGGCAGAGAAAAATTTCAAGGCAGTTCACTTGATTTCGTGTGGTTTGACGAAGAACCGCCGAAAGATATTTATGAAGAATGTTTAATGCGTGTTATTGATAAGCGTGGCGATATTTTCGGCACGATGACTCCGCTTAAAGGACTTACTTACGTGTACGACGAAATATACCTAAATAAAGGAAACAATCCCGAAGTGTGGTATGAGTTTATGAACTGGGACGACAACCCGTATCTCGATAAAGACGAGATAAACGTTTTATCTCGCAGTTTATCAGACGACCAACTTGAAAGCAGAAAGTACGGACGGTTTAGAAGCGACTTCGGACTTGTTTATCCGGAGTTTGACGAGAACGTTCACGTTATCGAGCCGTTTGACGTCCCGCCCGAGTGGCAGGACTGTTTGTCCATAGACCCGGGGCTTAATAATCCTCTTTCGTGCCACTGGTACGCAGTTGATTACGACGACAACGTTTACGTCGTTGCGGAGCATTTTTTGGCGCAACAAGATATCGAGCATCACTCAAACGATATAAAACGCATCAGCGACGAATTAAAGTGGAAAAGAAGATACGACGGGAAAATCGAAGCACTTATCGACAGCGCTGCGAACCAAAAAACTTTGGGCGGTATGCGTTCGGTTACCGAACTGTTTTTCGAAAACGGCATAGCCGTAAACCCAAACGTCAACAAGGAAATTTTTTCGGGGATAGAAAGAGTAAAGGAATATCTTAACAAGAAAAACGGCAAACCCGATTTATACATTTTTAAGTCCTGCGTGAATTTAATACGGGAGCTTAAAAGTTATAGGTGGGGAGTTGGCGATAATCCTAAAAAAATCGACGATCACGCACTCGACGAACTTCGCTATTATCTTATGACAAGACCGCACCGAAACGAGATAAAATCCGTTAAGACTGCTGTCCAAAAAGACAAGGAGCGACTAATAAAAAAGATACTTTATGAACGAAGAAACGGTTAACGGGGTTAATCCCGAAAAGTTAAAACAGGCAATCGTAAAAAAGGCACTTGGCTTTGATACCGTCGAAACGGTTGAGGAGTATTCGAGTGATGATGGCGGAGAAATAAAACTGAATAAGAAAAAAGTAACTGTAAAAAACGTTCCACCCGACCTGTCGGCACTTAAAATGTTGATAGACGAAGACGTCGAAACGCCTTTGTCGGAATATACCGACGAAGAACTTGAATTTGAAAGGAAGCGTTTACTTGACGAGTTGTGGGAAGAACGTGAAGGAGAAAAAAGTGGAAAAAAATAGAAAAAAACAAGACGTAGAACGGGAGCGTTACGTAAACGAACTTATTAACGAAGTTACGGCGGATTTCGAAGCAAGACGAAACAAGCGCAAAACGCTTGATAGACAATGGGAACTCAATATGAATTTTCTTAACGGAAATCAGTATTGTTATCTGTCGAATAGCGGAGAAATTATGCCGACCGACAAAGAATTTTTTTGGCAAAAAAATATGGTATTCAATCATATTGCGCCGATTATGGAAACAAGGTCGGCAAAATTTTCGAGAGTAACACCGAAAGTTTCCGTAAGACCTGCTTCCGACGACGACGTTGACGTTGCAAGTGCATCGCTTGCCGAAAGACTTATTGCGGAAAGTTTTAAGCGTAACGGCTTTACCGAAGTGGTAAAAAAGGTTACTGCGTGGAGTGAAACGTGCGGTACGGGTTTTTACAAAATCGTATGGAACAATATGGGTGGCGAACTTGTGGGGGACGTAGACGGTAAAAACGTTTACGAAGGCGACGTAAAGATTGTTCCCGTTTCTCCTTACGAAGTTTTTCCCGATAATCTTTATTGTGACGACGTTGAAAATTGCAAGAGCATTATTCACGCACAAATACTTGACGTCGAAACGATAAAAGAAAAATACGGCGTTTCGCTTGTAGGGGAAGAATACGACGTTTACTCTTTTTCAAAGCAAAACGAGTTAAAGGAGAAAAAAACCGAATCGACGCTTGTTAATTCTCAAATCGTGATAGAAAAATACGAGATGCCGTCGAAGGAGTATCCGCTCGGAAGATTGATTACCGTCTGTGGCGGAAAACTTTTATACTACGGCGACCTTCCGTATTATTACGGCAACGATAATAAAAGATTCTTGCCTTTCGTTATGCAAAAGTCGGTAGTACTGCCGGGAAATTTTTTCGGGACAAGCATTATCGAAAGGCTTATTCCCGTTCAACGTGCTTTTAACGCCGTTAAGAATAGGAAACAGGAATTTATGAATAGGCTTACGAGCGGAATTTTAACCGTCGAAGACGGGTCGGTTGACGTAGAAGATTTATCGACCGACGGTCTATCACCGGGGAAGGTTTTGGTGTATAGACAGGGGGCGAAAGTTCCCGAAATGATGGCTAACGGTACCATTCCGCCCGACTTTGACGAGGAAGAAAATAAATTACTCGCCGAATTCGTGCAAATAAGCGGTGTAAGCGACGTTTCGTCGTCGAACGAAAACGCAAGGCTTTCAAGTGGTAGTGCGCTTTCGCTTTTAGTTGACCAAGATAACGAAAGAATGACCATCGTTGCGGACAATATAAGAAACTGTTTTTTGGGTGTATCGAAAAAGGTTCTTCACCTTTATTGTCAATTTTTAAGCGGAATAAAACTTATTAAATATCAGGATAACTCGAACAAAACCAAAATAGGTTATATCGACAAAAGCGTTTGTCGTAACGACGACGTTTACCTTGAAAGCGAAAACGAACTTATCTATACGCCGAGCCAAAAAAAGGAAATGATACTCAAACTTTATAATAGCGGGTTGTTAAATGCCGAAGACGGAAATTTGCACCCTGCAACCAAAGAAAAGGTATTATCCCTTCTCGGTTATAACGATTTGGATTATCAAAAAGGGTTGTCAAGACTTCACGAAGAAAAGGCACAGTCGGAAAATATGACGATACGGAAAAACGGCTTGCAGGTTGAAGAAATCGATAATCATAAAATACACGTTGACGAACACGTAAGGTATATTTTAAGTGAATACGCCGAGTTGACGGAAGAAGAAAAAACAAGGCTCTTTTCTCACGTAAAAGAGCATAAAGAAAAACTTAACAAACTTGAAGAAAGTGTAAGTAAATAAAATATCGGGAGGAAAAACATGAACGAAAACGAAGAACAAAACAAGCCCGTATCGCAAACTGCGGAGGCAGAGAAGGTTTTGGGCGAAAAAGAGGGCTTGCTCTCATTAGGTAAGTTTAAGGACGTTAACGCCCTACTTAATGCGTACAACAGTTTAGAAGCTGAATTTACCAAACGCAGTCAGCGACTAAAAGAGTTGGAGGGGAAGATAAATTTAGATAAAGCGAATCAATCGCTTATCGGTGTAAACGACGGTACGTCGAAGGAAAACGTTACCGATTTTACCCAAGCGACAACTGAAACCGCTCCTAACGTATCTTTGGGAGAAGATGAAAACAATTTAAGTAAAACCCAAGAAGAAATTGCGTCGCAAAACAAAGACGAGATTTTGAAAGAGTACTTAAAGGAAGTTTTGTCGAACAAACAAAAGGCTGTGATTATGGACGGCGTCGGGGTTGGCGTGAAAGCTCCGACGGACAAGCCGAAAAGCATTACCGAGGCGGGAAATCTCGTCAAGGCAATGTTTTTGTCCAAATAGAAAATATAAGGAAGTAATTTATGGCAATAACATTAACGAGCGCAGACAAGGCGCTTAAATCATATTATCTTGACGTTGTCGCCGAACAACTCAACAAAAACGCAAACCCGCTTTTATCGATGATAAAACAAACGTCTGACGACGTATGGGGCAAGGAAGTAAGAAAACTTGCTATTTACGGTATGAACGGTGGCGTCGGTGCGGGTACGGAAGACGGTTCGCTCCCTGACGCTACGGGCAACAGCTACGAACAATTCGTTTTACCGCTTAAAAACCTTTACGGCACGATAGAAATTTCCGACAAGGCAATCAGAGCGTCGGAAAACAATTCGGGGGCTTTTGTAAGTTTACTCAATTCCGAAATGGAAGGCTTGCTTAAAGCAAGTTCTTTTAACTTCGGCAGAATGCTTTACGGCGACGGTACGGGTAAACTCGGCACGGTTGCTTCTATTTCAAACGGCGTTATTACTTTCGACTCGGTAAAAAACTTTATCGAAGGTATGTTGATTGATTTCAGAGCGTCTGACGGAACGGCAATTACCGGTGCAACGGGAAGAAAGGTTTTAGCCGTTGACAGAACGAATAAAACGGTTACGGTAAGCGGTACAACGCTCACTTCAACAGATATCACGTCAGGTGTTATCGCAACCGTTCAAGGTTCGTATAATAACGAAATAACCGGACTCGGTGCAATCTTTTCGTCAACGGGTACTATCTACGGGTTAAGTAAATCAACTCACCCTTGGCTTGTTCCGTATATCGGTACGAGTATAGGCAGTATTACCGAAGCAAAGATTCAAAAGGCACTCGACGCTATTGAAGAACAAAGTGGCTCTAACACTAACTTTATCGTTTGTTCTTGGGGTGTAAGACGTGCTTTGCAAAACTTGTTCAGCCAAAACAAACGTTTCGTTGACACTATGGATTTGGAAGGCGGATACAAAGCGTTAAGTTATAACGGTATCCCTGTCGTTGCAGACAGATTCTGTCCTGACGGAACAATGTACCTTCTTAACACGAACGACTTTGCTATGCACCAACTTTGCGACTGGCAATGGCTTGAAGGCGACGACGGTAAGGTATTAAAGCAAGTAGCAGGTAAACCTGTTTACACGGCAACTCTTGTAAAATATGCCGACATTATTTGCAGTAGACCATGTGGTCAAGGCGTTTTGACGGGAATTACCGAAGCGTAAAAGTATAAAAACAAAAAAATAATTTAGGGTATGGGGGCGTTTAATTTCGACGCCCCCGTATTTTTAAGGGGAAACTATGACCATAAAAGATATTATAAAGATTTCAGCAACCTATCTCGGAGATGAAGAAGTTATTGCTTATCTAAATGAAGTAACCGACACGAACGATATTAGCGACGCATCAGATAATTCCACGCTTTCGCTTATCGACACTTATACGAGATGCGCTAACGTCGTTATTTCCGAACTTGCAACTTCTTTCGTGCCGATGATAAAGGAAGAACAAATCGAAAAAGAGAAAATAACTTATACCGAGTTGGGCGAAAGACTTATAAAGATTTTCGGCGTTTATAACGACAAGGGCGAAGAAGTAAAGTACACGTCGAACACGACTCAAATTGTCTTAAAGGAATTTCCTGCGAAAATCGTTTACGCTTTTGTTCCGTCGAACTGTGGACTTTTTGACAATATCGATTTCAGCGAACAAAAAATAACCGCCGAAGTTTTGGCACTCGGCGTCGTTGCGGAAGTGTACCTGACAAGACACGCTTTCAGCGAAAGTCTTACGTTTAGAAAAAGATACTCCGACGCCGTTACGTCTTTAATTCCGCCGAAAAACTCCACGACCAAAGAAAGGAGATGGTTTTAATGGCAATTCCTATGTTTAGGTTTAAAAAAGAAAAAGAACTTTTTTATAACGTTAATGATTTTTTGTCTGTTTCGAAAGAGAGTTATTCGTGCTTAATAAAACCCAAAAAGGTGGTCGGAACGAAGGGGCTTCGTTATGCTTTCGATACGCATAAAAATTCGGAGATAAAAAAATCTTACACGGTATCGGATAAAACGTACGTCTTTTGTGCGGACGGCAATCTTTACCGATTAGAAGGCGGAGCAATGATTCTCGTTTCAGGTGGGTTTTTACGTCCCCCAAACCTTTTTAACTTTAAGTATAAGGGCGAAGAAGTAATATCCGTTTGCGGTAACGGTAAGTGCGTTATGCTTGGGAAAGGACTTCAATATAAAAAGATATTCGATGGGAAGAATTACACGTATTTTGCTGGGCGAATTTTTTGCTCGCACGGTCAAAAACTTTTGTTTTCCAAACTCGTTTTAGACGGCGAAGAAATAGAAAAAGAAGGGGAAATAGACTTCGGCGACGAAATTCGATTGTTGTTTGCGGTGGACGACGTTTTGTACGCTTTGACAAAAACGAAAATCAAAAAGATAACGGCGAAATATTCGTGTGAAGATTTTATCGTAACGACTCTTGATACGTCGGTTGTGGATATCAACGAAAAATCACTTACCACGATTGACGGAAAGGTTTACTTTATCCGTTCGAATTGTCTTACGTCGCTAACGGGAGAAAACGAAAGTGCCTGCCAAAAAGGGGAGAAAGATTACGTCGTTACGGACTGGGCGTCGAATTATTTAGGCAAGTACGTCGTAAAAATCAAAGACGATATCGGCGAGAAATTTTTAATTTACGACGTAAATACAAAGGACACGTATTACGTAAAACCGTACGAAGAAAATTCGTGCTTAAAATATATCGGCAAAGGAATTTTTATGGACAAAAACGGCAAGGTATATCTTTTAGGTGATGGCGAATCCGTTTATAAGGCGTCGGGCTTGGCGTTAAATTGCGACGGCAAAAAATTCGTCTATAAAATAATCGTTGAAGTCGATGCGGATTGCATAATGACGGTATCGGGTGATTTCGGTTTAAAAGAGTATAAGTTACGTAGTGGCGAAAACGAAATAAAGGCTTTTTTAAATTCAAGGCTGTTTACGATAAAAGTCAGAGGCGATTCAAAAAATTTCGGTATAGAAAAAATAAAACTTTTTTATAGGAGATAATTATGGATTTTACAGTTCCAACGACAAAGGAAGAAATGTATGAAACGTTAAGAGATATTTTCTCGTATTATAGGCTTCGTAAATTCGAGTACGAAAACACCGTAATAACACCGCTTAATATCGAACGGTTAACTTACACGGCGCCGACGCAAAACGAATTGATTTCGAAAGCGACGTCGCTTTTATGTGGCGCACAAAAAGAAAGACGGTTAAAGCGGAAGGAAAGTCTAACGGCGGAAAAAAGCGCACTTCAAAACAAGATAACCGAATTGACGACGGCAAAAGACGCACAAATTTTATCAGTTCGGTCGGAATACGCAAAATCCGTTTCCGCCATGAAAAAAGAGGCGTTGTCGAAGGGGATTATGGATTCCGATATTACCCTTCAAAAACTTTCCAAAACGGAAGAAAACAAAAACGCAAAGATTACCGAAATTACGTCGAAATTTAACGACGCCGTTTCCGAGATAAACGCAAAAATAACTCGTATCGATGCGGACATAACGGGCGTCGATACGTATTACCAAGAAGTTGAAAGTGCGGAAGTAAACGCAAAGGTTATTGAACTTTACGAAAAGGAAGAAGAAAAAGTTTTGGCGATAACCAAGTATAATAACAGCGCCGACGAGAGAGAGCAGAGATATGAAAACAGCGTGGTGGAAATAAATGCGAACTTAAAATTAAAATATTTGCAAGTACACGAAACGGGTTATTCTAAAGAAGAACTTATCGATATGGGTTATTATTCCGACGCAATTTCCTGCGTAAGCGGGTATTACGATTCTCTTTCGCCGATGGTTGCTTATAACGACATTAAAAGCGAAAAGAAAATCGCCGTATATCTCGACGAGTATTACGCCGACCTTGTTTACGCATATAAAATAAACGCTGCGGAAAATCCCGAATAAGAACAACTTAATAAAAATATAAAAGCGCCGAAAGGCGTTTTTTTATTTTACTTTACTTACTGCAGGAATTGTGATATTATATTAAAAAGGTGAAGTATGAGTAAGAAAGTCAAGATAGGGAATATCGTAATCGGTGGCGGAGAAAGAATTGCCGTTCAATCAATGGCGACGACAAGGCTTTGCGATACGGAAAATTCGTTAAAACAAATTGAAGAATTAAAAAATGCGGGTTGTGATATCGTAAGGTTTTCCGTGCTTGACAGCCTTGACGCTTTTTCGATAAAAGAACTCAAAAAGAAAACCGATATGCCACTCGTTGCGGATATTCATTTCGACCATAAACTCGCAATCGACTCAATAGTTTCGGGTGCCGATAAAATCCGTATTAACCCGGGAAATATCGGCAACGAAAAAAACGTTGAAGAAGTTGCGAAGGCGTTAAAGGAAAGGGGTATTCCCGTACGTGTCGGAGCAAACACCGGAAGCGTCGAAAAAGAGTTTTTGCGTAAATACGGCAAGAACGAAATTTCCCTTGGCGAAAGCGCACTTAAAAACGTTGCCGTTTTGGAAAAGTACGGAGTGGAAAATATCGTAATTTCAGTAAAGGCATCGTCCGTTCCGCTTATGATAAAAGCGTATGAATACGTCAGCAAAAAAACCGATTATCCCCTTCACTTGGGCGTAACGGAAGCGGGAACGGAATATAACGGAATAATTAAAAACAGTATCGGCATAGGATCTCTTTTAAGCCGTGGTATCGGAGATACGATAAGGGTAAGTTTATCTGCCGATCCCGTGCGTGAAGTCGTTGCGGGGAAAGCCATATTGTCGGCACTCGGTATGTTCGATATGGGGGTAACGCTTGTTGCCTGCCCGACGTGCGGAAGATGTGAGTGGGACTGTATGGGGTTTGCGAAAAAAGTGGAAGCGTATTGTCAAAACGTAACGAAAAGTCTTAAAATCGCCGTCATGGGTTGTGCGGTAAACGGACCGGGGGAAGCAAGCGATTGTAAACTCGGGATAGCCGGTGCCGGTAACGGAGAGTGCGTTATTTTCATTGACGGAAAGATAGAGAAAAAAATAAAGGAAGAAGACGCCGAAAAGGTGTTCTTTGGTGAGATTGATAAATGTATACGATAAAGACGGAATCAGAGTTTTTGTCCGACCTTCGAAGTATAGACGAAAGGCTTAATAAAATAAAAATTTCATCCGTAGTCGTCGGGAAAAACGAGCATAAAGTAACTTATAATTTCATTTGCGACAAGACGATTGACGACGAGTTAAAATCAAAGATTCTCGGCGAAGTCGAAAAAATAACGGCACCCGTATTCAAGAGCGTTGAAATTACCGTAAAAAAAATCGTTGCCGAAAACGAATTGTGCGGTAACGAGATTTATAAATTCTTAAAAGACAATTTCCCGTCGATATCCATTTTCTTAAAAAAGACCGATATTAATTGCGACGTGTTCGGGGATAACGTCAAGTACGTTTTAAGACTTAATAAGGACGGCATTGAATACGTAACGAGAAACTCTCTTATTTCGAAAATCAACGAACATTTAAGGCATAAGTTTTGTTCCGACTTCTTGGGGAGTACGGAACAAAAGGACGAAGGAGAAATAATCGATATTCTTTCCGAAGACGTTTTCGAAGGCGAACTTGAAAAAATCGAACATAGAACCATTAGGGTTAAGGACGTCGTTATAATCGACGACGACCAAATGGGAGATTTGGCGGAATACATTGAAGACGTTACGTCGGGAGAAGCCGTTATTTGCGGAAGAGTTACCAAAATCGTGGAAAAAGAAACCAAGACGGGTAAACCGTTTTTTATTATCCACGTTGACGATACGACGGGAAGGGTTAGCGGACTTTATTTTTCCAAAAAAGCGACGTGTCAAAAAATAAGAGATATAACCGAAGGCGAGTGTATTATCGCACGGGGCAGTATGGGCGAATATAACGGTACGCCGTCGTTTACCTTTAACAAGATAAACCGTTGCACTTTCCCCGAAGATTTCAAAAAGAAAGACCGTTATAAAAAGTCTGCACCGAAAAGTTATCACTTGATTTTTCCCGAACCTGCGGAGAGTGTCAGGGTTGAAAGCGTTTTTGACTTAAACTCGAAAATCCCCGATATGTTTATGGGCAGAGATTTCGTGTCGTTCGATTTAGAAACCACGGGGCTTGAAGTGTTAAAGGACAACATAACGGATGTCGGTGCGGTAAAGATAAGGGACGGAAAAATCATCGAACAATTTTCGTCGCTTATAAATCCCGACAAGATAATAACCGAAAAGATAACCGAACTTACGGGTATAACAAACGATATGGTAAAGGACGCACCACGCTTTTCGGCGGTACTTCCCGATTTTATGAAGTTTATCGACGGGTGCGCCATTATCGGGCATAACGTAGAATTTGACCTTTCTTTTATAAAAAAATTTGCACGTGAAGCCGATTACGAAGTAAAGGGCGAAGTTTTCGACACGTGGGCATTATCTAAAAAACTTTTGCCGACGCTAAAAAAATTCGACCTTGATACGGTGGCGGATAATTTCAATATTTCTTTTAATCACCATAGAGCGTTGTCGGACGCAAGGGCAACGGCACAAGTGTTTATCGAACTTATGAAGATTGCGGAAAAAGAATAAAACAAAACGCAAAATAAAAGTGATAAAAACGCTTGCAAAAAAGCATATTATATGGTAATATAATATACGAACAATAAATATGCTTGACTTAATGAGAACGCTTTGCCGTTCTCATTTGTTTTTATCGGTGGCGGAAAGGAAAATTTTTCGGTTGGGCAACGATTGTAAAAACAAAACAATGAGGCAATAATGAAAGTTAAATCTATTAGTGAGATAGTATCTCTTGCGGAAGAAATTGCACAAAAAACGGGTGTTAAGGTTTACGACGTTGAGTTTAAGCAAGGCAAAAACCCTTCTTTGACGGTTTACTTAAAAAAAGACGGCGGAATGGACCTTGATACGTGTGAAGAATTTCATAAAGCCTTTGAATCCCCTTTGGACGAGTTGGACCCGACCTACGGCGAGCCTTACACTTTGAACGTTTCAAGTGCGGGAATTGACTGGGCGTTTAGAACCGATGAAGATTATTTATCGCATATCGGTCAAAAGGTTGAAGTTAAACTCAAAAATTCCGTTAAAGGTAAAAAAGCTTACGACGGGATTTTGGAAAAATACGACAAAAAGGCGGTCGTTATCAAAGTGAGTGAAAAGCTTACGCTGTCGCTTGAATTAAAAAGCCTTGAAAAGATGAACGAATTTATCGATTTTGAATAAGAACACGAAATCGTAAAGAATAAAATTTAATAATACATATTTAGGAGAACAAAAATGATTAGTCAAGATTTCTTTTTAGCATTAGAGGACCTTGAAAAACAAAAAGGTATTTCCCAAACGGAATTTTTGAAGGCTTTGGAAAATGCCTTGGTTATTGCATACAAAAAGTATGCAGGGGACGCAACGGGCGTTGAAGTTAAAATTTCCGCCGAGAAAAAATCGGTAAAATTTTACAGCGTTAAAAACGTCGTTGAAGAAGTTGTCGATTTTGATAAGGAAATCAGTTTGGAAGAAGCACAACAAATCAAAAAGAGTATAAAGGTCGGGGACGTTTTGACAGAAGAATTTACGCCGAAGAACTTTACGAGAATTGCCGCTCAAACGGGCAGACAGGTTTTGACGCAAAAACTCCGTGAAATCGAACAAAGCAATAACGTAGCCGAATTCGAAGATAAAGAAGGCGAACTTATGGCATGCACGGTAAGACGTATCGAAGACGGTAACGTTTACGTTGAAATGGGTGCAAACCAACTCGAAGGTATCTTAATGCCAAAAGACCAAGTTCCGGGAGAAAAGTACGAACTCAATCAAAAACTCGACGTATTCGTTAAAAGGGTTAAAAACATCGGTAACGACGCACAAGTAGTCGTATCGAGAACTTCGAGCGGACTTGTTAAGAGATTGTTTGAGAACGAAGTACCGGAAATCAAGCAAGGTCTTGTCGAGATAAAGAGCGTTGCTCGTGATCCGGGGCAGAGAACCAAGATTGCAATATATAGTGCCGATCCGCAAATCGACGCTGTAGGTGCATGTGTAGGCAACAAGGGCGCAAGAGTAAACGCCATCGTTTCCGCACTCGGTGGCGAAAAAATCGATATTATTTTGTGGAGTGAAAATCCGCTTGAATTTATTGCAAAAGCATTGTCGCCTGCAAAGGTATTAAGAGTATATCAGTTGGAGGGCGAAAACAACGCACGTGTTATCGTTCCGGACGATAAATTGTCGCTTGCAATCGGCAGAAGCGGTCAAAACGCAAGACTTGCCGTAAGACTTACGGGTTGGAAAATCGACGTAAAGAGCGAATCTAACGCAGGTGAAGATTTAGACTTAACGGAAAGCGGAACGGAAGAAGTTACCGAAGGTTAATAAATCTTAAATTTTTAATAAAGAGAAGTAAGTATGGAAAAAAAAGTTCCTATGCGGACGTGTATTGCGTGCAAAGCCGTTAGACCGAAAAACGAACTTATCAGAATCGTTGACGGCGAAAACGGAATAAGCCTTGACAAAACGGGAAAAGCCGACGGGCGTGGCGCATATATTTGTAACGATACGGGTTGCATAAAAAAACTTATTAAACTAAAGTCGCTGAACCGCACGTTCAAAAAAGAAGTGGACGTAAAAGTTTATGAAGCGATAGAAAGGGATTTTAATGGAAAAGAGTAAGGCGGAAACTTTTATAGGGTTTAGTATTCGTGCAAATAAGTGCAAAATCGGCTTTAACGCCGTTTCGACCTTAAAAAAGGCATACGTTATGGTCGTTTGCAAAACTGCGAGCGAGAACACGGTAAACGATTCGAAAAAACTTGCGAAGAAATTGCACGCAAGACTTTATAAAACCGTGAAGAAAAATTTGGAAGATATAACGTTTAGAGATAACGCAAAAGTTTTGGCAATAACGGACAAGGCTTTATCCAAGGCGTTTATAGACAATACGGACAAAGAATATATCGAAATCGAACAGGAGAATAAATAATGGCTGAACAACAAAAAGAAAAGCGTAACGAAAACATCAAAAGGGTAAACGACGCTTTATCGGGTGGTGGTTTTACGTCGCTTGGCGGGGAAATATCGTCACACTTAAAATCCGCAAAAAATATCAGGGCAAGACTTGAAGAAAAACTTGCGTTTTTTGCCGAGCAAAGACAAAAAGCGGAAACGGTTTTGGAAGAGAAACCCGAATCGACCGTTGAAATTAAAAAAGCGGATTTATTGACGGAAGAGACTTCCGCACAAGATACCCACGTTGAACAACCTTCTTTACCGACAACCGACGAAAAGACGGAAGTAAAACAGGAAAAACAAACGGACGAAAAGGAAAAAACGGAAGCATCTTCAAAACCCGTAACACAAGACGTCGAAGTTAAGCCGGAAGTTAAAGCAAGGCCTTCTTTTATCGTTCGTCACGAAACGTCAACGACTTCACGTCCACGCCCACAAGCAACGGGTAACGTTTATCAGCCATCGTACGACAATAAAAGGGGTGGATATAAAGGAGAACGACCGAATGGCGACAAAAAGCCTTTCGGTAAACCGCAGTTCGGTGGCGACAAGCCGTCCTTTAACCGTAAACCGAGAGAAACTTACGTTGCTCCTGCCGTTATCGAAAAAACGGATAAGAGAAACTTTAATAATAAGAAAAAACAAAACGACGACAGTCAGTACGAAGAAAAACATACCTTAAATAAACGTGCGCTTATTAAAAATCAAGTAAGCATCGACGATTTCGATGAAGATAAAACGGGTTACAGAAAATTCCGTCCCGTAAAGAAGGCAAAAGAACAGACTGTCAGCACGGTTAAAATCGAAAAGGCTGTTATCAATTCGGACATAATCGCACTTAAAGTGTTGAGCGAAAAAATCGGGGTAACCGCAGCGGAAATTACCAAACGTCTTTTTAAGGAAGGCATTATGAAGACGATAAACGACTCGGTTGATTTCGACACCGCAGCATATATTGCGGACGAATTCGGCGTCGAACTCGAACTTAAACTCGATAAGACGGCGGAAGACGTTTTGTCGGAAGGCTTCGTTGAAGATGCCGACGATCCAAGTACTTTGGAAGGTCGTCCGCCTGTCGTTACCGTAATGGGACACGTTGACCATGGTAAGACGTCGCTTCTCGACAGAATCAGAAAGACAAACGTTACGGCAGGTGAAGCAGGCGGTATCACACAGCATATCGGTGCATATCAAGTGTCGGTCGGCGGAAAACAGTTGACTTTCCTTGATACGCCGGGGCACGCCGCATTTACGGCGATGCGTGCAAGGGGAACGCAAGCAACGGATATTGCCGTGCTTGTTGTTGCGGCAGACGACGGCATTATGCCACAAACCGTTGAAGCAATAAATCACGCAAAAGCGGCAAACGTTCCGATTATCGTTGCCGTAAATAAAATCGATAAGCCCGAAGCAAATATCGAAAAGGTTAAGACGGGTTTAACCGAACACGGACTTTTACCTGAGGAATGGGGTGGGGACGTTATGATTTGCCCTATCTCTGCAAAAACGGGTGTCGGCGTTGATAAACTACTTGAAAGCATAGAACTTTTAGCAGAAATAAAAGACTTAAAGGCAAACCCGAACAGAAAGGCAAAGGGCGTTGTTATCGAAGCAAAACTCGACCAAAGTAAAGGTCCTATCGCAACGATTCTCGTTCAAAACGGAACGCTTAAAGTATCCGATCCGGTTATCGTCGGAACGGTTACGGGTAAGATAAGGGCGATGATAGACGATAAAGGCAGACGTATTACGAGTGCCGGTCCGTCAATGCCCGTTTCGATTATGGGGTTAGACGAAGTGCCTAACGCAGGCGACGTTTTATTTGCCGTAGAACAAGAAAAACTCTTGAAGCAGGTTGCGGAAGAAAGAAAGAACAAAGAAAGAGAAAATATGATTAAGTCGTCGCAAAAGGTATCGCTTGACGACGTATTCAATAAAATATCGGAAGGCGAAATGAAAGGTCTTAACATTATCGTTAAGGCAGACGTTCAAGGTTCGGTTGAAGCGGTAAGAGAGTCAATGGAAAAACTTTCGAACGAAGAAGTCAAAGTCAACGTTATTCACTCCGCCGTCGGCGCAATCAACGATTCGGACGTTATGCTTGCCGAAAGTTCGCACGCAATTATTATCGGCTTTAACGTACGTCCCGATTCCAACGCAAAACAATCTGCCGAAAGAAGCGGGGTTGACGTTAAACTTTACCGTGTAATTTACGAAGCGATAGAAGACGTTCAAAACGCACTTAAAGGTATGCTTGCTCCGAAATTTACGGAAGTATATCTCGGTAAAGCGGAAGTTAGGGAAGTATTCAAAATTTCCGGCGTCGGTCAAGTTGCCGGTTGTTACGTTACGGAAGGTAAGATTATGCGTAGCGGAAAACTCCGTATTTACCGTAGCGACATTATGATTTGCGAAGGTAACGTTTTGCAATTAAAGAGATTCAAAGACGACGTAAAAGAAGTCGGACAAGGTTTCGAGTGCGGTATTTCTATCGAGAAGTTCAACGATATAAAAGTAGGCGATTTTATCGAATGCTATCAAGTTGAGGAGTCGGGAAACAATGAATAACGGAAAAGTCAACCGTATGGATAAACTGAATAGCGAATTTCAAAAAGACCTTTATGAAATTATCGCTCACAAAATAAAGAATCCTTTGATTACCGAAATGTTCAGCATACTTAAAGTTGACACGAGTAAGGATTTGTCATTTGCAAAAGTTTATATCTCGGTTTTTTCTACGAACGCCGAAAAAAAGAAGACGACTTTCGATGCAATTAAAGAAGAAGCAAACCGTATCAGATACGAACTTGCGAAGATTTCAAATATACGTACCGTGCCGAAACTTCAATTTTTAAGCGACGATTCAATGGAATACAGCGATAAAATGGATAAACTTTTCGCACAAATAAAAAAGGAAAACAAATGATAAGTTTAAAGTTGTTTGCAGAAAAACTCAAAAGAGAAAAGGCCGTGGCAATATTTATTCACGTTCGTCCTGACGGCGACACGGTAGGAAGTGGGCTTGCACTGTGGTCGGCGCTTAACAATATCGGGGTAGAAGCCGATATTTTCTCTAACGATGCTATCCCGCAAAATTTTTCTTTTATCGAAGAAACAAAGTTCGTTAAATACGATATCGACTTGTCGAAGGGGTACTCCGCCTTCGTTTTAGTTGACGTTGCCGATGCAAACAGGATAGGTAAATTCTTCGAGATTTATACGTCATCGAAAAACACTTATAATATTGACCACCACGTTTCGAACACGATGCACGGGGCGTTTAATTACGTTGTGGATAAGGCGTCGAATTGCGAGAACGTTATGGACCTTATTATGGAGTTAAACGCACCGATAACCGAACGTATCGCAAACCTTTTGGCGCTCGGTATGGTTACCGATACGGGCAATTTTACTCATAAAAACGTAACGCAAGAAACCTTTTATAAGGCAGGCGTTTTACAAGGTAAAAACGCAAACTTTAATCAAATATACTACAACACTTTTATAAAACAAACAAAAAGCCGTGCCAAACTTTTCGGACTTACGATGAGCAAAATAAGATACTTGCTTAACGACAGATTCGCCGTTATCACGGTTAGAAGGGAAGATTTAATCTTGTCCGGTGCAAAGCCCGAACAAACCGAAGGTTTTATCGATTTCGTTATGGGTATCGATAGCGTCGAAGTGGGGGCGTGTCTTCTCGAACTTGAAGAAAAAAAATATAAGATAAGTTTAAGGTCCAAAAAGGCGGACGTCAACGCCGTTGCGACTTCGTTCGGTGGCGGTGGGCACGTTTTGGCAAGCGGTTGCCAAATTTCTGCCGATTACGAAGAAATAATCGATAAGTTATCTTACCGTGTTTCTCAACAATTAGAAGATTAAAATGAACGGATTTATTAACGTGATAAAACCGTCGGGCATATCTTCGGCGAAGGTTGTTTCGGCTGTTAAAAAAAGATTTCATAAGCCTTGCGGACATATGGGTACGCTTGATCCTATGGCGTCGGGAGTACTTCCCGTGGCGATAGGGAAAACGTGTAGGCTTTTCGACTATCTTTTAGATAAGAAAAAAACCTACGTTGCGACGTTTAAGTTCGGCGTTTTAACCGACACGCTCGACACTACGGGTACGGTTACAAAAACGACCGGCAATATTCCTTCAAAAGAAAAAATATTAAATAAACTTGACAATTTTGTCGGAGAGATAGACCAAGTCCCGCCCAAGTATTCGGCGAAGTGCGTAAACGGCACGAAGGGCTATAATCTGGCAAGACACGGCGTTGATTTTTCACTTGCGCCGAAAAAAGTAACGGTAATATCGTTTAAGATGGCGGAGCAGGTTTCCGACACCGAATATAAGTTTATTGTCGAATGTAAGGGGGGAACGTATATCCGTTCTCTTGCACGTGATTTGGGTTATGCTACCGATTCGCTTGCCGTAATGAGTGCGCTTGAAAGAACGGAAGCAGTAGTATTTAATTACGAAAACGCCGTTTCTCTTGACGACGTCGAAAAGTGTGAAGATTTATCCGACAAGATTATTCCGTCAGATATCGTTATTTCTTTTGATAAACTCGTATTAAACGATTACCAGACGAAAAGGCTTATTAACGGCATAAAAGAAGATATGGGTTTTAGCGACGGATTTTACAGGGTTTACGGCGGAAGTGAATTTATCGGCGTCGGTGAAGTGAAAGATAAAATTTTAAAAATAAGGGCTTATGTCAAAGAAGATTAAAACGATTATTGCGCTCGGTTTTTTCGATAGCGTGCATATAGGTCATAAAGACGTCGTTTTTAAGTGTGTTTCGGAAAGCGAAAAACACGGCGTTACACCGTCGCTTTTTACCTTTTCGGGTAACCTTAAAAGCACGTTATTCGGGCAGGACGATAAACCGATTTATTCCTTTAACGATAGACTTAAACTGATATCGCTTTTGGGCATAAACGAAATTTTTTCTCTACCTGTAAACGATGAAGTGCTTTCGATGGACAAGTTCGAATTTTTGGATATATTAAACGAAAAGTACGATATCGTAGGTTACGTTTTCGGAGAAGATTTTTCCTTCGGGCGTAACGGAGAAGGTCGTGCCTTTGACGTAATAACGTACGCCGAAAGCAAGGGGCAAAAAACTTTTATCGTAGATATAAAAAAGGAAAACGGAAAAAAGATTTCAACGACGCAAATAAAATATTTACTTAAAAACGGGGAGATTGAAAAGGCGAATTCCTATCTTACTTTTCCATATTTTTTACGTGGTGAAGTCGTTAAAGACAGGGGTGTAGGCAAAACGCTCGGCTTTCCGACGGCGAACGTAAATATCGACAACGCCGTTATGACGATTTACGACGGCGTATATTCGGGCAAGGGGTACGTTGACGGGAAATCTTACCCCGTTTTGATAAATTATGGTTATAGACCGACGTTTGGAGAATCGAAAAAAGTCGTTGAAGTTTATTTTGACGGGTTAAATCGTGATATTTACGGCAAAGAAATCAAGGTGGAATTTTTAACCTTTCTTCGCAACGTAAAAAAATTCGACAGCGTTGACGAACTTAAATTGCAGTTAAAAAACGACGTTGAGTTTTTAAGGAGAAAAAATGATTAAATTCGGGCCGAGTGGCAATTCCGATGCTTTTAGGGAAGCGGGAAACGTGAGTACCGAACAGTCGGCTGTTTGGGTAAAAAATATGGGACTTAATCATTTTGAATATTCTTTCGGTAGAGGCATTTCCGTTTCAGACGAAAAGGCGTTGTCAATCGGAAAGGCTTTTAAGGAAGCCGGTATATCGATAAGCGTGCATGCTCCTTATTATATTAACCTTGCAAACCCCGAAGACGAAAATGCCGAAAAGTCTTATAATTATATTATAGAGTCGGCAAAAAAGGTAAGACTTATGGGTGGAGATAGAGTAATATTTCACCCCGCAAGTCAAGGAAAGTTATCAAGGGAAGAAGCCGTATTATTGACACTTAAACGCATGGGAATTTTGCGGGACAGAATATATAACGAAGGGTTAAACGACCTTACGTTCTGCCCCGAAACCATGGGAAAGTTAGGGCAAATCGGCACGATAGAGGAAGTAACGGAATTTTGTAAGACAGATAAAATTTTCGTTCCGACCGTAGATTTCGGGCATGTCAACGCAAGAGAATGCGGAAGTCTTAAAACCGAAGCCGATTATGAGAAAAGACTTACGTATATGATTGACAATCTCGGCATGGAAAAAATGAAGCACTTTCACGTTCATTTTTCCAAAATAGAATATACCCAAAAAGGCGAAGTAAAACATTTGACTTTCGAAGATACGGAATACGGACCGGAATTTGAACCGCTCTGCGTGGTATTAAAAAAACTCGGGCTCGAACCCGTTATCGTATGTGAAAGTGCGGGGACACAGGATAAAGATGCGCTTTATATGCAAAAAGTTTATCGTAGTAATTGACGAATAACAAAAAATTTGTTAAAATAAAAGAGAATATGAAGGGGAATTTGAACTTTTCAAACGGCAATGCGTTTTTAATCGAAGACAGGTTGGAGCGTAGATATTTTTTCGGTAAAGATATTGCCGAAGGCTGTATGCTTTTGGCAGACGAAAAGGTATATTTTTTAGATTCGAGATATTATTACGAATTCGAAGCCGAAACGGTAAAGGCAGGTTTTAAGCCTGTTTTGTATCAAGGCGTAGACACGATAAGAGAATATTGTGCGATTCATAACGTAAAGAGTTTGAAGATGAATTTCGACAATACAACTGTTTCACGTTATAACGAACTTTCGCTGTATTTTTCGGTTTCAGACGGAAAAGACGAAATAAACGCCTGCCGTATGGTCAAGTCGAAAAAAGAGATAGAGTATATAGAAAAGGCTTGTGAAATTGCGTGGCAAGGTTTTAATAAATCTCTCGGCGCAATCCGTGAAGGAGTAACCGAACTTAAAGTTAAGTCGGAGATAGAAAAAAACTGTTTGTCGCTCGGTGCGGAAGAAATGAGTTTCGACACAATCGTTGCTTTTGGTAAAAACAGCGCCGTACCTCACCACGAAAGCGATAAAACAAAGCTTCAAAAGAATATGCCCGTCCTTATCGATATGGGTTGCAAGTATAACGGGTACTGTTCCGACCTTACGAGAACGCTTTATTTCGGCACGCCCGACAAAAAATTTATGGAAGCGTATTATGCCGTAAAGACTGCGAACGAAAGCGTTATCGTGAGTTTTAATGCAGGGGCGCAGGCAAAAGATTTACATAATATGGCGGAGTATACCATAAACAAGTTTAACTTCAAGGGTAAATTCACACACTCTTTGGGGCATGGCGTCGGACTTGAAATACACGAAGAACCGAGAATAAGTTATAAAAGCAAAACCACACTCAAAGACAATATGGTATTTACCGTAGAACCGGGCGTATATCTCGACGGAGAATTCGGCGTCAGGATAGAAGACACGGTAGTAATAAACAAAGACGGAATAAAGAGATTGTTTTCGGATGATAAAGAACTTATCATAATAAAATAATTTCATTATTATAAAGTAATTTAACGCTGAAAAGCGAAACAAGGAGAAAAATTTATGATATCAGCAGGCGATTTTAGAAAAGGCGTAACGTTTGAATTTGAAAACAACATTTACACAATCGTTGATTTCCAACACGTAAAACCGGGCAAAGGTGCAGCATTCGTAAGAACGAAGATGAAGAACGTCGTAACGGGCGCAGTTTTGGAAAAAACATGGAACCCAACCGAAAAGATTCAAGAAGCGTCAATCGAAACGAAGAATATGACTTATTCTTATACCGACGGCGAACTTTATTATTTTATGGATCAAGAATATAATCTTACACCACTTAACTACGAACAAGTAGAAAATGCATTGAAGTACATTAAGGAAAACGATAACGTTGTCGTTAAGTCTTATAAGGGCGTTGCTTTTTCGGTTGAATGTGATAACTTCGTAGTACTTCGTGTAGTAAAAGCAGATCCTTCGGTTAAGGGTAATACCGCAACCAACGCAACCAAGGAAGCAGTTTTGGAAACGGGTGCAACGATTCAAGTACCTATGTTCGTTAACGAAGGTGAACTTATCAGAGTTGATACGAGAACCGACGAATATATGGAACGTGTTAAAGGCTAATATAATTTTACCCACAAGTCTTTTGTGGGTATTTTTATGCGTAAATTCAGTAAAAAAACAATAAGGAAAGTATGAAGACAGTATTGATAACCGGTGCAAGCGGAGATATCGGAAAAGAAACCGTCAAGCGTTTTTTGCTTGAGGGGTATTTCGTTATCGCCGTATACAATAACGGTAGGGAAAATCTCGAAAATTTAATCAAAGGTTTAAGCGAAGATTATGCTCAAATGACGTATTGCGTAAAGTGTGATTTGTCTAAAAGTAAAGACGTTAATTTACTTATAGAGAATCTCAAAACGAATTTTAAGCATATCGATTGTTTTGTTTATAACGCGGGGGTGGACTTATATAAACTTACAACCGACACAACGGAAGAAGAATTCGATTACGTTATGAACGTGAACTTTAAGTCCGCATTTTTACTGTCGAAATACCTTCTCGAAGGTATGGTAGAGCGAAAATCCGGTACGATAACTTACGTTTCGTCTATTTGGGGCGAAGTCGGTGCATCGATGGAGAGTGTTTATTCGGCAAGTAAGTCGGCACTTATCGGACTGACGAAATCTCTTTCAAAAGAAGTTGCTTTTTCAAACGTAAGGGTGAACTGTGTAAGCCCCGGGGTTATCGACACCAAAATGAACGATATTTTTTCAAACGAAGAAAAACAAGAGATAATAAACGATATACCGCTTAGACGGTTCGGTACGGCAAAAGAAGTCGCAAACGTAATTTACTTTTTATCAGGCGAGGCGTCGTCGTATATTACCGGCGAAACTTTAAGCGTCGGTGGCGGTTACTGTAAATAGTTATCCATAACTTATTTTAATAGATAAAATATTGACAAATAATGGATAACATATCATAATCAAAGTATCACTTTCGGAGGTAACGAAATGTTAACGGCAATTTCTGGTATAAATTGGGGAGATGAAGGCAAAGGTCGTATGGTTGACCTACTTTCAAGCGATTACGATATCGTATGCAGATATCAAGGCGGAAACAACGCAGGGCATACGGTTGTAAACGAAAAGGGTAAGTTTATTTTGAACTTGCTTCCTTCGGGAATTTTACGTGATAACGTTGTTTGCGTTATGGGAAACGGTATGGCAATCGACATTAAGCACTTGTGCAACGAAATAGAGAGTTTAAGAAAGGCAGGAATCAAAATAAGCCCCGAAAACTTAAAGATAAGCGACAAAGCAGTAATTTGTATGCCTTATCACGTTTTGCAAGACGTTTTGGAAGAAACGAGATTAAAGGATAAAAAATTCGGTTCAACCCGTCGTGGCATTTCGCCCGTTTATAGCGATAAGTATCTTAAAAAAGACCTTCGTATGGGTGAACTTTTAGACGTTGAATATTCACTCGAAAGGCTTACGGATATTTTGGAATGGAAAAATTTAACCGTTGAAAAAATGTACGGCGACAAAAAGGTCGAACTTTCCGATATGATAGATTATCTTAAAACTTACGGCACACCGCTTTTGCCTTATATTTGCGATACGGGTTTGTATCTCAATAAAGCAAACGAACAGGGCAAAAAGATTATGTTTGAAGCCCAACTCGGTGCGCTCCGTGATATCGATTTCGGTATTTATCCTTATACTTCTTCTTCAAACACGATTGCTTCGTATGCTCCTATCGGTGCGGGAGTTCCCAACTTGAAACTCGACCACTCGATAGGCATTATGAAGGCTTATTCGTCTTGCGTCGGTGAAGGTCCGTTTACCGCCGAATACTTCGGAGAAAAGGCAGACGCTCTCCGTGAAGCCGGTGGCGAATACGGTGCGGCAACCGGTAGGCCAAGGCGTGTCGGTCCGTTTGACGTAGTTGCAAGTAAGTACGGCATAAGAATTCAAGGTGCCGATATTATCGCTTTAACGAAACTCGACGTATTATCGTATATGAAGGAAATCGAAGTTTGCGTCGGCTATGAAAAAGACGGCGTTGTAACCGACGAATTCCCGTTCTCTCAAAAACTTAACGATTATAGACCTGTATTCACGACGCTTAAAGGTTGGAATACGGATATTTCAAAATGCAAAAAGGCGTCCGATCTTCCAAAGGAAGCATTAGATTATATTAAGTTTATCGAATCAAAAGTCGGCGCAAAAATCAAGTACGTTTCCGTTGGTGCGGAAAGAGAAGCGTACGTCGTTTTATAATATAAATACAAAAGGTAAAAAGGAAAGCGTGGCGTTGTCCACGCTTAAATATTCTATGAAAAGATGCAGTGGTGTTCTCCTTCCGGTTTTCTCGCTTTATAACGAGTACGGTATAGGAAGTTTTGGTAAAGAAAGTTATGAGTTTGTTGATTTTTTGGTAAAGACGCATCAAAAAGTTTGGCAAATACTTCCGCTTGTACAAACGGGCTTTGGCGATTCGCCGTATTCTTCCGTTTGCTCAAAGTCTTTTAATCCTTATTTTATAAGTATAGACGAGTTAAAAATCAAAGGGCTTTTAACGGCTAACGAGGCGGAAGGGTTAAAGTGTGACGGATTATATATCGACTACGGCAAAATATATACCGATAGGTTTTCGGCACTTCGCCTTGCTTTTTCGAGATTTGACGTTTTTGATAAAGACTTTATTCAATTCAAAAATAAGGGTGAATATAACGACTATGCGCTCTTTATGGCAATACGAGATAACCAAGATTTTAAGCCCTTTTATCTTTGGGAAAGCGGATTAAAATATAGGGACTGTTATTCGCTTAAAACCTTTGCCGATAGCCATAAGAACGAGATTGACTTTTGGCAATTCGTTCAGTTTGAAGCAAGTCGTGAGTGGAAAAACTTAAAAGAATACGCCAACGGGAAAGGAATATCGATTATGGGTGATATGCCATTATACGTTGCTTACGATAGCGTTGACGTATGGGTAAATCACCGACTTTTTAAGTTAAACGACGAGTATATACCGAAAAAGATTGCAGGTGTTCCACCCGATTATTTTTCCAAAACAGGTCAACTTTGGGGCAATCCCGTTTACGACTACGATAGACATAAGGACGACAATTTTTCTTGGTGGAAAAACCGTCTTAAAAAAGCGCTTGATACCTTCGATTTCGTACGTATCGACCATTTCCGTGGGTTTGACAGGTATTACGAAGTAGATTACGGTAGAAGCGACGCAACAGTCGGCGAATGGGTAAAAGTCCCTTCGAAAGAACTTTTCGAAAGTCTTCATAAGGAAATAAACTGCGAGCGGATTATTGCGGAAGACCTCGGAATAATCGACGACGGGGTAAGGGAACTCTTAAAGTTTACCGGATACCCCGGTATGAAAATTTTGTCGTTTGCTTTTAACGGCGAAAGCGACAATTTATATTTGCCCGAACATATCGAAGAAAATTCGGTAACTTATACCGGTACGCACGATAACGATACGCTTATGGGACTTATGGATAACGCAAGCGACTGGGATAAAAACAATTATATCCGTGGCGTTATAAACAGTTTAAGCCTTGCGGGAATCGATATGGAAATCGTTGACGACGTTTCGCTCGTTGACGGAATAATCAATCTCGGTTTTAACAGTAAGTCGAATCTTTTTATAATTCCGCTTTTTGATTTACTTAAAAAAGGAAGCGAGTATAGAATAAACGAACCGGGTACGGTAAAAAGGCAAAACTGGGCGGTAAGAGTTGATAAGGACTGGCAAACGCCACAACTTGTTAAGTACTTATCGACCTTAACGAAAAAGTATAATAGATAATAAAAGAGAGAAAACACACGTTGTTTTCTCTTTTTTTGTTTACAAATCGAAAAGAATATTGTATAATCGAAAAAAATACCGAAGTCAGGTTTATTATAAGCGGATGTGGGTATATTTCATTTGAAAAAATAATTAAACGTCAATAAAGTGGGTGGAAAATGAGTAACTTAAAAACGTTATGCGAAAACGCAAAAAAAAGCGTTTCTTCGCTTTCAACTTTAACCGAAAAAAGAATAAATAAAACCCTTAAAACGGTAGCAAAACTTTTATTGTTCGGCAAGGAAAAAATAAAGGCTGAAAACTTAAAAGATATCGTAAACGCAAAGGCGAACGGTAAAAACGACGCTTTTATCGATAGACTCACTCTTACCGACGAAGTGATTTCGTCTATGGCAGATGGGCTTAAAAAAGTTACCAAACTTAAAAGTCCCGAAGGCAAAGTCGTAAGAAAATTTAATAACGGCAAGCAAAGAATAAAAATCAAAGAAATCAAAGTTCCGTTTGGCGTTATCGGTATTATTTTCGAATCTCGCCCTAACGTAACAGCCGACGCTTTTGCACTTTGTTTTAAGACGAAAAACGCAGTAATTTTGCGTGGTGGTTCGGACTCGATTAACTCAAATAAGGCAATCGTAGAAGTTATAAAAGACGGGCTTTATAAAAACGGTATCGACGAAAACGCCATTTCGCTTATCGAAGACACTTCGCACGAAACGGCGAATAAGTTTATGAAAATGAAAGGTTACGTCGACCTTCTTATTCCAAGGGGGAGTGCAAAACTCATTGACACGGCTTTATCGACGGCAACCGTTCCTATTATCGAAACGGGGGCAGGAAATTGCCACGCATATATCGACGAGTTTGCCGACAAGCAAAAGGCAGTCGATATTATCTTTAATGCTAAAACGCAACGTTACAGCACTTGTAACACTCTCGAATCAATCGTTATTCATAAAACCGTGTTAAATGATATTTTACCTGCTGTTGCAAGTAAACTCGGCGAAATGGAAGTCGAAATTCGTTGCGACGGTAAATCGCTATCCGCAATAAAGGATTACCCGTTTGCCGTAAAAGCCGTTCAGGACGATTTCTTTACCGAATACGGCGGACCGATTATTTCCGTAAAGACGGTGGATAGCCTTGACCAAGCAATCGAACACATTAACGCTTGTTCGACGCATCACTCGGAAACGATAATAACCGAAAACAAGGAAAACGCCGAAAAGTTTATGCGACTTATAGATTCGTCAACGGTTTATCAAAATGCATCGACAAGGTTTACCGACGGATTTATTTTCGGACTTGGTGCGGAAATAGGCATTTCAACTCAAAAACTTCATGCACGTGGACCTATGGGTCTTGACGCACTTTTGACAACGAAGTATTTAGTTACGGGTAAGTGCGGTATCAGAAAATAGATTTTATTAAACAAAAGCATAAAAAAAGTCGTTAAAATCGTTTTTTTAACGGCTTTTTCCCTTTTTTTTATTTATTGTTTGACATATTATTATTAAACATAATATAATAAAACAAAAAAATATAGAAGGAAAGGACATGCAAGTAGTTTATGACATTTTAAACTGGATTGACGGCAATATACTCTGGGGCATACCTATGATAGTGCTTATGCTTTTGTGCGGTATATTTTTAACGATAATCACAAAAGTCTTACAGATAAGAAAATTCGGATTATCTCTAAAAAAGACTTTTGGCGAATCAATTCGTCAAATGCGTGGTAAGGGCGAAAAATGTAACGATAAAAATATCGTTTCTCCTTTTGAAGCGTTTTCGACCGCTGTTTCGGGAACGGTTGGCACGGGTAATATCGTCGGTGTAACGACGGCAATTATTTCCGGCGGTCCGGGTGCGGTTTTTTGGATGTGGATTTCCGCATTTTTCGGCTGTGTAACCAAATTTTCCGAAATAACTCTCGGTATTTTTTACCGCAAGAAGGGTACGGAAGGTGATTATATCGGCGGACCTATGTACTATATTGAAAACGGTACGAAACAAAAATGGCTTGCAATCGTCTTTGCGGTTTTTACTGCGATAGCTGCAGTCGGTATGGGTTCCGTTCAAGCGGATACAATTCAAAAGACGTGGAACTCCGCATTTAGTATTCCGACGTGGGTAACGGCAATTATTATTGCTATTTTAACTTCACTCGTAATTATCGGCGGTGTTAAGCGTATAGGCAAAGTTGCATCGGTTATCGTTCCTTTCATGGCGATAGCGTTTATCCTCTTATCATTGATTTTGGTATTCGCTCACGTTTCGGTAATTCCGGCAGCCTTTGCGTCGATATTCACTTCGGCTTTTTCTACGAAATCGGTTCTCGGCGGATTTGCGGGGTACGGAATTGCAAGCGCAATGCGTTTCGGATTTGCACGTGGTATTTTCTCGAACGAAGCAGGGCTCGGTTCATCGCCGATAGCACACAGTAACGCAAACGTGCGTGAACCCGTTGAACAAGGTCTTTGGGGTATCTTCGAAGTATTCCTTGATACCTTCGTAATTTGTACGCTTACCGCACTTGCGGTTTTAACGACAAACGTCGGCGGGACTGACGGCGCAACGGTTGCAATGAACGCATTTTCGGGATTCTTCGGAACGTTCGGAACGGTTGCATACAGTATCATATTACCGCTTTTTGCGTTTACGACTATTCTTGCGTGGGCAATTTACGGCGGAACGGCTGTCGAATATCTCTTTAAGAACCACCAAAGAAAGAGCAAGTTTATTTATAACGTCGTTTACGTTGCGTTGATTATCGTTATTGCATTACTCACTTTCTTTTTCGGAAGCAATTTGGGTTCGGACTTTGTTTGGTTGTTTGCCGATATGGCAAATGCACTTATGGCTTTCCCTAACCTTATCGCACTCGTTATTTTGTCGGGTACACTCGTTAAAATCGTCAAGAATTATTTTGACAGAAAGAAAGGTGCGGATATTAAACCTATGCTTACCGCATACGAAGGAGAAGAAAAGAACGATTAAAGAAATAAAACACAATAATTTTACCATAAAGTTTTCCTACGCAATGTGCAATAACATTTTATGGAGTCGCAAAAAAATCAAGCCGATTTTCGTTGGCTTGATTTTTTTTATAAACTATTATAAAAATTTAAAAAAAATTATAAAATATTCTTGACAAGGGCAATAAATAATAGTACAATAATCTCAAAAGTTGGCACTTACAACAAAAGAGTGCTAACAACCCCAAATAAAGTTTGCCAAGGAGAATACGTAATGAAATTGTCTGACAGAAAAAAGAAAATTTTGCAATGTGTCGTTGATGATTATATCACGACGGCGCAACCTGTTTCAAGCAAGAATATAACCGAAAAATATATGTCAGACATTAGCTCGGCAACTGTAAGGAGTGAACTTGCGGGGCTTGAAGAAATGGGGTATTTATCTCAACCGCACACGTCAAGCGGTCGTGTCCCGTCTATTGAAGCGTATAAACTTTACGTCAACGAACTTATGGATAAAAGCAAGTTGTCCGTAAAAGAGATTGCTACGATAAAAGAAGCCTTTAAGAATCATACGAACAACTTGGAAAGCGTTGTAAAAAATGCCGTAAAAGTTATTTCGGAATTAACCGATTACACGTCGGTTGCGTACACAGTTCACAGCGATAAAGACAAAATCGTTAAAATCGACATATTCAGATATAAGCCGACGCAAGCGCTTTTACTTATTGTAACGGAGAACACGCTTATTCGTGATAAGTTTATCGACATACCGAGTGATATGACAGATGCGCAAATTGCCGATGCAAGTGCGTTTATCTCAAAACTTTTGGTCGGTAAGGACTTCAGCGAAATTCTCAACGTCGAAACAATCGTCAACGAAGAATTCGATTCTTACCGTGAAATTTTCGATAGCGTTATAAGTGCCATTGAAGATTATATCGTAAATAAAAGTTCTGACGTTATTATGGAAGGTGAAAGCAAAATTCTCAATAATCCGGAGTATAACGATTCCGAAAAAATAAAGAACTTTTTATCCGTCGTAACAAGTAAAGATAAACTTGCCGACATGCTTTCGACGGGAAGCGACGATATCGAGATTAACATAAAAATCGGTGGCGAAAACGATAAGGACGTTCCCGACGATTATTCACTCGTTACTGCAACCTATTCCGCAAGCGGGGTTAAAATGGGAACGTACGGCGTAATCGGACCGCTTCGTATGGACTATCAAAAAGTAATTTCCGTTTTAGAAGGCGTCGGAAAAATATTAGAGAGTATTCTTAATAATAAGTAGGAGATAAAATGGACAACGAGAAGAACAAAGAAACCAACGTAAAAAAGGAAAAACCCGTAAAGGAAAAACCCGAAAAAAGTTCGACGGAGAATCAAAAACCCGACGTTGAAAAACTTACCGAAGAGATTGAAGCACTCAAAAAAGAGAACGCCGAAATCAAAGATAAATGGATGAGAAACGTTGCCGAGTTCGATAACTATAAAAAGCGTAACGCATCGCTTTATTCGGAAGCCTTTGCCGACGGTGAAAAGGAAGCAATAATTAAAATTTTACCCGTAGGCGACAATTTGGACTGGGCAATGACTCTTGACCTTGACGAAAAAACTTTGGAAGGCCTAAAAAATATTAAACGTAAATTCGATGAAACGTTAAAGAGTATGGAAGTTGAAGAGATTAACCCCGTAGGGGAAGTGTTTAATCCCGAAATTGCCGAAGCGATTATGCAAGTGGAAGGCGAGGAGGGCGAACAGTCCGACACCGTTAAATCCGTACTTTATAAGGGATATAAGTTAAAAGGGAAAATAATAAGATACGCTAAAGTCAGCGTAGTGAAATAAAAAATAATAGGAGATAATATATATGAAAACAATAGGTATCGATTTAGGGACAACAAACTCATGCGTTGCCGTTATGGAAAACGGTGAACCGGTAGTAATTGCCAACACGGAAGGTTCTCGTACGACTCCGTCCGTTGTTGCTTTTCAAAAGAACGGAGAAAGACTCGTAGGTCAAGTTGCGAAGCGTCAGGCGGTAAGTAATGCCGATAGGACCGTTGCATCGATTAAAAGACACATGGGTTCCGACTATAAAGTAAGTATTGACGAAAAACAATACACTCCGCAAGAAATTTCGGCTATGATTTTATCAAAACTCAAAAAGGACGCCGAAAGTTATTTGGGTGGTACGGTAACCGACGCCGTTATTACCTGTCCTGCTTATTTTAGCGACAGTCAACGTCAAGCAACGAAGGACGCAGGTAAAATTGCAGGGCTTAACGTACTTCGTATTATCAACGAACCGACGGCAGCAGCTCTTTCGTACGGCCTTGATAAGGAAGGTAAAACGCAAAAGGTTATTATTTACGACCTTGGCGGTGGAACGTTCGACGTTTCGATTATGGAAATAGGCGACGGTGTTTTCGAAGTTTTGGCAACCAACGGTAACTGCTTACTCGGTGGCGACGACTTCGATAAAAAGATTATGGATTATTTGGTTAGCGAATTTAAGGCAAAGGAGGGCATAGATTTATCTAATGATAAACTTGCTATGCAAAGACTTAAAGAGGCTGCAGAAAAGGCAAAAATCGAACTTTCGGGTATGACGCAAACCAACGTTAACTTGCCGTTTATTACTGCAGATGCAACGGGACCTAAGCACTTGGACGTAACCTTAACAAAGCAAAAGTTCGACGCATTAACCTCCGACCTTGTAGAAGCTACGGTAGTTCCGCTCAAAAAGGCTATGGAAGACGCAAAACTTTCTTATTCCGATATCGATAAGGTTATTTTGGTAGGTGGTTCGACACGTATTCCGGCTGTCGTTGATAAGGTAAGACAGGTTACGGGTAAAGAGCCATTTAAGGGCATCAACCCTGACGAGTGCGTTGCAATCGGTGCCGCAATCCAAGGCGGTGTTTTATCCGGCGAAGTAAAGGACGTTTTATTACTCGACGTTACGCCGTTATCACTCGGTATCGAAACGCTTGGTGGCGTATGCACGAAACTTATTGAAAGAAACACGACGATTCCTGTAAAGAAATCGCAAGTATTCTCAACCGCAGCGGATAACCAAACGCAAGTAGATATTCATATTTTACAAGGTGAAAGAGAATTTGCAAAAGACAACAAAACGCTCGGCAACTTCGTGTTAAACGGAATTGCTCCTGCGCCACGTGGAATTCCGCAAATCGAAGTAACGTTTGATATCGACGCAAACGGTATCGTAAACGTTTCGGCAAAGGATATGGGAACGGGTAAATCACAAAACATTACGATTACTTCTTCAACTAACCTTTCCGACGCAGATATCGACAAGGCAGTAAAAGAAGCAAAACAATACGAAGAAGAAGATAAAAAGCGTAAGGAAGCAGTAGATAATCATAATAAACTCGACGGGCTTATCTTCACAATCGAAAAATCTATTAAGGACGTTGGCGATAAACTTACCGACGAAGATAAAGCAAAACTCGAAGAGTCTGTTAAAGAAGCCAAAGTCGAACTCGAATCAAACGATAACGACAGAATCGTTAAAGCGACCGAAAAGCTTTCAAACGAATCTCAAACAATTTTTGCGAAAGTTTATCAACAGGCAAACCCGAACGGCGACCCGAATAATGCGGGTAACGGTGGTGCCGAAAACGGAGATACCGAATTCCATCAATAATTAAAAGGTAAGCAAATATATACAGAAAGGCAAGAATCGCCTTTCTGTATATTGCGTATAAAGAGGATTTTATGGCAAAAAATTATTACGAGACGTTGGGCGTTGATAAAAACGCTTCGAGTGACGATATAAAAAAAGCTTATCGTGTACTTGTAAAAAAATATCACCCCGACCTTCATCCCGGAGATAAAGAAGCGGCAGAGAAGTTTAAGGAAATAAACGAAGCGAACGAAGTATTGTCCGACGAGAAAAAAAGAAAGGAATATGACTTTCAACAAGAACACCCGAACATGGGTGGTTTTAGTGGATTCGGCGGTTCAGGCGGATTTGGTGGCTTCGAAGATATTTTCAGCGACATTTTCGGTGGCGGATTCGGTGGATTTAAGAGCAGTAGAAAACACGAGCCTGTTCAAGAAAAAGGTGATGACGTTACGTTGGAACTCAACATTTCGTTTATGGACGCTGCAAAAGGTTGCCAAAGGGATATTTCATATACACGTAACGAGCCGTGTAAATCTTGTAGGGGTACGGGTGCGAAAAACGGCACCGCTTATAAAACGTGTGAAAAATGCCATGGTGCGGGGGAAGTTCAGTACTCTACTTCAAACGGTATTTTCCGCTCGGTTTCCGTTCGCCCTTGTGACGAGTGCCACGGTACGGGTAAAAAGATTTTGGAGCAATGTCCCGACTGTAGGGGTAAGGGTTACTTAAAGACTACGACCAAACTTTCTTTGGATATTCCGGCAGGCGCAGATACGGGCAGTTATATTCGTAAAATAGGTTATGGGGACGCCAGCAAAAACGGTGGAGAGTCCGGCGACCTTATTATAGTTATAAACGTTGAACCGAGCAAGATATTCAAGCGCAAAAAATTTGACCTTTACGTTCAAGTTCCGATTGATTTTAAGACGGCGGTTATGGGCGGAAACATCAGCGTTCCGCTTATCGACGAAACGATATTTTACTCAATACCGGAAGGAACGCAAAGCGGAAAAGTTTTCTTTATTCGTGGAAAAGGTATCAAGACGTCAAGGGGAACGGGCGACCTTTATATAGAAGTAATCGTTGAAGTTCCAACGAAAATTTCACAGGAACAAAAGAAAGCCCTTTTATCTTTCTCGGCATCTGGAGATATAAAATATACACCCCAAATGAAGAAATACAGAGAGAATATGGAAGCGCTTTACGGCGTTGACCCATACGACGATTAGTTATGAATAATTATATTGAACTTACTGTAACGACAACGCATTTCGGCGGAGAACTTGTCAGTGATATTTTATGGAATTATACCGATAGCGGTGTGGTAATAAGCGATATTGCCGACGTTATCGAGTTGGAAAAACAAGGTAAAACGTGGGATTATATCGATGACGAAGTGCTTAAAAAAGATACGACTGTTTTGGTTAAAGGATTTTTTCCCATTGACGGAGCAAATGAGATTATCCGTAAGGTTGAAAACGATTTAATTGTGCTTAAGAACAACAGTCAATTTGACGTGGGTACGTTAGAAGCCGTTAAACGTGAAATCGACGGGGACCTTTGGCACGAACAATGGAAAGAACATTTTAAGCCAATACATATAGGTAAAATCGTCATAGTACCCGAATGGATACAATATAGTCCAAAAGACGGCGAAATAAAGGTTTTGCTTGATTCGAATATGGCTTTCGGAACGGGCGAACACGAAACGACATCTATGTGTGTCGAATACCTTAATAAGTACGTTAAAAAAAGCGACGTGGTTTTAGACGTTGGATGCGGTAGCGGTATTTTGGGTATATCGGCAAGTAAACTCGGTGCAAAAGAAGTTATAATGACCGATATCGACGAGTGTGCAGTAACGGCAACGACTCATAATATTCAACTTAACGGCGTTTTTAACGCAAAAGTTTTACTTAAAAATTTATTAGACGATAATAACGAAAGGGGCAACGTTATCGTGTGCAATATTATGGCAGAAGTTTTAATTTCGTTTGCGCCTTTTATCGGTGCCAACTTATTAGACGGCGGAACGATAATTTTAAGCGGTATTTTAGCCGATAGATTAGATAAGGTAAGAAAGGCTTATGAAAACGTCGGCTTTACCTATCTTGAACACAAAATTAAAGGCGAGTGGTCGGCACTCGTTGTTAAAAAGGGATTATGAAGGTAGTTGTTTTTACTCTCGGCTGTAAAGTAAACGAATGTGAGAGCGATTCTTTAATAGCGGGTTTAACGCAAATGGGGTATGAAGTCAGCGACAAATTAACTGTTGCTGACCTTTATATTGTCAACACGTGCGCCGTTACGAAGGAAGCGGAAAAAAAATCCCGTCAAATGAGTAGCCGAATAAAAAAACTGAATCCGAACGCATCGATAATTTTTACGGGTTGTGCCTGTCAAAAAAATCCAAAACCGTTTACCGAAAAAGATAATGCAAGTTTGATTACGGGCGTTTTTAACAAAAACGAAATCCTTAAAATGTTAGATAAAAAGGGAGAATGTATTTTCCCCGAACAGAGCGAATTTGAAGAATTGTTGCCCGTTAAGTCTTTAAGAACAAGAATGTATATTAAAGTTCAAGACGGCTGTAATAATTTTTGTTCTTACTGTATTATTCCTTATCTTCGCGGAAGAAGTAGGGGTAGGAATCCCGAAAGTGTTATAAGGGAAATAAACACGGTAAAACCAAAAGAAGCGGTAATAAACGGCATAAATCTCACAACTTATAATTATCAGGGAGTTGACCTTGCGGGCTTAATGGAAAAATTAAAAACCGTTGACACGAGAATCAGGCTCGGCTCTTTAGAAGTAAACGTAATAGACGATAGGTTTTTGATTTCGCTTAAAGGGTTAAAGGACTTTGCACCGCATTTTCACTTGTCTTTACAATCGGGTTCAAGTGCAGTTCTTAAAAAAATGAATCGCCATTATACTCCGGAAGAATATTTTGATAAGGTGGAACTGATAAGAAAGTATTTCCCGTTAGCGGGTATAACGACGGATATTATTGCGGGTTTTCCTACCGAGACCGACGAAAACTTTTCGGAAACGGTGGCGTTTATCGATAAGGTAGAGTTTTCGGACATTCACCCCTTTATATTTTCACCGAGAGAAGGCACGGTTGCATTTAAGATGAAAGATTTGCCGGCGGAGATAAAAAAAGCAAGACTCGATATTCTTCTTGAAAAGAAAGCGGAGTGTAAAAGTCGGTTCATAAAAAAGAATGCGGGGTTAGAGTTTGATTTTTTACCGGAAGAGTACGTTGACGGATATACCGAAGGCTATACGGCGAATTACGTAAGGGTTTACGTCGAAGGAAATTTATTAAACGATAAAACGTTTAGAAAAATAAAAATTATAGGAGAATTCAAAGACGGTGCAAAAGCCGAACTTGTTTAGGAGAAATTATGGAAGATTGTTTGTTTTGTAAGTTTATTTCGGGTGAAATTCCCGTAAACAAAATCTATGAAGACGAAAATATGATTATAATCCGTGACATTGAGCCAAAGGCAAAAAATCACTTCTTGTGTATCGTTAAAAGTCATTTCAAATATTTATCCGAGATGACGGAAAAGCAGGCTACAATGCTTAAAAATTGCCTTCAAACGATACCGAAACTTTGTAACCTTTTGGAACTTAAAAACGGGTATAGGCTTGTAATCAATCAGGGTGACGATGCGGGACAAAGCGTACCGCACCTTCACGTACATATTTTGTCCGGTGAGAAAATGGGCTGGCAACCTGCATAAGGAGTGTGTTATGATAATCGACACCCACGTTCACACGAAGGGCGTAAGTATGTGCGGGCAAATGACGTATAAAGAAGTAATTGATTATAAAAAGAAAATTGGGTACGGCGGTATGATACTCACAAATCATTGTCAAACCTTTTATTTTGACAATATGTCATATTCCGATTATGCCGAAATGGTTATAAAGGAATACCGTTTGGCAAAAGAATACGGGGATAGCGTGGGGTTCGAGGTCTTTTACGGGCTTGAAGTTTCCGTAGATTTACCGCATTATTCTGATATAGTGCTTATAGGCGTTACGGATAGGTTTATGCGAGAAACGAGCGGGCTTTGTTTTATGTCTCACGAAGAACTTTATAATCTTTCCAAAAAGTACGGTATAATCGTTGTTCAGGCTCACCCGTATAGACAAAACGCTTTGCCGTATAGACCGAATACCAATATGTCCCCACTTGACCCGAAGTATCTCGACGGTATAGAAATAAATTGTAAGTCTAGCGATATAGGGTATAAGGATAAGGTAATAGACTTTGCCGAAAGAGGTAATTTGCTTGTAACTTGCGGAACGGATTTTCATAGAATTACCGATGACCGCCTTTTGGGACTTGAAATTCCAGACGGCATATCGGAGACAAAAGAATTGATAGAGTATTTGTCAGGGAACAAACAAACCACGGCATACCTTGACGGGGAAAGGCTTTTAGTCGGGAACTTTCAAAAAAAGTGAAAAATGTATTAAAAGTAATTGACAAAAAAAAACGACTTTGATATACTCATTATGCTAAAAAGTGCAGTTTTGCGAAGGAAGGTGAAAACAGATGTCTATTGTTAGAGTTGGTGAAAATGAAAATCTCGACAGCGCATTGAGACGTTTTAAGAGAAAGTGTTCACGTGACGGCATTATCGGTGATATGCGTAAAAAAGAATTTTATGAAAGTCCTTCGTTAAAGAGAAAGAAAAAATCCGAAGCTGCCAGAAAGAGAAGCTTTAAGGGCTAAAACAAAAAACCTACTGAAGATAAATCAGTGGGTTTTCTTTTTTTATGTGAAAAATATGTAGAATAATGTCTAATATAGGGGAATAATGTATGGTTGAACAAAAATCGTTAAAACAATATTGCAGAGAAGCCAAAAAAAGATTAAAAAGTGGTTTTTGGAAAGAACATAGCGGACTTATTAAGGAACAGATAATAGAAGCAGAGAATAACGGGGTGTCGGCAAGTAAGGTTAAAGATTACTTAACCGAGCGTGTTGCCGAAAAAATAAAGCATAATACCGATAATTTTGAAGATTTTTATAAACGTGTTAAGGAAATTCTCGATACCGAAGGGGAAGTGTCTGACGTAATAGGCAGGCTTACCGACGAGAATTATTATAAAAGCTTATCGTATGAAGAAAAACAACGATATAATTTATCTATTTCGGAAAAATACTTAAAAGCACTTGAAAGATATAGAAAAGAAAAATCTCTTATGCTGATTGCAAAGTAACACTTTTGAGTCGGTGGCGGTTAATTATATAACCGAGTCGTCTTTATTGTTAAAACCCAAAGATATGAGCAGGGCGGTGTTTACCTTGCTCATTTTAATTTTGGAAAGCTCGCCGATTTTTTCCTTTAATCTTTTTTTGTCAAGAGTACGTATTTGCTCCAAAAGTATAACTGAATCTTTAATCAGTCCAAATTCGTTTGCCGCAATTTCAATGTGAGTTGGCAGTTTTGCCTTGGTAAGCTTACTCGTTACAGCGGCGGCAATTACCGTTGGAGAATATTTATTTCCCGTATCGTTTTGAACGATTAAAATGGGTCTTATACCCCCTTGTTCACTCCCGACAACGGGACTTAAATCTGCATAATATAATTCTCCGCGTTTTATCATATTTCTTCCAAAAAAAGTATATCCTATTTTAATTTATGATTATTTCATAATTATTGTTATACTTTTAATATGATTGTTTCTTTTTTAATGGAAAATTATACTCGTTAAATATTTTTTGAGTTGACTTTGAAGATAATATATTGTAAAATATATAGCGTTTATTAAATAAAACATTTGCTTCCGTAGTTAAATGGATATAACTTTCCCCTCCTAAGGGAAGATTAGCAGTTCGATTCTGCTCGGGAGTACCAAAACAAAAAGCATTGCCGTTTGGCAGTGCTTTTGTTTTTATTTTCGAACGTAAGAATTGAACTGTGAGTTCGGACGCCGTTGACGGACTAATACGGATTACATAGTCCATCGTAGCGAAACGGAGATGCTTCTTTTGGGAGTACCAAAATAGTTCGTTGCACTTTTTTATAGCAAATTTTTTAATAATAAAAACCAATGGTTTATTGTTATAAAAGGCACAAGTTTTAACATCTTATAGTCTTTATATTTGACTTTTTTTAAAATAAAGTATAATAAAAACGGAGAAAAATTATGAAATATTTTGGTGAAAATATCGTAAGAGTAGACGGAAAGGATAAAGTTACGGGTAGAGCAAAATACGTTGATGATTTTACTAAAGAAGATATGCTTTATTCCGTTGTGGTACGAAGCGCTTACGCACACGCAAAAATTCTTTCTATCGACCTTTCAAACGTTTCTAATGATTCGTTTGTGTTTACCGCAAATGACTTGAAAAACAACGTTAGAAGAAAGCAAAAAAGTAAGTATTGAATACGCTAAACTCCCTGTATATTTAACCCCGTAAGACGCTATTGGAAACGATGCGGAAACAATAAACGGCGAAAGCAATTTGATAAGCACTTTCGAAGGCGGAAAGGGTAACGTTATAAAGGGCTTTGAAAAATCTTACTTAATTATCGAACGCACATTTACCACGTCTAATCAAGAATATGCTTATTTGCCTTGCTTTTTTTGTGTTTTTATTTATTTACTATACGGTTTTATATTCTGCCGTTCCAAGAATAGACACTTTTTTGACGATAGAATTGTAATCATGTCCGTATTTTCTAAAATATGTGAGTTGCATTCCCCAAAAACTGTCCACGCCATCAGGGAAAGACCTGTTGTTTAGCATAACCGCAAGGTCGTCGTAAGAATAGCCGGCAAGCAGTTCAATTGCTTGAAGTTCGCCAGGATCTTCGTCGTACACGTAAATTTAGCCATATTGCAAGAGATCTGAGTTTTTCGTCATAAATATTATTGACTGATGCAAAGTCTGTTGATATAATGTAATAAAAATTATAAAAAAAGAAAAGAAGGGAAGAATAAAATATATCATAATATTGATATTGTGGGTTAAGGTAAAGGAGAAATATGGTTTTACAATACGGAAACGTTTTTCATATTTTAATGATTTTGTTACCGATAGCCTTTTCGATTATTTCTTTTATTTTGTTAAGAAATAAAAAGCGCTACGTTCAAAAAATTTTTGTTTTGATTTTTATGTTGTTCAATTTTGTTCAACATATTTTAAAAAATAAAATATGGCCCCAGTATATCGGGCAGGAATTCGATCTTATTCAAACGGCGTATAACATGTGCGCCTTGATGATTATCATTAACCCTCTTTCTTTAATTCTAAAAAAAGGTGCGTTAAAAGAAGCCATAAACATTATCGGTATGTTTTCGGGATTTGCCGCAATAGCAATTCCTTATTGGTTTATAGGGGAGTCGATAAATAATATTGAATTCGTACGGTATTACGTTTGCCACTTTTTGTTGGCGTTTTGTAATTTGCTTTGTTTGTTGTTTGACTTTAACGAAATCAAAATTAAAAACTTTTATAAGATTCCGTCACACTATATATTGTTCAAGTTGACGATATTTGTCAACACGATTACTTTTTATCTTATTAAGGGCGAAACTTTGTCTAACGCCTATACTCTCATTAAAGAGAGTAACCCGATAATTATTTTTGCTCCTATCGATGTTCCTTTTGTTAAAAATATTATCGATATTTTTACGCCGAAATTTTTTGTTAGTAATGGTGAATACGTTCCGTTTTTGTACTCGATTATCGGAGAGTTTTTGTTGATTTCGGTTGTTTCGTTTATTATTGAAAGTATATTCCATATAACGAAAAAAACAAAAAAGGCAAGTTGATTTTTTATTGGTATTGAAGTGTATTATTAACACGGTGTGGTTTTTCGCCGATTTTTTGTATTACTAATTTATTTTCGTAAACGAAATAGTATATGAATTATTTGGTAGGCACAATGCCGGTAATCTTACCTTGACATCAATTTTAACAAATGATATAATGAGAAAAATTTTAAAAGGAAAAAATTTCATTTAAAAATAGTTTAATATGGATTTAATCAATCGCCTTTTTGCGCTTTCCGATAAAACTTATGCTGATTTTCAGGCAAAACTGACACCTAATATCGATAAAGATAAGTTTATCGGAGTTAGAGTCCCTGTTTTAAGGGCTTTTGCAAAGAAATATATTTCAGATGAAGAATCAAATCGTTTTTTATCGATACTTCCGCATTTTTATTACGATGAAAATATGCTTCACGCTCTTTTAATATCCGAAATGAAGGATATATGCCGAATTTATGACCTTTTAGACGAGTTTTTGCCATACGTCGATAATTGGGCGGTGTGCGATATTATGAGTCCCAAGGCATTAAAAAAGGATAAAAAGTTACTGCTTGAAAAAATTGAACAATGGGTTAAAAGCGATAAGACTTATACCATACGTTTTGCGATTGAAATGCTTATGACGTTTTACCTTGACGACGATTTTAATAAGAAGATTTTGCAAATTCCTTTAAGTGTTAAATCCGACGAATATTACGTTAATATGATGATTGCATGGTTTTATGCTACTGCGCTTGCAAAACAATGGGATAGTACAATTTACGTTTTCGAAAATAAGCTTCTTGACAAGTGGACGCATAATAAAACGATTCAAAAGGCAGTCGAAAGTTACAGGATAACCGATGACCAAAAGGATTATTTAAGAAAATTGAGGATAGAATAAAAAAAGACCGAAAATATTCGGTCTTTTAATTTTTTCCGTTTTTGATATAAAGCAAGAGGATAAGTATTGATTGAATCGGAATCCCTACCAAAAAAAGTGGCCAGAGGTTTTCATTTCCAAATTCTAAAATACTAAGATATGAACTTGATATTAATAACCAAAGAGAAATCGAATTTGCCGTGAAGCACACGAGATTTCCCCACCATCTTCTTGCGGCAAAAGAAAATATCAGTGCCGAAAAGAATCCCGCACAAATAAAAAACGGCCAACAAGATATATTTTTTGTTATAAGAAAAAACACGTACAATATGGTTGCCAGAGTAAAGCAACAAATTTCCCAAAGAATTACCGAAGCTATTTTAAATTTTTCTTTTTGAATTTTCGAAATTTTCGGTGCTTCGTTATGTGATTTAATTAACCATTCAAACGTTACGCCGAAATAATCGCAAAGAGAAGATAAAACATCGATGTCGGGGAAGGAGTCGCCAAGTTCCCATCTTGAAACTGCTTTATCGGAATAATTAGTGATTTTTGCAACGTCCTGCTGTGTCATCTTATTTTGTTTTCTTAAAAGAACAAGATTGCTTGCAATATTTTTTTTAATATCTTCCACCATAATTATGTTCCTATTTTTTCTATGATTATATCGCTTATAGGATATTTTGTCAATATAATATTTGAAATTCTCTTTCAGTGAGAATTTGAGAATTAAAGTTATAATAAAATATAATTTGGAATTATATTGCTTTATTTTTTATTTTTTGTTATAATGTTTAAAAAGATTATTGTATGGAGTATTTATGAGTTTGACTTTATGTTCCGGCGATGTAAAAATTTTAAGCAAAAAGGACGTTGTTAAATTAAATACCGGCTTTTGTTTGAGTAACGAAAGTTTTTCTTTTCAGCTTTTTATCGATGATGAATTTTTTTGGCTTTCAAAGGATAACCTTAACGGCGAAATTTCCGTGGAGTCCGATTTGCCTGTTAATATTTACAAAGTTCATGAAGTAAAGGGAAATTATTCAAACAATAAAAAAACTGATAAATATTATATCAAAAGTAAAGGCGACGTTTATCCCGACCTTTTAACAAGAGAAAACTATATTTATTTTTTGAGAAAAGAAGACCACGTTACCTTTTATTTTGAAATACCGGCTTGTGAAAAAGCTCCCGGCGAGCATATCATTAAAATTAAAGCACTCGGAAAAGAAGTTTTATTTAAACTCAACGTTTTAGACAAAAAATTACTTGACACGGACGTAATTTTAACGAATTGGTTTCATTTGGATGGGATTTGTAATTATTATAAGGTAGAACCTTTTTCAAAGCAGTTTTATTCGATTTTCGAAAAGTTTTTGTCAGCATACGTTAAAATGGGTAATAACATGTTACTAATTCCGCTTTTTACGCCACCGCTTGACACAGGCGTCGGAAAGGAAAGACTTACCACGCAACTCGTTAAAGTTAAGAAAAACCGAGAAAATTTCGAATTTGATTTTTCAGAAGTCGATAAGTATATTGAAATCGCTAAAAGTTACGGAATAAAATATTTTGAATTCTCGCATCTCTTTACGCAATGGGGCGGAGAATATTGCCCGAAAATTATGATTGACGTTGACGGAAAACTCGTCAAATACTTCGGTTGGAGCGTAAATTCGGATTCAAAAGAATATTGCGAATTTCTTTCTTCATTTTTGAGTGAATTGGCTGATTACACCAAGAAGAAAGGAATTTTTGATAATTGTTACATGCACTTAACCGATGAACCGCACGGAAAGCACGTTGATAAGTACGAACAGTTGTATCATTTCGTTAAAAAACATAACGGTGGAATGAAAACGATGGACGCACTTTCGCAATTTGATTTTTGTAAGCGCAAAATCGTTGATATGCCGGCTGTTGCAACGTTCAGTAAAGATTTACCGCAATTTGATGAAGTTCCGCATTTGATATATTATTGTATCGGCGTAGATAACGAGTACTTAACTAACAGATATTTTCATATGCCGTTTTTTAGGACCATGGTTTTGGGTTTTGATATCTTCACGAGTAAGGCAAACGGGTTTTTACATTGGGGGTATAATTTTTATAATACTCAATTTTCTATTTCGCCGTTAAACCCTTATGCCGACGCAACTACGGGAGGCGCTTTCGCTGCCGGCGACTCATTTATCGTTTATCCCGGGGATGGGGACGTTGATTATTCGATAAGATACTTTGCAATGCTTAAAGCGTTTGAATTATATAGACTTTTAATCTCTGCGTCAAAAAGCACTTCGAGAGAGAAGGTCATTTGTGTTATGAAGAAGTATGGTTTTATTGATATGCATACTTATTCAAAGGATATTAAAAAATATTATAAGTTAAAGGAAGAATTGTACGAATTACTGTAAGGTGAAAGATGAAAAGAAAAACCGAATTTAGATTTTTTAATTTTATTATGCTTACCGTTTCCGGTGTCGTAAACGCTGTGGGTGTTACTTTGTTTTTGTATCCCGCAACGCTATTTGATAGCGGTATTTCCGGCACTTCTATGTTGTTTGCTAACGTTTTTTCTTCCGTGTTGCCGTTGTCGTTTTTCCTTGTGGTATTAAATATTCCGCTTTTTATATTCGGGCTTAAAAAACAAGGTGTTACTTTTACCGTTTATTCTCTTTACGTTGTACTTATCTATTCGCTTGTATCGCTTTTATTTACTAACGTCCTATTTGATTTAAGCGAAGTTTCGCCCATAGCAGGTGATGACATATTACTTTGCGCTCTATTCGGTGGTTTGATTTCGGGGGTTGGAAGCGGACTTGCAATTAGGTATGGTGGGGCAATCGACGGAATTGAAGTTATGGCTGTTATTTTTGCAAAAAGATTAAGTATAACAGTTGGAACGTTCGTAATGATATATAACGTAATTTTATACGTTATTTGCGGTTTTGTTCTCGGGGCTTGGACTATTCCGTTATATTCCATTTTGACCTATATCGTAGGAATAAAGGCGGTGGATTTCGTTGTTGAAGGTATCGATAGGTCAAAGGCTGCAATTATAATTACAGCAAAACCGGACGAAGTGCAAAATGCACTCAAAGAAAAGTTTAAGGTTAGCCCGACGGTGCTTAAAGCAAAAGGCGGGTATTCCGGCGAAGAAAGGACGATGCTATATTTTGTCGTAAACAGATTTCAGATAAATGCCCTTAAATACATTGTTGCGAAGAAAGACGAAAAAGCTTACATAACGATATCGGACGTTGCTGACGTTTTTAAGGCAAATTTTTAATCTCAAATGCGATAAACACTTTTTATAAAACAAACAAATAAAAACACAGTTAAGGCTGTGTTTTTTTTGTGCTTAAATATGTTAGAAAAAACCATAAAAGGCACGCCGAAAAAAATGCAAAAAAAATTTAAAAAAAATATGTTAAAAATTATTGACATATTTTTACGTTTTTTTTATAATATAGCATTGTTAAGGGTTTAGTTTTATTAAACTTAAAGTTAAAATTTAATAAACCAAAGGGTAAAAAATGGTAATTGGCGAAAAAATAAAGGATTTAAGGCTTTCTTGTGAACTCACGCAAGAAGAACTTGCCGATAGGTGTGAACTTACGAAGGGATATATTTCACAACTTGAAAATGATTTGACAAGCCCTTCCATTGCCACGCTTATAGATATTCTTTCGGCACTCGGAACCGACCTTAAAGAATTTTTTTCTCAAAGTGATCAAGAAGAAAAAGTCGTTTTTACAAAAAATGATTTTATCGAAAAGGTTACCGACGAGTATGTTTTAAACTGGCTTGTTCCGAATGCGCAAAAAAACATGATGGAGCCCGTTCATATCGTATTAAAAGCGGGTGCATCTACCGACGAAGATTTTCCGCATGAAGGAGAGGAATTCGGTTTTGTTATAAAGGGCGAAATCGTCTTGCTTTTGGGAAAGCGTAGAATTAAGGTAAAAAGGGGCGAAAGTTTCTATTATTCCGCAAGTAAAATTCATCAAATAATAAACAAAGACACAAAAGAAGCAGAGTTTATTTGGGTTTCATCCCCACCATCATTTTAAAATTTTTAACTTTAAGATAAATTTTTTAGGAGAAAACTGTTATGAGTGAAAATTCTAATATCATTGAATTGGTTGACATTTCACGTCAATTTGAGAACGGTGTTGTTGCGGTAAGCAACGTTAATCTCAAAATCAAAAAAGGCGAATTCGTTACCTTTTTAGGGCCTTCCGGTTGCGGAAAAACTACGACACTTCGTATGATTTCCGGATTTGACAAGCCAACGACCGGAAAAATTCTTCTTAACGGAGAAGATATTTCAATTCTTCCGCCGAATAAAAGACCCATCAATACCGTTTTCCAGCGATACGCACTTTTCCCTCATCTTAACGTTTTTGATAATATTGCATTTGGGCTTAAACTTAAAAAAGTTAAGGTTACCTACCAAGATAAAGATGGTAATCGGTTTTCTAAAATAGAAAAATTAACCAAAAAAGAAATTGCCGAAAAAGTTGAAAAGGCTTTGAAAATCGTTGACCTTGAGGGCTTTGAAAAAAGAAGTATTTCAACGCTTTCGGGTGGACAACAACAACGTGTTGCAATCGCAAGGGCAATAGTTAATCAACCTCAAATTTTGTTGCTCGACGAACCTTTGGGTGCTCTTGACCTTAAAATGAGAAAGGACATGCAACTCGAATTAAAAGAAATGCACCGTAAACTCGGCATTACTTTTATTTACGTTACGCACGACCAAGAAGAAGCACTTACAATGAGTGATACGATTGTCGTTATGAACGACGGAGTTATTCAACAAGTTGGCACTCCGACTGACGTATATAACGAGCCGAAGAACTCTTTTGTTGCCGATTTTATCGGGGAAAGTAATATTTTCAGCGGTACTTATCTCGAGGATAAAAAAGTTAGGTTTATCGGATACAATTTTGATTGCCTTGACGTTTTCCCTAAAAACGAAAAGGTTGATGTTGTAGTTAGACCGGAAGATATAGAGTTACTTGACGAAGGTAAAGGACAAGTAAACGGTAAAATCGTAAGTTCGATTTTTAAGGGTGTCCATTATGAAATGGTTATGATGGTAGGTAAGACGGAAGTCGTAATTCAAGATACCATCGAAAGAAAGGTGGGGGAGAACGTTAGCATAACGATTAAACCCGACGGCATTCATATTATGGCAAAAGAATTTTCGTCAAACAAATATGACGGATACATTACAAAGAAAAACACGGTTTGTTTTGGTGACGGCGAGTTTGAGTGCGACGTTACGCAATTATACGCAGGATCTCATTTGGACGAAGAAGGGTATTTAATAACCGCCGAAGGCGAAAAAATCGATTTAACTGACGTTGACGTTAAAGTTGAAGTCGGATTAAAAGATATTGAAATTTCCGATGACCAAAACGTTGGTGGAGCAGTTGGAAATATCGTTTCGATGATTTATAAAGGCGACCACTACCAACTTATCGTAAGGACGGATGAAAACGAAGAAGATTTTGTTTTCGACACGGAAGATACGTGGAACGAAAACGACAGAGTATCCGTTATTATTAAAAAAGAAAATATTAAACTTACGCTTAAACAGGAGATAGTAAGATGAGAGAAGACGTTAAAATGGTACAAAAAGAACCATTTACAGTTGGCTCTCGTAAAAAAAGATTTCCTTTTTCAAGGGGTCAACTTTGTATTCCATATGCGTTATTTATAGTAATGTTCGTAGTTATTCCTTTGCTCGTTGTCGTTTACTACGCTTTTACCGACGCAAACGGAAATATTTCATTTATGAACTTTATCGATTTTTTCACTAATACGACAAAAATCAGTACTCTTTTAATCAGTATTTTGGTTGCTTTGTTGATAACTGTAATTTGTTTACTCTTGGCATATCCTTTGGCGTATATTTTGTCGAAAATGAAAAAATCCGTCGCATTTATTTTTTTGCTTTTGTTTATAATTCCGACGTGGATAAATTTTGTTCTTCGTGCAATGGCGATGAAGGAACTTTTAACGCTTATCGGAATACCGCTCGGTTCATTTGCAAATATAATCGGACTGACTTACGACTTTTTGCCGTTTATGATTTTACCGCTATATTCAACGCTGATTAAGATGGATAAAAGTTTGGAAGAAGCAGCGTTGGATCTCGGTGCAAGTAAGGTAAAAGTGTTTACTTCCGTAACGCTTCCGCTTTCTTTACCGGGTGTTATAAGTGGTGCAATGATGGTGTTTTTACCCGTTATGAGTTGTTACGTTATCACCGATACTTTTAGCGGTGCAAGGGGATTTTCCGTTATTGGAAAACTTATTGCGTGGTGCTTCTTGGGTGAAAACGGTACGCAAATCAACCAAAACTCCGGTGCAATAATATCGCTTATAATGCTTGTTATCATGTTTGTGACTATGCTTTTAACCGGTGGATTTAAGAGTGAAAATAATTCAAGGGGGACAAATTTGTAATGAGAAAATTTTTATCCCGTGGTTATATTTTCCTACTCTTGGCTTTTATTTATATCCCTATTTTTATTCTCGTTATTTTTTCTTTCAATAGTGGTAACTGGATAGGTGTTTGGGAAGGTTTTTCTTTTAAGTGGTACGGTAAATTGGGCGACATTTCGGACGTTATAATAAATACTGTATTACTTGCCGTAATCTCGGCAACGGCATCAACCGTTTTAGGAACGCTCGGTGCAATCGGTATTTTTTATTCAAAAGGTAAAAAGGGGAAGTTTGTCAACGCAATTTCTCAAATTCCGGTTGTAAACTCCGAAATCGTAACGGCTTGTGCCTTGGTTATGCTGTTTATGATTTTAGGCGTTTCGTTTAGGTCGATTTTCGGCTTATACGTTGGGCATATTATTTTATCTGCGCCATTTGTAGTTTTGTCGGTTTTGCCGAAATTAAAACAAATGGACTCTTCGCTTTACGAAGCGGCGTTGGACCTTGGTGCAACGCCGACGCAAGCACTCTTTAAGGTTATTTTGCCCGAAATTCTTCCCGGGGTGTTTACCGGTTTTATGTTGGCAATAACGCTTTCGCTTGACGATTACATCGTTACGGCAACTCTATCTCCTATGGGATTTGATACGATAAGTACGGCTGTATATAAAGCAATAGCAGTTACTACCGAAGCCGCAAGTGAGGCTATTCCTGTTTACAGGGCGCTTACCACTATCATATTTGTTTTGACGTTTATTGTTGTTGTGATAATAAACATTAAATCCGGCAAAAAGGCAAAGGAGGTTATGTGATATTATGAAAAAAATATTGTGTAATTTTCTTGCGATAGAGATTGCCGTTTTATTGATTATATTTTGCCCGTTATATTCAAAAAGTGTCAAGGCGGAAAAGCGAGAAATAAACGTTTATTCCGTTGAAGATTATATCGGGGAAGACGTAATTGAAAACTTTAACGATTCTCACGATTTTGACGTTAATTATTATACGATGGCAACCGTTGAAGAATTGTATAACGAACTGAAAAAGAACCCGAACGGTGCAAATCTTTTATGTCCATCAGAATACATGGTTATGAAGATGATAGAAGAAGATATGATTAAGCCGTTCACAATGCCCGAAAACTTTAAGAACGGTGCATCGGAATATATCAACAAAAAATTCTCCGAACTCGGTTTTTATGAAGATGACGACAAAACTTACGCCGTTGGATATATGTGGGGAACGATGGGTTTCGTTTATAATATGGACGTGTATTCAGCCGAGGATGATGATTGGAATTTAAACGCATGGAACGCAGTTTTAGACAATAAATATTTCGATAGAATTACTATTAAAGACAGTATTCGTGATACTTATACTATGTCGGTCGGGGCTATATATAGAGATGAACTTTTAGCCTTGAATAAAAATTCCGAAAACTATAATGCATCTGTTACGGAAATTTTTAATAGGACGGACGACGAAACTATTGCAAAAGTTCAGGAGTTTTTGCAAGATGCAAAACAAAATTTGTACTGTTTTGAAGTTGATAGTGCGAAGTCCGATATTATAAGAGAAAGGATTGACGTTTATTTTGCTTGGAGCGGTGATGCCGTTTATGCTTTAGAATCCGGGGCAGAAGTTGGGGTAAATCTCGGTTACGTAATCCCCGATGAAGGTTCAAACGTTTGGTTTGACGCTTACGTTATGTCGAAAAGCACTACCGGTCAGCAAGAAGCGGATTGTATTGAATTTTTAAACTATCTTTGCTCTGACGACGTTGTAGTGGAAAATATGGATTATACGGGATACACGAGTTGTATCGCCACGGATACCGTATTTGAACTTGCCCAAGATTGGTACAGTGCCGAAATGGAAATGGAATATTATTCCGCCGATGAAAAGCAACAACTTATAGATGACGAAGAGTATTTCGAAGAAGATTTTGTCTGCGTTGATACCGAAAACGATTTATATTCCGTTATCGGTGTTTATGGTGAAGTCGAAGAAGACGGAGAAGGCGGATACCGTTTAAGGGGGGTTGAAGTTACCGAAGACGGAGATGTCGTCGACAGTCTTGTTCCCGTTTATGCACTTGACTTAAATTATTTTTTCGGTGGGGAAGATTACGTAATATATTCTACCGAAGATAATTTTCAAATGCTTTATGCTCAATATCCGGACGAGGAAACTATAAATAGGTGTGCCATAATGGCAAACTTTGATACGGACACTCTTACAAAAATAAACGAAATGTGGAGTAAAGTTAAGTTAACAACGTTATCGACTACGGCAATTTGGTTGATAATCGGTTGTATCATTTTGGTTATCGTTATATTGGTTTTATTTAAGTTTAATGATAAAATTTATATCGAAAAGAAAAAGAAAAACAATAATAAACAAAGACGTAAAGATTTGACGGTTATCAAAATTGAGGAACTATAATAATAAAAGTGGGTTAATGCCCACTTTTTTATTTATGTGAATTTATTGTTTTTTTATATAATTGTATTGAAAAATAAATAAAAATAATGTATAATAAGTTAAGTATTTTGTAAAAAAAGGAGATTTGTATGGAATTTGATATTAACAGTCCTATACTTTTCGTGATGGTTGGTATTATCGTTGCTGCGGTTTTGGGACAATCTATTTTCTTTTTGGTTCGTGCGTTAAAGCGTGCAAAAGAAATCGGTCTTGCCGGTTCTGTCGTAAAGAACACGATAACGACTTCCGCAATTTTTACTATTGCACCTGCTATTGCAATCTTAATCGGTGTTGTCGTTCTTTCGCAAAGTTTGGGTATTCCCGTTCCTTGGCTTAGATTGTCGATTATCGGCTCCCTTTCGTACGAAACGACTGCTGCCGCTAATGCTTTATTGCCTTTGGGCGGTTCAATGGCTACTCCCGTTGCGACAGCGTCTGCATTTGTTACGGTTGTTTGGGTAATGACTTTTGGTATTATTATCGGACTTATTTTGGTTCCTATTTTAACCAAAAAGATTCAAAACGGTATGATCAAAATCGAAAGCAAGGATAAAAAGTGGGGTGAAATTTTTAACTCTGCAATGTTTTTGGGTATGATTTCTGCCTTCCTCGGATTCGTTTTCTGTAACGTTGATAGATTATGGAAATCAACCGACGGTGTGTTTACGACTATGGAAAAAATTGACGGAGTTAAACAGCAAGTCAGTTACACAAGCACTTCGGGTATAGTACCGATTTGCGTAATGGTTGTTTCCGCTCTTGTTATGGCTGTGCTCGGTATTATTTCAAAGAAGACCAAAGCACGCTGGATTACCGATTACGCCCTTCCTATCAGTTTGGTACTTGGTATGGCGTCGGCAATTCCGTTTACAATGTTTTTTGGAGGTAAAATATAATGGCTAAGAATAAAACCGGTTTATCTTATATGGATAGCGTTCACCGTTATGGTATGATTTGGGGATATATTATTTTGGCACTTATAATTGTTTTCCCTGTGGCATTGATGATAATGTTTGGTGCCGTTCCAGAATGGGAACCGTTACTTAAAGGAATGCTCGCAACCGTTCCTATGTATTGGGCAGTAGGTATTATCGAAATTTTTACCTACGTTCCTATGCTTGGTGCAGGCGGGGCATATCTGTCATTTGTAACAGGAAATATTTCAAACTTAAAACTTCCTTGTGCTCTTAACGCACTTGAAAGTGCTAACCTTAAAGCAAGTTCCGAAGAAGGCGAACTCGTTTCCACGATTTCGATTGCAGTTTCGAGTATCGTTACGACGGGTATAATTGTTTTGGGTGTAATTTTGATTAGCGTAACTCCGCTTTCGAATCTTTTAAGTTCGCCAACGTTACAACCTGCTTTTGACCAAATTCTTCCGGCACTTTTCGGTGGGCTTGCTGTTGTATTCGTTTCAAAGAACTGGAAAGTTGCTCTACCGACAATCATTTTGATGCTTATATTATTTATATTCGTTCCTGCCTTAAACGCAAGCACGGTTGGTATTATGGTACCTGTCGGTGTTGTATTTACCATTTTGGTAGCACGTTTAATGTACAAGAAGGGTATTATTTAATAACGAGGTGAAATCATGGAATTTTATTGGTACATTATTATCGCCATCTGTGCTATTATTGTGGGACTTTTGGCAACCATTTTAATCAGAACTGCTATGTTTAAGCCAAAGGCAAACGTTACGGTTGACTCTAACGAAATTGTTTTTGATAAAGACAAAGCGGTTAAGAATCTTCAAACTTTAGTTAAATGTAAGACCGTTTCTAACCGTGACAGTAAGATAGAAGACGATAGCGAATTTGAAAAACTTATAGGTTTATTGCCTGAACTTTTTCCAAACGTTTATAAGGTTTGTACGCTTGAGAAACTTCCTGACCGTGCACTTCTTTTTAAGTGGAAAGGCAAAGAAAACGGAACTCCTGCTGTTTTGATGGCGCATTACGACGTTGTTCCCGTAAACGAAGAAGATTGGGAAAAACCGCCTTTTGAAGGTATAATCGAAAACGGCGTTTTGTGGGGCAGAGGAACTCTCGACACAAAAGTTACGTTTAACGGCGTAATGACGGCATCGGATCATCTTATTAAAAATGGCTTCGTTCCCGAACACGATATTTACTTTGCATTTTCCGGTGGAGAAGAAATTAACGGTCGTGGCGCAATAAATATCGTTGATTACTTTAAAAAGAACGGTATTACGCCAGAACTCGTAATTGACGAAGGCGGGGCTGTCGTTAAAGACATTTTCCCCGGCGTTAAAGAACAATGCGGACTTATCGGTATTGCCGAAAAGGGTATGATTGATATAAATTATAAGGTAAAATCCGCAGGTGGGCATGCTTCGGCACCAAAGCCACATACACCTGTAGGCGTTTTGTCCGATGCATGTGTTAAGATTGAAAACAATCCTTTCAAGATGCATTTAACGAAACCTGTTGCCGAAATGTTCGATACGCTTGGCAGAAGATCGACGTTTGTTTATAGAATGATTTTTGCTAACCTTTGGATATTCGGTAAAGTCTTAGATAAAATTTGTAAAAAGAGTGGTGGGGAACTTAATGCACTTATGCGTACGACCGTTGCTTTTACGCAAATGAGCGGAAGTAAGGCATCAAACGTTATTCCGCCTGAAGCAGAAATGGTTTCTAATATCAGACTTAATCCCGAAGATACAATTGATACCGCAGTTGAATACTTGACGAAAACCGTTGATAATGAAAACGTAAAAATCTCGGTTATTCAAGGTATGAATCCGTCGCCGATTTCACAAACGGCGTGTGATTCTTATAAGAAGGTTGCAAACGCCGTTGCTTCAACGTGGAAGGGGTGCATCGTTTCTCCTTATCTTATGGTTCAATGTTCGGATAGCCGTCACTATGGTTCGATTTCCGATAAAGTTTATAGATTTTCTGCTATGGACTTAACGAGTGAGGAAAGAAGTACTATACACGGTAATAACGAAAGAATCAGGCTTGAAACAATTCATAGAGCAGTTGAATTCTATATTCGTTTAATAAGTCAATGTTAACAAAATAAACCACCTTCGGGTGGTTTGTTTTTTTTAAATCTTTACTTTCTTTTTTTTATGTGGTATAATGATAAAAATTGAGGATTTATTAAAATGCAAGAAGACGTTTTCAATGAATTTGTAAAATACGACGATAAGTTAAAAAGAGGTAAGATTGATTTTTACGGCGAAGATTCTCCTCTTTTTTTTAATGACCAAAAAGAGTTTTTGTCGCATTATATCGAGTTTATGTCAAAAGAGTACGGGAAAAACTTATTTAACGAAAAAGCTTTTTCCGAGGCTGAAATTATTAAAAACTTAAAAAATATTAAAATCGATAGAAACGAAAAATATTCGGCGTACAAAAGAGAATCACATACGGTTTTTTTAGGGTGGCATCTTTATACGAAACGTGCCAAAATTCTTGACAAAAAAGTCGTTTTAAACGATGATTTTACTTTTCCTGTTCCGTGTGCAAAGTATGAATTTTCCTGTGGGGTTTTGCGTTTTGATTTTGACGTTAAAATCAGCAAATCCTATTATCATAAATCCCCCGAAGGCGTTTTGACGACTACGACAGGGCGGTTTATTGAATTTCGTGCGGATACGCAGGAAATCGTTAAGCTTTATTTTTCTCCCGACGGTAGGGTTTTTTATAAGAACGGGAAAGTTAAGCCGTATCATTACGATTTGTGTTTAATCGGCGAATATGTTTTTGATGATATAAACTCATTTTCCGTTATTTTCGGCAGAGAAGATTTTACTGTAACGTTTAACAACGTTGCTCAAAATTTCGAATATACGAAAAGAGAAAAAATCGATAATATTTTTATCGGTGGTGGTATGCAACCTGTCGGAACGTGGGAAGTTAAACCAACGCTATTTATAGATAATGACGGCAGAGAAAGAAATGTTTTTTGCAACAATTCTACTTTTAACGATAATGAAGAATACATCGGAGATGTAACGCTTCCTTTTAAGATAGGTACAAGATTAAATAAAGATAAAGAACTTGTTTTGCGTAAAAATATCGATTATGATAATTGCGGAAACGTTATTGTTCGGGTCGGTGCGCTTGACCCCGGCGGTTATATAAAAATCAATGACAATATGGTGTTTGAAACCGACAGTTTTGCGCCTTTTAATCTTGATATTACAAAATATTTAAAAAATGGAAACAACGAAATGGAAATTGTCGTTTGTCCAAGGGCACCGGAGTCGCTTTTCCCGTGGCACAAAAACGACGATTATTATAATGCGTGGTTTTGTAACGATATCGATATTGTTAAGACAAAAACGGGGTTTGATGCAGATATAACGACAAGAACGTTGGGAATTAACGGCGAAAACGTCCGTTTTGATATTCGTATAGGCACAACTTCGCAAACGTTATCAGGGCTAAATTTCAGGCTTTATATTAAAAAAATGTATCCGGAAGAAAAAAAGGCGGTTTTGCTTGACGAGGGCAGGTTTTATAGGCGTTGTTATTCAAAAAGGTTTGAAAAAAAACTCGATTTATGGGATTGTGAAAATCCAAATATGTATTCTGTTATTCTTGAATTGTTTGATGACAACCAAAATGTACTTCTTAAAAAACATATTGAAACGGGTTTCAGATTAATCGAGCAAAAAAAAGGCGGTATTTACTTGAACGGTAAAAGAATCGTGCTTAAAGGCGCACTCAACATGCAGTTTTTACCGCCTATCGACAAAGTGCCATTAACTCATCTTTGTCCTTCCGATGAAGAAATAATGAGTCAAGTGTTGGCACTTAAAAAAATGAGTGCAAACGTTATGCGTCTTCATCAGTTAGGGTACGGCAGTAACGATAGAAGATTTTATCGTATTTGCGATAAAATGGGGCTTATGCTTATTGCTACGACAAGACTTATCGACTGTGCTGAAAATATGCAATGGACAACGGACTTTAAACAAAGCGACGAGTATAAAAAACAAATAAGGTATTCGATAAATCACCCTTCGATAATTATGTGGGAAGGGTCGAACGAACTTCATACTACGCTTGACGTAATTGATAGGATTTACGATAATTTTGTCGATACGGTTAAAAGTGTTGATAAAACCAGATTGATTTGCCCCGTATCTCATCTTTATTACGGTGGAGGTATTTATAATCTTGGGTGTAAGTATTATAACAATAGCGGGGACAGGGACGAACTTGATAACCCAGCCAAATCGTCGTACGGGTGGAAGGATAAACTCGTTGTCAGAAGTGCGCATACCTATGCTTTGTTATTGGGTTACGGCGCTTCGTGGCAAAGGATGAAAACGCAGGATTGGAAATGGCAACCCGAACTTTTTAAGGATAAAGATAGAGCATATTTGGTTAGTGAATATGCGATAATCGGTAGGCAAAATCCGAATACCTATGAAGCAAAAGAATTTATAAACAAAGATTCTTATGAGCTTGGAGACGAATTGTCGGCATTAGGTAATAACTTTACCGACGACGAATGGCAATTATCTCAAGCCTTCCAAGCCCTTTGTGCATTAAACGCTAACAAGACGTTGCTTAAAAACAATGCCGACGGAATGATTTGGTGCTGTTTGTCCGGTGGGGCAAATAACGGAAGTTATCTTAAACCGTTAATTGATTTTTACGGATATAAAAAACTCGTTTATTATTGTATGAAGGAAAGTTTTGCTTCGGCAGTTGCTTTCAATATTAATCCCGACGTATTATATTTTGACGGATATAAATTAAAGCCTTTTGTTTCAGGTTTAGATAAAGGCGAAAAATATTTTTTGTCCGTTGAAGTTATTGATTATGAAAATAATAAAACGTTATTAAAAAAGGTTTATCGGTTTACGGCAACAAAATATTCAAAGACTTTACCGTCATTTAAGTTAAAACTACCAAACGGATATTATCAAATAAAATATACAACGATAAAAGAATAAGAAGTGAAAATATATGATAAATGCAGATTTGTGCCACGACGTATTAGTTAAAAACATTATTCCTAAATATACTTTTAATAAAAATAACGACTTTGACGTTTGGAAAAAGAATTTAAGAAGGGCGTTTATTAAAATAAGCGGAATCGACGTTATTTCAAAAAACGTCGGTGATGAAAATTTCGAAATAATTTACGAAGAACAAAAAGCAGGATATAGAATTATTCGTTTTGAATTTGACAGCAATATAGGCGAACGTGTGCCGTGTTTACTCGTTGTTCCAGACGGTGCAAATAAAAACACGCCTATCGGAATTTGTTTGCAAGGGCATACTCCTGGGTTTCATAATGCTATCGGAGTAATAAAAACGGAAAAAGACGCTTCGCTTCAACCACGTTATTCTTTTGCTTTACAAGCCGTTAAAAACGGTTATATTGCTCTCTGTGTTGAGCATAAAGGTATGGGGGAACGTCAACCGCAAACCGAGCTTAAAGGCGGTACAATGTATTGTAGATATGCGTCAATGCGTGCAATTATGCTTGGGAGAACGCTTCAAGGTGAAAGAATTTGGGACGTCAGCCGTGCCATTGACCAACTTAGGCATTTTGATTTTTGCAGTAAGAAAAAAATATTTGTTATGGGTACGTCGGGCGGGGGAACGCTTGCCTTTTATTCGGCGGTTTACGATAAACGAATAAAGCTTTGTGTTCCGTCTTGTTCTTTTTGCCCATACAAGGAATCGATAATGGATATATTGCATTGTAATTGCAATTATATGCCAAACGCTTATCTAAATTTTGACATGCAAGATTTAACGGGACTTATTGCTCCAAGACCTCTTGCCATAGTTACGGGCGAAAAAGACGACATATTCCCGTTAAACGGTGTTAAGCGTGGAGTGAAAATCGCAAAGGAAATATATGCGCATTATAAAAAGGAAGACAACGTATCTTTAACGGTAACCCCAAAGGACCATTACTTTTGTGAAGATATCGTGTGGAACGTTATAAATAATGAAATTAAAAAACTCGGTTGGTAAATATTGTTTTAATTAAAAAAGTCAAACGTTAAATCGTTTGACTTTTTTAGTAATCCCATTTTGGAATATACGAGGTGTCTGCACTTTGTTTTGATTGATAGAATAATTTTTCGATTCCGAGAGAAATCGCATAGTCAATTACCTTATCGTATTCTCTTTTGGTTATTTTTCGGTTTAATTCGGGATATTTTTCTATTTCGCCGAAGGGAGTATATTGACTCATAAGGTTAAGATAAGCTTTGTCGTATAGCCCGCTATCTTTCCACCAGTCGAGAATTTTAACGGTATCGTTTGTGTTCATCGGTAAAACGAGATGTCGTGCTACCGTACCGCTTTTAATAAGATTGTCGTTGCCGATTACGATAGGTTTTTCTGTCATGACGGTTAATGCTTTGCTTGCCACTTCGAAATAGTTTTCTTTGCCTGTATATCGTTTTGATACCGAAGGCGAAAAGAATTTTATATCCGGAAGATAAATATCAACGTAATTGTTGAGCTTCTTTATAACGTCTTCCTTTTCGTAGCCGTGCGTATTGTATATAATCGGAATTTTCGGTTTGTAAATGTTTAATGCTTCAATTATTTTGTCCGAAAACTGGGTAGGGGTTACAAGGTTAATATTGTGAGCCCCTTTTTCTTCGAGTTCCTTAAAAATGCTTGAAAGTTCTTTTACGGAAACTTCTTTTCCTGTTAGGTTTCTCGACAGTTCGTAATTTTGACAAAAAACACATTTAAGCGAACAACCGCAAAAGAAAACCGTTCCCGAACCGTTTTTGCCACTTATAAACGGTTCTTCATATTGATGAAGATAATGTTTTGCAATTTTTACTTTGTCGTTTACACCACAAAACCCGACGGTTTTTTCACGAACTACATTGCAGTTATTTGGGCAAAGATTACAATTCATTATTCTAATTCAAACGCTCCGGTATAAAGTTGATAGTAGTTTCCTTTTTTCTCGATAAGTTCGTCGTGCGAACCTCTTTCGATTATTTTACCGTGATCCAAAACCATAATAACGTTTGAGTTTTGAACAGTCGAAAGTCTATGCGCTATAACAAAAACCGTTCTACCGTTCATAAGCATATCAGTTCCTTTTTGAACGAGTGCTTCGGTTCTCGTATCGATAGATGACGTTGCTTCGTCTAAAATCATGACCGGTGCGTCTTTTACTGCGGCACGTGCAATGGATAAAAGTTGACGTTGCCCCTGTGAAAGATTACTGCCGTCGGCTGTGAGCATTGTATTATATCCGTCAGGTAACCTTGTAATGAAGTCGTCGGCATAAGCGAGTTTTGCTGCGTTAATACATTCTTCGTCGGTAGCATCAAGTCTTCCGTATCTGATATTGTCCATAACCGTTCCGGTAAAAAGATTCGTGTCCTGTAAAACAATACCGAGAGAGCGACGCAAGTCGGCTTTTTTGATTTTATTTATGTTTATTCCGTCGTATCTTATTTTGCCGTCGGCAATATCGTAGAATCTGTTTATAAGATTTGTAATCGTTGTTTTACCCGCACCCGTTGCACCTACAAATGCAACCTTTTGACCGGGGTGGGCGTAAAGCGAAACGTCATGCAAAACTATTTTATCTTTTACGTAACCGAAGTCAACGTCAAACATTTGTATATCGCCTTTAAGTTCGGTATATGTGATTGTTCCGTCTGCTTGGTGAGGATGTCTCCATGCCCAGCGTCCTGTACGTTCTGTCGTTTCTTGAATGTTTCCGTCTTTATCGATTTCGCAATTAACAAGCGTAACGTATCCGTCGTCGGTTTCGGGAACTTCGTCCATTAAATCGAATATTCTCGAAGCACCTGCAAGTCCCATTACGATAGAGTTTACTTGTTGAGAGGACTGGGAGATATTTGAACTGAATTGTTTGCTTATCGGTAAAAACGCCATAATGGTTGCCAAAAAAGCACTGGAATTTAGCGGTTCTAAACCTGTAATCGTTAAGTTTCTTGCACCGAAAATTACCAAAAGGGAACCGACTATTGCCACTAAAACGTATAAGATATTTCCGATATTGCCCATAATCGGCATTAAAATATTTGCAAAAGTATGTGCCTTGGTTGCGTCGTTACAAAGTTGTTCGTTTTTAACGTCAAAGTCTTTTTTGCTTTGCTCTTCATGACAGAAAACTTTTATAACCTTTCCGCCTTGCATCATTTCTTGAATAAAGCCTTCTTCATCACCGAGAGATATTTGTTGACGTACAAAATATTTTGCACTGTTTCCGCCGACTTTTTTTGTTACAAGCGTCATTGCGATAATTCCGACGAAAATAACGAGTGATAACCAAATACTGTAAGTAAACATAATAACGAGCAATGACGTAACGCTTATAATCGCACTGCAAAGAGAAGGTATACTTTGTGAAATAAGTTGCCTTAATGCGTCGGTGTCGTTTGTGTAAATACTCATAAGGTCGCCGGTTTTATTTCTGTCGAAAAACCCGATAGGGAGAGATTGCATCTTATTAAAGATTGCCGATCTCGTTTGGTGTAAAAACTTTTGTGTCAAAACAGCACCGAAACGAGTGTATAAAAATGAGCAAACAACGTTTAAGCCGTAAACACAACCCATAGTAATAAAGATTATTTTAAGTGTTGGCCATATTTTATCAAATGCTATCGATGGATCCGTACCGTTATTTATGTCAGATAAACCGATTTGTAATTGCGATAAAACGTTTTTCAAAAATACCGAAGAAGCAACGCCTGTTACGGCCGATATGACAAGACAAATACCTATAAACAAAAGTAAAACTTTATTCTGTACGAAAAGTGCTTTAAGAAGTCTTTTCATCGTACCTTTTTTTGCTTTTTGAGGAACACCTTTCATGCCTTTTGCACGCATCATTCTTGGCATATTACTTTACCTCCTTTTCGGTCGCTTTGTTTTGAGAATAGTAAAGTTCTTGATAAACGACGTTGTTTTTAAGTAACGTTTCATGCGTTCCGACTGCAGATATCGTGCCGTTTTCCATAATTATTATTTTATCAGCGTCTTGAACGGACGAAATACGTTGCGCAATAATAATTTTCGTTGTAGACGGAATATATTCTTTTAATCCTTTTCTGATTAAGGCGTCGGTTTTTGTATCGACTGCCGAAGTTGAATCGTCGAAGATTATTATTTTCGGGTTTTTAAGAAGGGCTCTGGCTATACAAAGTCTTTGTTTTTGACCACCCGAAACGTTGACACCGCCTTGTTCGATGTAGTGGTCGTATTTTTTAGGGAAGTTATTAATAAATTCATCGGCTTGGGCAAGCTTGCACGCTGAAACGATTTCTTCATCCGTAGCATTTTGATTGCCCCAAAGCATATTTTCTTTTATCGTCCCCGAGAACAAAATATTTTTTTGTAAAACCATTGCCACGCTGTTTCTAAGTGTGTCAAGGTCATAATTTTTTACGTCGATACCGCCGACTTTTATTGTGCCTTTATCCGTATCGTAAAGTCTTGGAATAAGACTTACAAGTGTTGTTTTGCTTGAACCCGTGCTACCGATTATTCCTATTGTTTCACCGCTTTTTATGTTGAGATTTATGTTAAAAAGCGTATCTCTTTCGGCCTTTTTGTAATACTTAAAAGAAACGTCTTCAAATGAAATACTACCGTCTTTAACGCTGGTTACGGGGTTTTTAGGCGATATGATTGAACTTTCTTCGTTCAAAACATCCGATATACGTTTTGCAGATGCGATACTCATAATCATCATAACCATAATCATGGAAAACATCATCAAACTCATAAGCATTTGAAACGAATAAGCCATAAAACTTTGTAATTCCGTGAGTTTTAACGCACTTTCGTTTCCTTTTACAATTAAAAACGAACCGATTAAATATATTGCGATAAGCCCCAAATAAACGCAGAAATTCATAAGTGGGTTATTCATTGCAACCAACTTTTCGGCACGTGTAAAGTCATCCCTAACGTTATTCGATGCTTTGTCGAATTTTTTCTTTTCATAATCTTCTCTAACGTAAGATTTAACGACACGCATACCTTTGATATTTTCTTCAACAGATTCGTTTAAGGCATCGTATTTATGAAAAATCCTCTGAAAAAAAGGTATCGCCTTCGTCATTATCAAAATAAGACCTATAATGAGAATAGGCGTCGTTGCAAGAAAGATAAGTGCCATACGCCAACTTATCGTAAACGCCATAATCATGGAAAACACGAGCATAAGTGGAGCACGGACGGCGATTCTTATTATCATTTGATAAGACATTTCAACGTTAGTAACGTCCGTCGTCATACGTGTTACCAAACTTGACGAAGAAAATTTGTCGATATTAGAAAAGGAATACTGTTGTATTTTATAATACATATCTTTTCTTAAATTCTTTGCAAAACCACTTGACGCCACGGCACAAAATTTACCGCTTAAAGCACCGCAAGCGAGTGAAGCGCAAGCAAGTCCAATTAAAATAAGTGCAAACTTCATAATCGTTAAGACTGCGTCTTCGCTTCCGACAAGTCCGATTCCTTTTAACAGTTTTGTCATAAAAAATGGTATTAAAACCTCAAAAACAACTTCAATCGAAACAAAAATCGGTGCTAAAATCGATGGTTTTTTATATTCTCTTACCGATTTGAGTATCGTTTTAATTGCAGGACGTAACCCATTTAATTTATTTTCTATGTTTTTCATTGTTGTCTCCTATGCAAAACAAAGTATTATAATCATCGTTACTATTATATAAATATAATATTTTTAAGTCAAGCAAAAAAAGTTGTAAAAAACTTTTAAGGTTTTTAATTTTTTTATTGTAATATGTCGAAAACGTAGGCACTGTATCGTTTGTATCAAACTGTTAATAAATAATAATGTTTTTGTTCTATATAGAATTGACATTTTTTTAGTTTTTGTGTATAATATCAAATTAGCAAATTATGGCTTATGATAAATATATCGAAGGTGTTTTATGAAAAAGCTTTTTACAAGTGAAAGTGTTACGGTTGGGCATCCGGACAAGTTGTGTGATACGGTTGCCGACGCTATTTTAGACGAATATATCAGGCAGGATAAATTTTCACGTGTTGCTTGCGAAGTAACTGCTACAACGAATTATATGCAGATTATGGGAGAGATAACCTCAAATGCAGTGGTTGACGTTGAAAAGATTGCTCGTGAAACGATTAAGGAGATAGGTTATACCGACGGTAGCGTAGGTTTTTCTTTCGATACCGTTAAAATCGATAAAAGATTAAATAGACAAAGTGCCGACATTGCTCTCGGTGTTGATAACTCTTTGGAATCAAAAAATGACGGAAAAGATTTACTTGATAAAATCGGTGCCGGCGACCAAGGTTTAATGTTTGGGTATGCCTGCACGGAAACCGAGGAGTTTATGCCACTTCCTATCACGTTGTCGCATAAATTGTGCGCAAAACTGCAAGAAGTTCGAGAAAAGGGATTAGTTAATTATCTCCGTCCGGACGGAAAAGGACAAGTTACCGTTGAGTACGATGATAATGGTAATCCAAAGAGAATAGAAGCTGTTGTTTTATCTTCACAGCACAACGATAAGGTAACAACCGAACAGCTTCGACTTGATCTTAAAAACCTTGTTATTGACGAAGTTTTGCCAAAAGAATTGTTGGACGATAATACCAAGTATTTTATAAATCCTACCGGAAGGTTTGAAATCGGTGGTCCCAACGGAGATTCGGGTTTAACTGGAAGGAAGATTATCGTCGATACTTACGGTGGAAGATGTCCTCACGGCGGTGGCTCGTTCTCCGGAAAAGATCCGACGAAGGTTGATCGCTCGGCAACGTATATGGCAAGATATATTTGCAAAAATATAGTTGCGTCGGGTTTGGCAAAAGAATGTCAAATTCAAGTGGCTTATGCAATAGGTGTCGCTAAACCTGTATCGGTTATGATTAATACTTTTGGTACGGGACTTATTGCCGACGAAAAAATTGCCGATATCGTTATTAAAGAATTCGATTTGCGTCCTGCCGCAATTATAGAAATACTCGGGCTTCGTAATCCGGTTTATAAAAAGACTGCGTCGTACGGTCATTTCGGTAAGAGTGATTTGTCGTGGGAAAGACTCGATAAAATCGATGATTTGAAAAAGTATTTATAATATGTGCCTTTTGAAATTACTGAGTAAAATTGTCGATAAGGGCGCATTTAATATTCATTGGACTTGTAATAACTGCGGTGACGAAATTTTTGAAAGTGATAACGAAAAATTCTTTTGTCGAAAATGCAAAGATATTCTTCCTTTCAACGACGGAAATATTTGTCTACACTGTGGTAGAAAAACCATACAAAAAGAGAATTTTTGTTTGACTTGTAAAGATAAACTCGTTTCTCTTGATATTTGCAGAAGTCCGTTTTATTATGATAAACCGATAAGTACGATGATAAAAAAGTTTAAGTATAACGGGGCAAAATACTTATGTGAAGTGTTTACCGAATACTTAGTAAAAGAGTACGAAAAAAATGAGTTTGATTTTGATTATATTACGTTTGTTCCTATGACGGAAAAGGCATGTCGTAAACGTGGTTATAATCAATCTAAACTTCTTGCTGAAGGCGTTTCAAATAGCATCGGTGTTCCGCTTTTTTCAGGGTTATTAAAAAAGTTCGATACGAAAAGGCAGGCAACGCTCGGTGCTAAAGATAGGTTACAAAATTTAATCGGGGCATATAAGGTTACCGATAAAAACACGGTTAAGGATAGGAGTGTCTTGATTGTCGACGACGTTACGACGACAGGTGCAACAGCCGAAACCCTTGCGAAAGAATTATTGCGAGTTGGGGCAAAACGTGTGGGCTTACTCACAGTTGCCAGCTTGCCTGACAATATACCGTTATATTAAAAGGGAGATTAAAAATGGGATTATTTAGATACTTGCTTGGTGGTGAAGGAAGAAGAAGCGTTAAAAAACTCGACCAAATGGCTGACGTTGTTTTATCTCTTTCGCCAAAATACGAAAAGATGAGTGATGACGAGTTGCGTGGTCAAACGATTATTCTTAAAGAAAGACTTAAAAACGGAGAAACGCTTGACGATATTTTATTCGATGCTTTTGCCGTTGTTCGTGAAGCTTCTTGGCGTGTTCTTAAAATGCGTCATTATAAGGTTCAGATTATCGGTGGTATTTGCTTGCATCAAGGCAGAGTAGCCGAAATGAAAACAGGTGAAGGCAAAACCCTTGTTGCAACCCTTCCCGCATACCTTAATGCTTTGTCGGGCGAAGGCGTTCATATCGTTACCGTTAACGACTATTTGGCAACACGTGACGCCGAGTGGATGGGAAAAATTCATAAGTTTTTAGGGCTTACCGTCGGCGTTGCCGTTTCGGGTATGGAGGACGATGATAAGCAAAGAGCATACGCTTGCGATATAACGTATGGTACTAATAATGAAATGGGATTCGATTATCTTCGTGATAATCTTAAAACAAAAGTTGAAACCATGGTTCAACGTCCGCTTAATTTTGCTATAGTCGACGAAGTCGATTCCATTTTAATCGATGAAGCGAGAACTCCGCTTATTATATCGGGAAAGGGTGGAGAATCTACGGATAAATACGTAAGAGCGAATAGGTTTGTTAAGACGTTAAAAATCGATGAAGATTTTACTATCGACATTAAAGAAAAGACTGTTCAAATAACCGAGTCGGGTGCTGAAAAGGCAGAAAGATTTTTCAATCTTGTAAGTTTTTCCGATATAGAAAACGCAGATCTTTCTCATTGTATTCAACAGGCGTTAAAAGCAAATTATATTTTTAAGCGGGATAACGATTACGTTGTTTCCGACGGTGAAGTTCTTATCGTTGATGAATTTACCGGTCGTCTTATGATAGGTAGACGTTATTCCGATGGATTGCACCAAGCAATCGAAGCAAAGGAAAACGTTAAGGTACGCAACGAAAATAAAACGTTTGCAACGATTACCTTTCAAAACTATTTTAGAATCTATAAAAAACTTTCCGGTATGACGGGTACTGCCAAAACCGAAGAAGAAGAGTTTAGGGCAATTTACGGTCTTGACGTTATTGAAATTCCTACGAATAAGCCTGTTGCGAGAAAAGATTATCCTGATATTATTTATAAGACGACGAAAGGTAAAAATAACGCTATCATTGATGAAATCGTAAGATGTAATAAAATCGGTCAACCTGTCTTGGTTGGTACCGTTACCGTTGAAAAATCAGAAGAAATTTCAAAACTTTTAATTCGTCGTGGTATTCGTCATAACGTTTTGAACGCCAAAAACCACGCAAAAGAAGCAGATATTGTTGCGCAGGCAGGAAGGTTCGGCGCAGTTACCATTGCAACCAACATGGCTGGGCGTGGTACCGATATTTTGCTTGGTGGTAATCCCGAATTTATGGCAAAAAGAAGACTTCGTGAAGAAGGCGTTTCGGATGAAGTTATTGAACTTGCAACGTCGTTTATTGCCGATATTTCGGATGACGTTAAGGAAATAAGAAAACACTATAATGACGTTTTGGCACAATATAAAATGCAAACCGATGCCGAAAAAGAGAAGGTTATTGCCGTAGGCGGTCTTCATATTTTGGGTACGGAAAGACACGAATCACGCCGTATCGATAACCAGCTTCGTGGTAGAAGTGGTCGTCAAGGTGACGTTGGGTCGTCGGTGTTCTTTATTTCGCTTGAAGACGATTTGGCAAAACGTTTCGGTGGAGAAAGGATGCAAGGCGTGTTTAACACGTTTGGTATCGACGAAAATCAACCGCTTCAATCAAAGATGTTGTCGCACAGTATTGAAAATGCTCAACGTGCAATAGAAGGCAGAAACTTCGGCATAAGAAAACACGTTTTAGAGTATGACGACGTTATGAATAAACAGCGTGAAGTTATGTATGCAGAAAGAATGAGAGTTATTAAAAACGAAAACGTTCACGATGAAATTTTAAAACTTATTCCTGATTTTACATCATACGTAGTAAGCACGGTTATTGATAACGAAAGTAAGCCTGAAACGTGGGATTTAGATGCACTCAACAAGGCTATTTCGTTAAAACTGTTACCGACTGACGAGGTTTTTGTTACAAAAGAACGTGCGGAAAATTGGGATTACGAGTATTTGATTTCTCAATTAGTTGACGAAGTTGTTCGTGTTTACGAAGAAAAAATTGCAAGATATAAAGATGAAGGACTTGACTTTACACAAGTTGAAAAAATCGTTCTTCTCAAAAACATCGATAATAAGTGGATTGACCATATTGACGCTATGGACCAACTCCGTAAAGGCATCAGTTTAAGGGGGTACGGTAACATTGACCCTGTAATCGAATATAAAAAAGAAGGGTACGAAATGTTTGAAGACTTGACAAATTCTATTCAAGACGACACTTGTACCGTTCTTTTAAAAGCCGAACTTAAAAAAGTGCCCGTTCAGGTTGAACGCCGTACGCAAACACCTAACGGAGAAGAAGTAACAAGAGAGAATAAAACTAACGTTACGATAACGAAAGTCGGGCGTAATGACCCTTGCCCGTGCGGAAGCGGTAAAAAATACAAAGATTGTTGTGGAAAAAATTAAGTAGGTAAATTATGATTAAAAGTGAAGAATATAAGTTACGAATTAAAGAGTTGAGAGGAATTTTACAAGAGGCAGGGCACTCTCTTTGACCTGAACGGGTTAAGAGTTACGTTAAAAGAAAAAATCGAATTGTCGGAAGACCCGAAGGTATATACCGACTTGGAAAAATCTCAACAAATTTCGAGAGAAATTTCTTCTTTGACGAAAAAAATCGATGCTTTTGATAAGGCTGATAAAATCATAAACGATACGGAAGACGTTATCGACCTTATTGAACTCGAAAACGATGAATCTCTTTTGGATGAAATAGAAAAAGAGTTGTCGAACGCTGAAAAAATCGTTGAAGAAATGAGATTATCGGCACTGCTTAAAGGTAAGTACGATAACTTAAATGCAATCCTGACGCTTCATGCGGGTGCAGGTGGAACCGAGGCGTGCGACTGGACCGAAATGCTTTACCGTATGTATATGTGTTACGCAGAAAAAAACGGATTTACCTTAATTGAACTCGATAGGCTTGAGGGAGATGAGGCGGGCATAAAGTCCGTATCGTTTAAGATCGAAGGGGATAATGCCTACGGATACTTAAAGGCGGAAAAGGGCGTGCATCGTTTAGTTCGGATTTCGCCATTTGACGCTAATAAAAGAAGACACACGTCTTTTGCTTCGCTTGAAGTTATGCCTGAAATAATAGACGATAACGAAATAACCGTTAGTCCCGACGAAATAAGAATAGACACATATAGGTCGTCGGGTGCAGGCGGTCAACATATCAATAAAACCGATTCGGCCATAAGAATTACTCATATACCTACCGGAATCGTCGTTGCTTGTCAAAACGAAAGAAGTCAGACGCAAAACAAAGAAATGGCAATGCGTATGCTTATCAGCAAGCTTTTAGAAAAACGTGAAGAAGAAAGGCTTGAACGAGATCAGGATATAAAAGGTGAAATTAAGAAGATTGAATGGGGTAGTCAGATTCGAAGTTACGTCTTTTGTCCATACACGCTTGTTAAAGACCATAGAACGGGCTTTGAAACGTCGGATATAGGTTCGGTTATGGACGGAAACATTCAAGGGTTTATTAACGATTATTTATATAAGTCAGTATGAGCTACAGTGAGAGTATAAAACAATTCAATATAAAAAAAGACGCTGTGATTTTGGGTATCGAATCTTCGTGCGACGAAACTGCCGTAGCAATAGTTAAATCGGGCAGGGAAATTTTGTCGGACGTTATAATCAGTTCGGCAACCGAACACGCAAGGTTTGGCGGTGTTGTGCCTGAAATTGCTTCGAGAAGTCATACGAAGGCTATTCTTACCGCTACAAAAAATGCACTTGAAAAAGCAGGCATGACCTTTGACGATATCGATGCGATTGCGGTAACGCAAGGAGCAGGTCTTCTCGGTGCTTTGCTGGTTGGTGTTTCCTTTGCAAAGGCCCTTGCCTTTTCTCTTGGTAAACCGCTTATACCGGTAAGCCATATTCGTGGGCACGTTTCTGCTTCTTATCTTGCCGACAAAACGCTTGAACCGCCGTTTATTACGATTTTAGCAAGCGGTGGGCATACGGCAATTATTGACGTTAAAGATTATTATAATTTTAACGTTTTGGGAAGTACGATAGACGATGCCGTCGGCGAAGCGTTTGATAAGGTCGCAAGGGTGCTTGGGTTGAATTACCCGGGGGGACCTAACGTTGAAAAGCTTGCATTAGAGGGTAAAAACTCAATAGAATTCCCCAAAATGCTTGCACATTATAACGGTAGTGAATACGATTTTTCATATAGCGGGCTTAAAACCGCCGTTATTAACTACGTTCACACTAAAGAACAAAAAGGTGAAGAAGTGATAAAAGCAGACGTTGCGAATAGTTTTCAACACTCTGCTATCGACGTTCTTGTGGAAAAGGCACTTATGGCAATTAAAAGAACGGGGTATAAAACGATAACCGTTTCGGGCGGAGTTGGTGCGAACGGGTATTTGCGTGAAGCGCTGGTTAAAGCAACTCAAAACGCTGATATTAGGCTTATTTTGCCCGAGAAAAGATACTGTACCGATAACGGTGCTATGATTGCTTCGGAAGGTTATTTACAGTACTTAAAGGGCAATTTTGCGGATTTAACATTAAACGCAAAAGCGGTTATTCCGTTAAAGTAGGTGATTATGATTAAGCATGTTGTTTGTTTTAAGTTAAAATCGGGGGAAGACGTGTTAAAAGCGAAAGAAATTTTGCTTTCGATGAAGGGAAACGTCCCGATTGTTCGTGATATTGAAGTGGGTGTTGACGAATTGCACTCTAACAGGTCTTTTGATATTATGATTACTGTCGTTTTAGACGATTTTGATTCGCTTAAACTATATCAAGAAGACGAATATCACTGCAACGTTGTCAAAAAGCATATGCACGCTGTTTGCGAAAAAAGTATTTCGATGGATTATTCGTTATAATTTATAAATGTGGGCGTGGCGGAACTGGCAGACGCGTAAGATTCAGATTCTTATTCTTTTGAGTGCAGGTTCAAATCCTGTCGCCCACACCATTTCCAAAGTGATTCGACTCTTTATAAATGGAGAATCATTAAAGAAAACTAAATAATACTAACTGGTTGAGTGATATAGGAGAGAGCATACAAATTGCCACCGAAGGAGCAACACTTTCAGGTAAAAGGACTATATCAGGACAGGACTTTGGAAAGAGTTTATCCACCGACGAAGCAATCTATTTTTAGAGAATCTTTCAGGTAAAAAGACAGAGTTTTATATTTATTTTGGAGGTAAATATGGATTCTGTTTTTTTTATTTTTGAAATTGTCGGCACGGTTGCTTTTTCCGTTTCCGGTGCGATTGTCGCAGTTAAAAAGGATATGGACGTTTTCGGTGTCGTTATTTTGGGTGTAACAACTGCCGTTGGCGGTGGAATTATTAGGGACTTGATGCTCGGTATTACTCCGCCTAATATTGTAAACAACGATATTTTAATAATAATTGCTTTTGTTTCCGCCTTGATTGTATGTTTGCCTGTTTATCAAAAAATGAGTGAAAAAAACAAAAAAATCGGGGATATCGTTTTGTTGGTTTCCGACTCGTTGGGACTTGCATTTTTTACGGTGTCTGGTATGAGCGTTGCGCTTGCGTATAACGTTTCCGACGTAATATTTTTGATTTTTACAGGAGTGATTTCGGGTATTGGCGGTGGAATACTGAGAGATGTTTTTTGTGGGGAAATCCCGCTTGTTTTCAGTCGTCATTTTTACGCTTGTGCATCTTTAATCGGGGCAGGTTGCTGTTTGTTATTACGTGGGGCAAATACCTTCAATGATTGTTGGCGCAGTTATTATATTTATTCTTAGATTGTTGGCGGCAAAATATCACTGGAAACTGCCAAAACCAAAGCAAAATATTTGCTAAAACATTAGATAATTGCTTGTATTTTTTCGTGTCTTGATGTATAATAAACTAGTTTTGTGCGACGATATCGTCCACCGGAGAATTTATGGAAGCGTTTGAGTTATTATTTCCTATAGCGTTGATTCTTTGTGTAACAAAGGTTTTCGGTCTATTTTCGAACAAAATCGGTATGCCTGCCGTTATCGGTATGCTTATTGCCGGTTTGTTGCTCGGTATTTTAAAATATATTCCGTCAAATACTGTGTTTAATATGTTCTTCGGGGAACAAACGACGGCGTGGCTATCCGTTTCGAGTAGAATCGGCGTAGTTCTTATCATGTTTTCGACGGGATTGTCGACAAATATTTCCCAGTTAAGATCCGCCGGTAAAGCGTCCGTCGTTATTACTGTTTTCGGTGTTGTTTGTCCATTGATTTTGGGAACGGTAGTTTCTCTTGTTTTTATGCCGAACGAATCTGTTTTATCTCATTTGTTTTACGGTGCAATTATAACTGCAACATCTGTTTCCGTTACCGTTGAAGCACTTAAAGAACTTGGGAAACTTCAAACAAAAGTGGGGGCTTCCATTGTCGCTGCGGCAGTAATCGACGACGTTATCGGTATTGTAATTTTATCCGTGCTAACGGGTTTTACGTCTGTAACGACACAGCAAGGTTTGATAAATTTTATGCCAACTTGGTGGGATAACGCACCGTGGTGGCTTGTAATAATAAAAATCGTATTGTTTTTCGTTTTGGCAATCGGGATAGGGTTGCTTTTACGTAAGGCGTTTAGAAAGATAGAAAAAAAATATCCTCACAATAGACGTATTCCTATTTTGGCGATATGCGTTTGTTTCCTTTATGCCTACGTTGCCGAAAAGATTTTCGGTGTTGCAGATATTACCGGCGCTTACGTTGCAGGTATAGCCCTTGGCGGAAGACTTGAAGAAACGCCGTATGTCGAAACAAAAACCGATATGCTCGGATATATGTTTTTTTCTCCGATATTTTTCGCAACGATAGGTATGAATTTAACCTTTACCGGATTTAACAGTTCATTTGTAATGTTCGGCATTTGTTATATTTTTGTTGCAATTATCGGTAAACTCGGTGGTTGTTACGTTGCTTCAAGACTTAATAATTATACAAAAACCGAGAGTTTGTGTGTTGGAACCGGAATGATTGTCAGGGCGGAAGTCGTTCTTATTTGTACGGAGAAAGGAATATCCTCAGGACTTGTTTCAAACGAGATTTATCCTTTTATTTTTATTCTGATTATTTTCTCGTCGATAGTTGCTCCGCTTTTATTGAAAACGTTATATAAAAGTGAAGATTCGAAACTTTTGAATAGTAAAACATAAAATTAAAAAACGGTAGAATTTTTCTGCCGTTTTTTAATGTGTTCTTGACAGACACAACATAAAATAGTATAATAAATTCAATACAAGGAGAGGCTATGTTAGAAAGAACTTTTGGGTACATAGGAGATAAAGAAATTAAGGCATATACCCTTAAAAACGATTATATCGAGTGTGAAATTATAACCTATGGCGGAGCAATAAGAACACTTTATTTTAACGATATTAACGGCAAAAAACAGGACTTGGTTTTGGGGTATAATACGATTGAAGATTACCTATCAAACAGCGGTTGTGTCGGTTCGCTTATCGGAAGGTGCGGTAACCGTATTGAAAAGGGACAATTTGTCCTTAACGGAGTAAAATACCAAATTCCCGCAATCAATAACGGTAACGCTTTACACGGCGGTGTAAAGGGCTTTGATAAACGTGTTTGGGATAGTGAAGTTGATGGAGAAAAACTTGTTTTAACGTATTTCAGTAAAGACATGGAAGAGGGTTTTCCCGGGAATTTGACAACACGTGTTACGTATTCTTTAATTAAAAACACACTTAAAATCGAATACTCTGCTAAATGTGATAAAGATACCGTTGTTAATTTAACCAATCACACATATTTTAATTTGGCAGGAGAAAACTCCGGTTCTGTTTTTGATACGGAAATCTATATAAATGCCGAACAAATCACTCCTGTTGATAAGTATCTTATTCCGCACAACGAGTTTATGGAAGTTAAGGATACCCCGTTTGATTTTTCTACTTCTAAAAAAATTGGTAAAGATTTTTACGTGGATAATGAAATTCTTAAAAACTGCGGAGGGTATGATAATAACTTTGTTATTAATGGTAACGGATATCGACTTTGTGCAACGGCGTTTAGCGAGAAAACGGGTATAAAAATGTCGGTGTTTTCCGATCAAAAGGGTATGCAATTTTATACGGCGAATTTTCTTGATACGAAAAGTGGCAAAAGTAGGCCTTACGGCAAATACGACGGGTTTTGTTTCGAAACTCAAAATTTTCCAAATGCCATAAATTGCGATAATTATCCTTCGCCTGTCTTGCGTAAAGGGGAAGAGTATAAGACGACGACGGAATTCGTTTTTTCGGAGGTTAAACGATGAATAATTTTGAGTTAAAACCCGATGGGTTTTATTTTGACGGCAAAAAGAAAAAAATTATGTCCGGTTCTATGCATTATTTCCGTATTTTTCCTGAATATTGGGTAGATAGACTTAAAAAACTTAAAGAAATGGGGCTCAACTGCGTCGAAACTTATACCATTTGGAGTTTGCATGAAAAAAAGGAAGGCGTTTTTGATTTTTCGGGAATTTTGGACTTAAAAAAATACCTGCAAACAATTAAAGATTTGGGGCTATACGTGGTAATCAGACCCGGACCGTATATTTGTTCGGAATGTGATATGGGCGGTCTTCCTTGGTGGCTTTTATCGTATGACAATATCGAGTTGAGAACGTCTGACGATTTGTTTTTAGAAAAGACAAAAAAATATCTTAAAAAAATTTGTGAAATCATAAAACCTTTTCTTATTACGAACGGCGGGAACGTTATTATGGTACAAGTCGAAAACGAATACGGGGCTTACGGTAATGACAAAAATTATTTAAGATTTCTTTGTAATTTTTATCGTGAAAACGGTATTGATTGTCCGCTTGTAACGTCCGATTGGGACTTAAAAGACACTCTTGAAAACGGAACGATAGATGACGTTTATGCCACAGTTAATTATAGATGGGATAGCGAAAACGCACAAAAAAAGCTTAACGAATTTCATCCACAACCGTATCCTAACGGCACAATGGAACTTTGGAACGGTAGTGCCGTTCATTTTAACGAAAAATGTGTTAAAAGAGATTTGTGCGAAATAAAAAAATCGGTTGAAGGTGCTTTGAAGTTTACCGAATTTTTTAATTTATATATGTTTCACGGCGGAAGTAATTTTGGGTTCAATAACGGCGCCGTTTATTCCGGCGGGAAATATATTCCACAAGCTCAAACGTATGACGTTCAAGCTCCGCTTGGCGAGTATGGTAATAAGACGGAAAAATATTTTTTGGAACAAAAAACCATTTGTGATTATATGGGATTTCCGATTGAAAATAAAACGGAAAACCCCGTTTTGTCTTGTTATGGCGAGGCAAATTTTGTAGGAGAGATGCCCCTTTTCCGTCTTGACGAAACGTCATATTATAAAACAAAAAGCAAAAACCTTTTACCTATGGAAAAATTCGGGCAGGCGCACGGTATAATTTGTTATGAAAAGGAGATTGAATTTTCGGGTGGTAGTTATACTTTTGAATTACCTGAAACGATTCATGATTTTTTGAAAATTTATATTGATAACGTTTTTTTGGGAGAGTTTTGCCAAGACGGAGAAAAAAAGTTTACAGCTACGTTGACCGAGGGTAAGCATAACCTTAAATTTTTGTGTGAAGAGTTCGGACGGGTAAATTTCGGTAAAGAAATTTTGGATTACAAGGGTTTGATTGGCGAAATATCGTATTATAAATCCGACGACGTCAATAAAACTGTTTTGATTGACTATACCGTTTCGTGTTATCCTATTGAAAATTTCAAAATGACGTACGGTGAGGCGGTGGTCGATTTCCCGTGCTATTCGGAATATGCAATAGAACTTAATCCGTGCGGTGATACGTTTATTAAACTTGAAGGTTTTACTCGTGGTGCCGTGTTTGTCAATGGCTTTAATCTCGGAAGGTTTTGGGACGTTGGCCCGCAAAAAACACTTTACATGCCGAAATCTCTTTTAGTTCATGGAAAAAATCGGATTATTGTCTTTGATTCTCAATATAAAAATGCGCAGAAAAGAGTTGCACTGATTGACGAACAAATAATAGAAGGATATACAAAATAAGTTTGATTTTCAATAAAGATGGCAAAGTTTTGCCATCTTTATTTATTTTCTCAATATTTTTCAAAAAAAATTTTTTTTAAAAAAAAGGCAAAAACGCATTAAAATTGCTTGTTTTTTTACATTTTTTGAAATAAAAAAAATTTTATTGTAAAATAATAAAAAAAATTTTAAAAACCCCCTTGCAAAACTAATAAAAATCGCTTATAATGTTTAGCGTAAGGTGTTATGCTTTGGGCTTATTATGCTTTTTTTGCGAAAACCTTATTTCTTAAATTTTTACGGAGTGTTTGTTATGGCGAAAAAAAGCAATTCGGATATCAAGAACGTTGATACCGAAAACGAAAGAATTTCCGGCGACTTTAAGATAATTGAAGTGTCCGGCGGAGCAACAATGGTTGTTCCTGCAACTATGCCGAAATTCAAGATGAAAAGCAAGCTTAAAAAGTGGGATATTATTTTTATCTGCTCAATGCTTGCGATTCCGATTATTATGATGTGCATTTTCTTCATCTACTTGAATTTCAGGAACATTTTTATGGCTTTTACAAATCAAGAAGGTGTTTTGTCGCTTGATAACTTCAAGTGGGCGTTAAACCGTATTTTTGACTTGCAGTTGACAGATGAAGCAGGTCTTGTTATTAACCGTGCAAACGGGGACCTTTTGATAGGTTTAAGGAATTCCCTTATTTTCTTTGCAAAAGACGTATTGGTTTTGCCGTTTAATATTTTAATTGCTTACTTCTTGTATAGAAAAATCAAGGGATATAAATTTTTCCAAGTAGTTTTCTATCTCCCGGGTATCGTAAGCGGTATCGTTATGTCGACAATGTATAAACGTGTTTGTCTTGATATGATTAACCCGCTTATCTCGTCGCTGGGCGGACAAGAAGTTGCTTTCTTTACAGATAAACAATACGCCATCCCGATGTTGCTGATTTATACCTTGTGGCTGTCGTGGGGTGGAAACATGCTTTTACTCGGTGGTGCTATGGCACGTGTGCCGGTAGAAGTTATAGAGTCTGCAAGGCTCGACGGTATCGGACCGGGAAGGGAAATGGTTCAGATTATTTTCCCACTCATTTGGCCGACTGTTTCGACACTTTTGATTTTGCATTTAACGGCGTTGATTACGACGAGTGGGCCTATTCTTCTGTTCTGTCCTAACGGTGAAGGTGAAACGTGGACGATAGGGTACTGGCTGTTCTATCAACTCGGTGGTACTTCTGCATCCGGTGGTGGCTCCGCCGTAACGGGTACCTCGCCGGTACTTAAAGAACAAATCTCCGCAGTAGGTCTTGTTCTTACGGCAATCAGCGTTCCGGTTATCTTGTTCTTAAGATGGCTTATCGAACGTATTCCTGTTGTTGAATATTAAGGAGGAAAGAGTAATGGAAGAGTTTAATAATGATATCAATACTGTTTCTTCTGACGTTGTTGCGTTAAATCAACCTGCCGTTTTAAGGTATGACGAAGACGGTAAACCGATTTTCAAAAAACATATTAAAGACGTTAATATTATTACAAAACGTGCTCAAAAAGCGGACAAAATTTTGTTTACTATTGCGTTTATTGCATTTACGTTACAAACGATTACGCTTGTTTTCCCTGTTCTTTGGATGCTTATTACGTCATTAAAAGGCGAATGGTGTTATCTTTTAGACGTTGGGGATAGAATATTCTTTTCGCTTCCGCATACTTTGCCGGAACTTTACAGCAGTTTCGTGGAAGACTGGAACGTTGCATGGCACTTTGATAACTATATTAAAGCGTTCACGGGTATTGAATATAACCACATCGGGTTTATTCAACTTACGATTAACTCCGTTTGGATTACTGCGATTATGACGTTGCTTTCGGTATTTATGCCGTCAATGACGGGTTACGTTATGAGTAAATACAGGTTCTACGGTAGAAATTTCTTGTACTCGTTCGTAATATTTACTATGGTTGTACCTATCATCGGTACAGGTGCCGCAGGCCTTCAATTACACGCAAAACTCGGTACGTTAAACACTCCGTTTTATGCCGTGTTGACGTGTCTTGGCGGTTTTGGTGGGACCTTCCTTGTTTATTACGGCTTCTTTAAGTCGGTAAGCTGGTCCTATGCCGAAGCTGCACAAATGGACGGCGGGGGGCCTTTCACGATTTTCTTTAGGGTTATGCTTCCGCAAGCCGCACCGATTATGCTTACTTACGCCGTAACGAACAGTATCAACTACTGGAACTCTTATGAAATGGTTATGATGTATATGTGGTCCTATCCGACGCTTGCAGCCGGTCTTGTTATGCTTTCAAATGCATCTCAACACATTGAGGGCGGTTATCCTGTATATCTTGCCGGTCTTATTATTTCAATGATTCCTGCAATTACCATCTTTGCTGTTTTCTCAAATAGAATTATGGGTAGTATTTCAATCGGCGGGTTAAAAGGTTAATTTTGTTTTAGAAAAACTTGATTTTTCTTTTGCTATATATTATATAATGTTTAATATTCGTATATAAATTTAGAAAAATTAATTATATTAATTATTATTATTGTATTTGTTTAATAACGTAAAAATATATTTGTTATATTTATAATTAAAAAATTCGGTAAAACCGAAAGGAGAAAAAAAATGAAGAAAGTTATATCTCTCTTACTCGCTTTGGTATGTGCTTTCAGTGCATTTACCTTCTTTGGCTGTGGTGGTAATAAGGATTTTGATTCCTCTATTACTCTTTCTGCTGTAACTGTAGCTTACGACGGACAATACCACAATCTTGAAGTATCTGGTGATTTGCCAGACGGCACGACTGTAACATATAAGTATGACGGTACAAAGCAATCTATCAACAGGGGTAAAAAAGCTGCCGGCGAATATACGGTAACCGCAGATCTTAAATGTAGTGGTTACAATGATAAGACGCTTACTGCAACTCTTACCATAACGGAATCCCAAGAAGGCGAAATCATGTTAGGTATTGAATTCCTGGGCGCAAGCGTTGATTACGACGGAAATTTCCATAAGCTTGAAGTTTCAGGTGAAATTCCGACCGGTGCAGTTATTACTTACACGTATAACGATATCGAAAACGTAGATAACGTTGGTGTAAAGGAAGCCGGAACGTACGCTGTTGAAGCAACGGTAGAGTGTGAAGGTTATAGACCGAAAGTCGTAACCGCAACACTTATGATAAGAGGCGGTTCGTCATCGGGCGGTGCAGACGCACAAAAACTCGATATTTGGATTATGAACGCAGGTTACGGAACGAAATGGCTTACCCAAACGATAGCACTCTTTAAAGAGCAAGACTGGGTAAAGACGAAATATCCTAACTTACAAATCCCTGCATTTGACGATTCTGGTACGGCAACCTTCGGTTTGGAACAAATTATTTCAGGCACCACGCAATATGACTTGGTATTCTCGACGGCAGGATTCTCTTCGTCTCCAACGTATATGGACAACTATTCCTTCTTCCTTGATTTAACGGAAGGTGTATATGAATCATACGTACCTGGCGAAAACATTTTGTTCAAAGATAAGATGGTTGATTCACTTTATCAAGACCAAGCCTTTGTCTTAAAGAACGAAGGAAATAAAGAAGTACGTTACGGTGTTCCATGGGTAAACGGTACGCACGGCTTTATCTATAACGAAACGACGATGAAGAATATGCTCGGACAAGGCTACGAATTGAAGGCTAACACAACCGATCAATTCTTTGCTTTGCTTGACGAATTGCTTGAACATTCTTCAAACAATCAATGCTTGCTTTTCTATCAATCGGCAATCGTATCTTACTTTACGTCACTTGCACAAGTTTGGGAAGCACAATACGACGGTGTTGAAGCATTCCACAACTTGTTAGACGGCAAATATTTATCTGATACCGGTGAATACGTTATGGGTCCGGGTTCTCTTGAAGATAGAACGGGATTCGGTTCAACGGGAAGACTCGAAGCATTAAAAGCCTTGGAAAAACTTGTAAAACCGCAAAGCGGATATCTTGGCAACTACAATACGGCATGGGGTTCACTCCTCTTTAACGACGCACAAAAAATGCTTGTTATCGGACAAGGACCAAAGTACGTATTTACGTGGAACGGCGACTGGTTTGATAACGAAACCAAGTCGGTTCAAAGCGAAAGTCAAGTTTTAAGAATGATGAGAACGCCTGTATTAAGTTCTATCGTTGACGTATTAGAGGGTTCTTATTCTGATGATGACTTATCCGATATTATCGATTTAGTTGATCAAAACTTGGATTTTGCTTCTGCAAAGAACGCATACGACCCGCAACACGGTGGAGACGGCTCGCTCGTAGAAGCAGATTACAACAAACTTTGCGAAGCACGTAATATTAAGAC
>JAZRVM010000014.1:0-37319 GCA_045599205.1 Christensenellaceae bacterium | reverse complement strand
AGAGAGTGCGGAATAGACAACGAACTTGTTGCCGTTTGGACAGGACACAGTTTAGGCAACATAACGGCAAGCGTTTACACACATTTTTCAATGCAATTTCAGCAAGAACAAGCAAGAAAATTGAAATATTAAAATTATGGGTTTAAGCCATAAAAAAAATGGGAATTACGTCCCGCTTGCGTCCCAAAAAATCTGTTTATTTAAAATTTTTTAAATAAAAAAACACAACATATTGTGTCTAAAAAATTCTAAACATACAATATGTTGTGCTTTTGGTGACCCCAACGGGATTCGAACCCATGATACCACCGTGAAAGGGTGGTGTCTTAACCGCTTGACCATGGGGCCACAGTCTGTCGCTAAAAAATGCCAAGCATTTTTTAACGAGTATATATACATAACAGCTTGCGCTGTAATGAACGAAAATTTGGTAGCGACGGGTGGAGTCGAACCGCCGACCTGCCGGGTATGAACCGGCCGCTCTAACCAACTAAGCTACGTCGCCATCCGTTACCGGAACACTACCGTTCCGATAAATGCTTATGTATTATATCGAAAATACAAAAGTTTGTCAATTATATTTTACAATTTTATTAAAATATTTTTGTAATGATTTTTTGCTTAAAAATCCTTATAGTAATGGAACGGTTTTAAGTTTGCCTTATATAAGTGGCTATCGTTTGAATACTCGACGACACGGGGAATTATCTCCGTATCGTTTTCGTTAAAATCCACCACCGTAACCGACGAGTGTCCCAGTTCCATAAAATGGTTGGCGAAAATCGGATAAGGAATGTCCAAAACCGAACTTAAAAGTGCCATACCCGTTCCGCTATGAGCAAAAAACGCAACGTTCTTTTCGGAAAAATCTTTCGTCTTATAATAGCACTTATTTTGCCTATCGTGAAGCAGTCCGAGCGACAGTAAAAACTCGTCTGCCGACCTATTTATTCGTTCGACGCCCTGCGCAAGTTTATATTCGGAAAATTCCGACGCCGTTGCCCATTTATCGCCGAGAGCAATAATTTTCGGCTCACGAAAAAGTTTACGTATAAAGGGATAACGGTACGCCCAATCGTAACGCCCTTCCGCATTGATTGCGAACTCGTCCCACGAATAGCCTTCATTTGCCCAGTCCAAAACTTTCGGAACGAGTTTTGCACGATTACAAAAGGGACGTGCGGTTTGTTGCGCCCTGTTTGACGACGAAACGAAAACGTCCGAAACGTTTGCCCCCATTAACCTATCAACGAGAGCGTCTGCCTGTTTTTCCCCAAGTTCGGTTAAGCTGTCGGGGTTATAAATCGGATCCCCGTGTCGAATATAAAAAAGTAGCATAATTCACCCAAAACTAATCGTCAACAACGGTTAGCGTTCTACACAAAATCGATTTTCTTTTAACCCCTTTTTCATCGGGATAATAAAAATCGCTGTAAAAAATCAACGCCGTATCGTCCGAGAGTTCCAACAGTTGCGGGTTGTTGCAAGCCCCGTCCCATTGATGAAAATCAGGATGCTCGTGAACGACGTTGGCGAGTTTGCTTCTATCGTCGGGAGTCATAATAACCGTAGGCTCCGTCCAGCCCTTGCCGTCGGAATTTCTGCACGCTTGAACGAAAATTCCGGGACGAGCGTAACAGATAAGCGTTGCCCCGCAATTAAGTCTGCATATCGACGGATAAATCCCCGTCCACGCAAATTTTTCGGGCCTGCTCCAAGTTTTACCCATATCTTCTGACCTTGCGACGTACATCGGGTCCCACTCTTTACCCGTCGAGCCGAACCACGCACTTCTGAAAAACCAAAGCATTGACCCGTCGTCGAAAAATGCGTAATCGTTATCGGAAAATCCGCCCGAAAGATAAGGATATTCCTTGCCGTCGGCAGGGTATTCCATGTGTGCGTACTGCTTAAAAGAATGTCCGTTATCGGTCGAACGGAAAAGTTCTGCGCTATAATACGGAGAGTACCATCCGTTTTTCGGGTCGAGATGCCCTTCACCCGAAAATCCGCTTACCCAAAGTGCACCGTCGGGCCCCACACGCAGTTTCCCTTTCGGATAAATAGGTTTCATTTGTCCGCCGTTATTCGTTTTGACAACGACACGGGTAAGGTACGGCCAGTCGATAGACACTTCTTCATCAACAGGTTCGGTTTGCCCTTTAATAATACGTTTTGCCTTCCATTTTGCGCCTGAAAGACTCGGCGGAAGGCGTTTTTCGTTATATGCAAAAACGGAAAGTCCTACCCACCAACCGAGCATACCGTCGGGAAGTGGCATTTCACCCTCTTTTGCTTGAACAGAAAAATCGTAAGCGGGGGTAAGTGCCGTTCTTCCGGGGAATTTGTAATTAGATAAATCCTTGCCTCCTTCAACGGGAATATAAAACCTATCGCCGTTAGGAAGCAAAACACCGCCCTGTGCGCCGACGTCGGGAGAAACTTCCTTCCACGTAACGCCTTTGTCGGTAGATTCAAACCATTTTTCGGGATTACCGGAATCGATAAGCGTATCGTCTTCAACGTGAACTTTGCAAAAAAGCCTATCGCCGTTTTTCGACGGCGTCGGGAATTGATATGCTCCCCAACTGTTTTCTTCAAACGTCATACCTTGACAAATAAGATGCTCTTTTCCTACAACTATTCTCACGATTTTTACCCCACGTAATTTTGATAAAATTATACCAAAGAGTCAACACAAAGTCAACAGAGATTAAAAAAAACAACGTAATTCACCTGCCTTTTTTATGCTATCTTGTCCGATTGTTTTTTACAAAATTTTATTTTGACTTATTTTCGCCGATATGATACAATTATAAAAAAACAAAAGGGATTATAAGTATGAAGAATATTGTAATTATCTCAACGAGTTTAAGGGAAAACAGCAATTCTTTTTTGCTTGCCAAGTCCTTTATGGACGGCGCAACGGCAAACGGGAATAAGGTGGAACTTATATCGCTTAAAGATAAAACCATAAGTTTTTGTAAGGGCTGTCTTGCCTGTCAAAACACAAAACGCTGTGTGATAAACGACGACGCAAACACCATAACGGATAAGCTCTGCGACGCCGATATCGTCGTATGGGCAACGCCCGTATATTATTACGGAATATGCGGACAAATGAAAACCATGATAGACAGAGCAAATTCCCTTTATGGTAGAGATTATAAATTCAAAAAAGTGTATCTTTTGGCAACCGCAACCGAAGACGAACCTTACACCGTTGAAGGAGCGGTAAAAGGTGTTCAAGGCTGGGTTGACTGCTTTGACGGGGTTACGTTTGCAGGCACCTTGTTCGTCGGTGGCGTTACCGACCCGAAAGACATTCTGTCGGACAAAAGGCTTGTTAAGGCGTTTGATTTGGGAAAAAGCATAGAGTAAAAGTTTGACGGGCAATCAAACCTTTCTATAAAAATTTTGCTTTTTGCAAAGGAGAAAAAAATGAAAAAAATTTATATCGCTTCACCATTTTTTTGCGAAAAAGAAACGGGCGTTTTAGATAGAGTCGAAAAAATATTAAAAGGGCGAGGTTTTGACGTTTTCTCGCCACGAGAACACGAGGTTCGAGAGGGCAACGTCGGTAAACCGGAGTGGAGTAAAGCAACGTTTAATAATGATAAGGACGCTATCGACCGGTGCGACGTCGTTGTCATGTTATACTGGGGCAATTACAGCGATTCGGGGACGGCTTGGGAGTGCGGTTACGCCTTCGCAACCCAAAAACCCGTAGTCGTTATTCAGCTCGGAGAAAGCTCTAATTTGATGATTCACGAAGGTTCACACGCCAACTTAATGAGTATAAACGAATTGGAAAATTACGACTTTTTTGCTATGCCGAAAAAGCCGTTCGTCGGTAAAATGTTTTAAAACTTTCGGGAGCTAAAAAACATGCAAAACATAACTATTGATTTGGAAAAAGAAAGCGAACGAAAAGAAGTCGAAAATCTGGTCAGAAACAGTTTTTGGAACGTTTATCGCCCGGGAGCATTAGAACATTACCTTCTTCATTTAATCAGAAACGACGAAAATTTTGTTAAAGACCTTGATTTTGTCATAAAACAAGACGGTACAATAATCGGGCAAACCGTGTTTTACAAGACGCACTTAATAACGGCTAACGGAGAAAAGTTGCCGATTTTAACGATGGGGCCTATTTCAATCGCAAACGAATATAAAAGAAAAGGATTTGGCAAAAAACTGCTTGATTACTCCTTAAAAAAGGCGACGGAAATGGGATTCGGTGCAGTATGTTTTGAAGGGAATATCGATTTTTATTCCAAATGCGGATTTACATATGCAAGAGAGTATAATATCTCTTATCACGGACTACCGAACGGTGCCGACGACTCTTTTTTTCTCTGTAAAGAATTAAAAAAAGGGTTTTTAAGCGGTATTAAAAGCGAATATCAAACACCCGACGTTTATTTGGTTGACGAAAAAGACGCTGACGAATTCGATAAAAACTTTCCGCCGTTAAAAAAATTAAAACTTCCAACACAATTATTTTAATAGGTAAAGATATAAAAATGGTTACGATAAAAAACGTGAAAGTAAGCGATGCCGAAGAACTTTTAAAAATTTACGCTCCCTACGTTTTGAACACTTCCGTTTCATTCGAAACGAAAGTGCCGACGAAAAGGGAATTCAAAAGAAGAATAAGGGAAACAAAAAAATCTTTTCCTTACCTTAAGGCTGAAAAAGACGGCAAAATCGTAGGGTACGCCTATGCAAACCCTTTCAAAAAAAGAGATGCGTACAGGTTTTGCGCCGAGGTTTCGATTTACGTGATAAAAGAATATACCCGTCAGGGCATCGGCAAAATGCTCTATGAAGAATTGGAAAAACGCCTTAAAGAAAAAGGAATAGTTATTCTTTACGCCGTGATTACTGCGGACGAAGATAAAGACGGGAATCTTAAAAGCGACAGCATTGACTTCCACTCGGCTATGGGATACGTTAAGTGCGGAGAATTTCGTAACTGCGGTTTTAAGTTCGGCACGTGGCACTCTATGGTTTACTACCAAAAAAAATTATCGCAATAATTATTTCAAAATCGTTTATTAAAAAAGAAACGGCAACGCCGTTTCTTTTTTAATTTAAATTAACGACCGAAAAACAAGAGCGCCGTGCAAAAAATTCTTGCAAAAAGAAATAAAACTTGTTAGAATAATAAGTGCGACGCAACTTAATAACTTTTGGAAAAAGTATACTCTCGGTAAGGGTGTACTCTATTTCGCTATACATAAAAATCTTTTTTCAAAGGTTATTATTATAATTGCGTCGCGGCAAGCGAAACAAGTGCATTTTTGCAAAAAGCGTTGTTTCGTTTGAAGCAACGCTTTTTTTATTAAAAAGCGAAATTTTTATGGGAAATGGTAATATGGTAAAATTTACTGTTAATCTTGCCGGTATTCCTATCGAGATTTCGGCAATTTACGATTCGACAAAAGATTTTTGCAAAGGGTACTTTACCGATGAGGAAGCCCTTATTAAAGTCGCCACCGATAAAGACGACATTTTGTTTGAGCGTCAAAAGGCTCTGGAAGAAGAAGATTACGAAAAAATTCCGCACAAAAACCATACCGACGCTAATCTAGAAACCCTTGCCGTTTATCGGAAGATAGCGGAAAAACTTATCGACTTTAACGTCGTACTTTTCCACGGGTGCTGTGTTTCGCTTGACGGTGTGGGCTACCTTTTTACCGCAAAGAGCGGAACGGGCAAAACGACGCACGCAAAGTTTTGGCTTTCGGAGTTTTCCGATAGGGCGTTTATCGTCAATGGGGATAAACCGCTTATTAAACTCGACGAAAACGGAGCAACGTGCTTCGGTTCTCCGTGGCGAGGAAAAGAAAATTTCGGCAAAAACACGAGCGTTCCGCTTAAATACGTCTGCGTAATTAAAAGAGATACGACGGACTTTGCCGTAAAAACCACTTTCGCCGAACAAATCGACGTGATTTTAAGCGAAGTTTACCGCCCGAAAAAAGAAAAAGAATTGTCAAAAACGTTATCGCTTTTGGATATGCTTTATAAAACTACGGACGTTTACGAAGCGCATTGTACCTTAAAAAGCGAGAGCGCAAAAAAAATTTATTCCGACATTAAGGAAGGAAAAAAATAAAACGGCTTAAACCCGGATAAAATTATCTAAAAAAAACAAAAACGGCATTTTTGCCGTTTTTTTGTTGTATAATAGCGGGTTTTTCTAAAAACCCCCTTGAAAAATTTTTATTTTATAGTATACTTAAAAGGCTTAATTTATCAAAAAAACCAAAGAGGTAAAAAAATGTTCAAAAAAATAATTAAAAAATGGAACGATATCGGCCTTATTTTCAGAATCTTGGGCGGTATTTTGTTGGCGGTTATTCTTTACTTGATTTTTAAGGACGGAATTTCTTGGCTCCACGTTTTCGGCGACTTGTTTGTCGGCGCACTTAAAGCTATTGCACCCGTACTCGTCTTTACGCTTATCGCAAGTTCGCTCGCAAACGCAAAGGGCAACATCGGTAAGAGATTTACGCTCGTTATCGTTCTTTATATGGTAACGACGCTCATCGCTTCTCTTGTTGCGGTCGGAGCAAGTTTTATTTTCCCCGTAACCGTAACCTTAACAGGCGTTGAAGGCGCAGAAGGATATACTCTTGCTCAAAACGTCGGCGAAGTTTTACTTAACCTATTAAATAACGCCGTTGCAAACCCCGTTTCCGCAATAATGAACGGAAACTATATGGGTATTTTGTTCTGGTCAATCACTCTCGGTATTGCCTTTAAGCTGGTTGCAAAGGAAAGTTCAAAAGTGTTTATGACCGACCTTTCTAACGCCGTCGCAACTATCGTTCGTGGCATAATCAGTTTTGCGCCTTTCGGCATCTTGGGGCTTGTTTACACAGCTCTTGCGGATACGGGCTTTTCTATATTTACCGACTACGGAAAAATTATTGCGATAATCGTCGGTTGTATGCTTACGACGTCGCTTATTCTTAACCCGTTGCTTGCAGGACTTTTACTTAAGAAGAATCCTTACCCTCTCGTTTGGCGTTGTATTAAGGGCAGTGCTGTAACGGCATTCTTTACAAGGTCTTCGGCAGCAAATATTCCTGTCAATATGTCCCTTTGTAAAAATTTAGGGCTTGATCCGGACTTTTATTCCGTTTCAATTCCGCTTGGGGCAACGATAAATATGGACGGCGCAGCGGTAACAATCGCCGTTATGGCTCTCTGTGCGGCAAACACTTTGGGCGTTTCGGTTGACTTCGGTACGGCACTTTTACTCTGCATTGTTGCAACACTCGGTGCTTGCGGGGCTTCGGGTATCGCAGGCGGTTCACTTTTACTTATTCCGCTTGCTTGCTCCTTCCTCGGTATCGGAAACGACGTTGCAATGCAAATGGTTTCAATCGGATTTATAATCGGCGTTATTCAAGACTCCGTTGAAACGGCTCTCAATTCTTCGGGCGACGTACTCTTTACGGCAACGGCAGAGTTTTACGAAATGAGAAAGCAAGGCAAAGAATTTTCGTTTAAGTTAAAAACCGAAACGGAAAAAGAAAATTAAAAACAATTTCATTAAAGAGGGGATTTACTATCCCCTCTTTTTTTGTTTTTTTAATTCGTCCAAATCGATAAATATTTTTTTGAAAAACTCTTGATTTTTTTGTCGAATTATTGCATAATTAAAACATGTTTTTCACTATTATATAAGGATTTTTATGGAAAATATCAAAGAAGAAGTTAAAAAGGCACAAAAGTGCCAAAATCTTTCCGAACCGCTTGACGTATGTTTTACCGAACCGGTCGCAATGCTTTTTTCAAAATTGTTTATTAAACTCGGCTTTCACCCGAACGCCGTAACGGTATGTTCTGCTATTTTCGGTATTGCGGGTGGCACACTTTTCGCTTTTCATAATTTTTACCTTAACTTAATCGGCGTTTTGTGTGTAATTTTGTCTATCGTGTTCGATACGTCGGACGGGCAAGTCGCAAGACTTACCAACAAAAAGTCCGATTTCGGCAGATTTTTCGACGGCATTTGCGACGGGATTGTTTACGGAGCAATATATTTGGGAGTTTGCGCCCACTTATATTCTGACGTTATTCCTTTTACGAACGGCGTAACTTGGAGACACTTCGGCATAATTTTTGCCGTTGTTTCCGCAATTTTATATAGCGTCGAAGCAAGAGTTGTCGATTATATGAAAAACACATTTATGTTCCTTTCGCAAAACAAAAAGGGAAACGAATTATCTTACTCTAAAAACGTTTTAACGGAATATAAAAACGCAAAAAGTTTTTTGGATAAAATTCGCTTAAAAAGTTATTACACTTACACCTTGCAAGAAGAAAAAGAATTTCCGAAATTACAAAAACTTTTAGCTTCGATTCGTAATAACGGCGGAACGCCACCGGAAGAACTTTCTAAAGAATATACCCAAAAAGGGTCAAAACATATTCGCAAAACCAATATTTTAGCCATCAACATCAGAACCTACGCACTCTTTATATGCGTTTTGTTAGACGCCGTGGTTAAAGGCTCGTATATCTTTATCTTTCCGTTCTTGTTCTTCGTTTTAGAACCGATAAAAATTTGGTTGAAACATTATTACGAAAACCTTTTCGAAAGCTTAAACAACAAATACTATAATGCTTAAAACAATAAACAATAAAAAAAGACACCGCATCGTGTCTTTTTTTTATTCTTCCGTTTCGTATTGTAGCCCACAGGGTTTTAGTCCCGTCAGATACGGTTTTACCTTATTAAAAGTTTTCTTTTCGCAATGAATTTTCGGCAAAGTGTCCATAAACGGCGAAGAAAGAATAAACGCAATTAAAATATTTTCATCGTCAGCGGATACCGCTTCATATCCCTTTACTCCCGCACGACCTTTTATTTTTACGTCTTTTCCGTCGAAAATTGCGTCGCCACCGAGAAGGCAAATATTGTCGATAAGCGTTTTTACGTTTTTATATTCGCACGCATTTTTAAGCGTCGTATCGGAACAGGAAAAAAGCGCCACCACGGATAAAAGCGGAAAGTTTTGCGGAAAATCCTTTACGTCTATCGTCGTACCCGAAGCACGGAAATCAAGCAGTACTTTTTTAATTAAGCTTTGGCTTTTTTCTAAATTTTCGCCGTCGGTTATAACCCTTACCCTGTTGCCTATAACGTTAAACGCCGAAAGCGTTGCCCCGACGGTTTTACAAAATTCGTCGTGATTATCTAAGTCAAAAACTCCGTCGAGTTTTTCTTTTTTTACCGTTATTGTCATTTTGCTTTTTTTATTCTTCCTTTTTCGATTACGATTTTATTTACTTGCTGGCCCTTAAACACCGACCTGTCAAAAGCCGTTGCGGTAAAAATCGTTTGAAGATGCGAAACGCTCTCTACAAGTTTTTTCTGACGTTTTTTGTCGAGTTCGGACAAGACGTCGTCTAAAATCAAAATCGGGTACTCGCCGAACCTTTTATTAAAACACTCGGTTTCGGCAAGTTTAACCGAAAGGGCAACCGTACGTTGCTGACCTTGAGAGCCGAAGATTCTTACGTCTTCGCCGTTAAGGGAAAACTTTATGTCGTCCCTATGCGGGCCGATTGTCGTAAACCCCAAACGCATATCTTTTTCGATTGCGCCTTTTAAGTCTATGTACACCTTTTCGGCAATTTCGTCTTCATTGCCAAAATAACCGCTTTCCGTCTTTAATTTAAGTTCTTCCTTTCCGTCGGTAAGAAAAGCGTGTTTTTCTTCGGCTATAGGGGAAATATTGCTTAAAAAGTCGTTCCTTGCCTTTATTATTTTCCCTGCCTGCTTTGCAAGTTGACTGTCCCAAATAGGGAGAGTGTCCGTTACGATGCTTTTATCGGGTTCTTTTAAAAGATTGTTTCTCTGCGATAAAATCTTATTGTATCTTGAAAGTGCGTAAAAATAATTCTTCGACTGCTGACAAAGAGAGATGTTCAAAAATCTTCGCCTGTCCTCGGGGCTTTCCTGAACGAGTTTTAATTCTTGGGGATTAAAAAACACCGAGTAAATGTTGCCCATAAGTTCGCCTATTTTATTTACTTCTATCCCGTTTATGAAAATACTTTTTTTGTCCGTCTTTGAAAATTTGATTTTTACCTTAACGTCGCCGTACAGGGAATCGGCAACGCCTTCGATATCTCCCGTTTCTTCGCCGTTTTTAACGACGAGAGCGTCTTTATTTGCACGTGGAGAATATCCCGTGCATAAAAAAAATATGGCTTCGGCGGCGTTCGTCTTGCCTTGAGCGTTTGCTCCTGTCAAAATATTTATTCCGTCTAAAAAGTCAAAAATCTCTTCATTATAATTACGGAAATTGTGTAACGTCAAATTTTTAATAAACATGGTTTTAAAAATAATTTTAAAAATTTGTTAAAGTTGCTTTATTTTTTTTGCTTTATATAGTATAATGAAAATCCTGCCGAAAATTTCGGCTTTATTTTTCACTGAAATATTTACCTATATATATTATACAAGAATTCTAAACCAAAATCAACTGATGTGAGGAAAAGATACAATGGAAAGCTATGAGATTTTATGGAAAACAATACTTCCGGAACTCGAAAAAACGGTAAGCTCTATCGCTTATACGACTTACGTTACAAAAATCGTTCCGGTCGATATTGTCGGGAAAAAAATTGTGCTTATTACACAAGCTAAAATCTTTGCCGAAACTATCGAATCCAAAATGCGTGATACCATTTGCGACGCTCTTTCAAAAAGCAGTACCGACATCAACGATTTTGTTATCTATATCGCAAACAGCCGTGAGGAATATTTGGCAAAATACGGTGAAGAAGAAATTTTACCCGTTCTCGAACAAGGTTCGCCCGTAAACAAACAATTCACCTTTGAATCCTTCGTTGTCGGAGCGTCAAACGAATTTTTATACGCTGCGGCAAAAGCAGTCGCCGAAAAACCGGGAGACTCGTATAACCCGCTCTTTATCTACGGCGGAACGGGACTCGGTAAAACGCATATTTTGATGGCAATCGCAAACTATATTAAACTTCATTCGCCGTCGAAAAACGTTTTATATGCAACTTGCGAACAGTTTACCAACCAACTTATCGAAAGTATTTCAAGGGGTAAAAATTCCCCTGCCGACTTCAGAAACAAATATCGTGGTGTTGACGTTTTACTTATCGACGACGTTCAGTTCTTGGCAAAAAAGCAAGCTGTTCAAACGGAATTTTTCCATACCTTTAACGAGCTTATTATGCAAAATAAGCAAATCGTTTTAACTTCCGACCGTCCACCGAAAGAAATAGACGTGTTAGAAGAAAGGCTCCGTACACGTTTTGAAGGCGGTCTTTTGGCAGACGTTCAATTCCCCGACCTTGAAACCCGTGTTGCAATTCTCCGTAAAAAATCGGAAGAAATGAAGAGTCTTGTCGATATTAAAGTTTTAGGCTACATTGCCGAAAAGAACGACGGGGATATCCGTTCGCTTATCGGGAAACTTACAAAGGTAATTTTTGCAAGTAAACTTCACGAACAACCGATAACCATAGACCTTGTAAACGAAGCCTTAAAAGAAAGCGCAAGCGAAGTTATCGAAGAAGTCAAAGTTGACGACATAATCTCCGGCGTTTGCGAGTTTTACGGCATAAGCAAGGCAGATATTACCGGCAAAAAGAAAAACAAAGAATTCGTCGAGCCAAGACAAGTTTGTATTTATTTGATTACGGAAATGATGAGTATTCCGCTCGTAACGATAGGTCAAAAACTCGGCGGGCGTGATCACGCCACGGTAATCTATGCAAGGGATAAAATCGCCGACCAGATTAAAATCGACAAAAAACTTGCAACGGAAGTTAACGACATAAAAAACATGTTACTTAAAAAATAAAAAGTGCCGCGATATAGCGGCATTTTTATAAAGGAAAATTATGCAATCTTATAGTGAAGGACAATTTGATGCAGTGGTTATCGGTGCCGGTCATGCCGGCGTCGAAGCTTCGCTTGCTCTTGCAAGAACGGGAATAAAAACCGTTATGCTCACACTCAATCTCGATTCTATCGCCTTTATGGCATGTAACCCTTCTATCGGCGGAACTGCAAAGGGACAAATTGTAAGAGAAATCGACGCTTTGGGCGGGGAAATGGGCATCTCTGCCGACAAGGCACTTTTACAAATAAGAATGCTCAACCGTGGAAAAGGCGGTGCAGTACAGAGTTTAAGAGGGCAAGAAGACAAAAACCTTTATCATACAATAATGAAAAGGACTTTGGAAAATACGCCGAATCTTAAAATCCTTCAAGGCGAAGCAACCGAAATTTTAACCGAAAACGGTGCCGTAACGGGCGTCAAAACTGCGTTCGGTGGCGTAATATCTTGTAAGGTTGTCATTATCGCCACCGGCGTTTATCTTAACGGAAGCGTTATCGCCGGTGAATGGAAAAGGTCGTCGGGACCTAACGGCTTTGCTCCTGCAAACGAACTTACGAACAGTTTAATCGACCTTGGTTTTAACGTAAGAAGATTCAAAACGGGAACCCCCGCACGTGTTGACGCAAGGACGATTGATTTTTCCGTGCTTGAAATCCAAGACGGCGAAGAGGTTTACCCGTTCAGTTACCTTACGGAAGGCGTACCGACAAAACAACGCCCGTGCTATCTTACATACACTAACGAAGAAACACACAATATTATCCGTGCCAACCTTCACCGTTCCCCGCTTTACGCAGGTATGATTAAGGGAATCGGTCCGAGATATTGTCCTTCTATCGAGGACAAGGTCGTTCGCTTTGCCGATAAGGACCGCCATCAATTATTCTTAGAACCCGAAGGTGCAGACACCAACGAAATTTACGTTCAGGGTTTATCTACCTCCCTTCCGCACGAAGTCCAAAAACAAATTTACCACACGATAAAGGGACTTGAACATTGTGAAATTATGCGTTATGCCTACGCCATAGAATACGACTGTATCGACCCGCTTGACCTTTACCCGACGCTTGAATTTAAAAAGGTTTCGGGGCTGTTTACGGCAGGTCAAATCAACGGTACGAGCGGTTATGAAGAAGCAGCGTCGCAAGGGCTTATCGCCGGTATTAACGCTTCGCTTAAACTCCGTGGAAAACCACCGCTCGTTTTGTCCCGTAGCGACGGTTATATAGGGGTGCTTATCGACGACCTTGTAACCAAAGGCACCAACGAACCTTACCGTATGATGACGAGTAGGGCAGAATACCGTATCGTTCTCCGTCAAGACAATCCCGACTTCCGTCTTACACAAAAAGGCAGGGACGCAGGTCTTGTCAACGATACGAGATATAACCGGTATTTAGAAAGAAAAACCCAGTACGAAAAAGGGTTAACAGAAACCGAACGGCATATTAAACCGAAAGATGCCGAACCGCTTTTAATTAAATACGGATTTCCTATTCCGAACGGAAGCGTAACGGGGGCTGATCTTATACGCCGTGGTATCCCTTTTTCGGAAATTATTGATACTTTCGGTGGATACGACGGTATTGAAAAAGACGTTCTCGATACCATTGAATTAGACTGTAAATACGCAGGCTATCTCCAAAAAGGGTTGGACCAAATCGAAAAGACGAAAAAACTCGAAGAAAAACTTTTGCCACCCGATATCGACTATAACGATATTAAGGGACTTCGCCTTGAAGCAAGGCAAAAACTTAATAAAATCCGCCCGCAAAGTTTAGGTCAAGCAGGCAGAATATCGGGGGTTTCCCCTGCCGACGTCGCCGTCTTAATGGTCTATCTTAAAAAGTAATTTTTTAAAAATAAAAAACACGCCAAAAGGCGTGTTTTTTCGTTTTTTTGCGTATTAAAACAACGCTACCAAAACCGTCATAACAAGTATGCGGTAAATTAAGTTAACGACACTTATTACAATACCTGCAATACCGAGTCCGATTAGTCTTTGATTTAGTTTTTTACACCTAACAACACCTATTATCGAACAAACAAATCCAGTAATCGTCAATAAAAAGAAAAAGTCCACAAAGGCTGCCAAAATCGAAATACAAAACGCAACGATAGAAAGCGCACTGACATTTCTTTTTTCTTCTTCTCTTTTAACCGCAACACCACACTTTGGGCAAACAACAGCCTTATCGTCTATTTCTGCCCCACAATTCTTACAAAACATATTTTTCTCCTTTTTGTATAATTATCCCGATTTGGGATATTTTTATTATACCGATTTGGTATAATCTTGTCAAGAGTTTATGAGATTAAAATTGTTGAGAGAAAAAAAGAATGTTTCCCAAGTAAAACTTTCCATTGATTTGGGACTTAGCCAAAACAGTATCAGCCGATACGAAAACGGAATAAGGCAAGCGGATTACGAAACGTTGATTAAGTTTGCCGACTATTTTAACGTGTCGGTAGATTATTTACTTGAAAGAACCGATAACCCTAAAATGAACAAATAAAAAGATAAAGGCTTTTGCTGTTTTGCAAAAGCCTTTCATATTGCTTTAAGATGGTCTGTAAGCCGAGTTCTGTCGTTGTACGGTCATTTATCTACGAATATTGTCTCCAATATCCCCCAGCGATATTTTATTAACCCGTTTTGGTGAAACTCCCTAATAAAACGGGTTGTCAATCTTGCTTCGGGTGGGGTTTACATTGCCCCTCGTGTTACCACGAAGGCGGTGTGCTCTTGCCACGCCTTTTCAACCTTACCATAACGGCGGTAATTTTCTGTTGCACTTTCCTTAAAGTCACCTTCACCGGGATTTCTCCGGCACCCTGTTTCTAAAAAGCTCGGACTTTCCTCATTGACGGTTTCTCTCCGTCCCCGCGACCGTATGGCCAACTTAAAGTATTTGTATTTTAATATCTTTTTTTTGTTTTGTCAACTTTTTTGTCTTTTTTATTAAAGATAAGGCAACCGAAAGGGTTGCCTTATCTTTATAAATCGTCTGCATCTTGAACAGGCTTTTCTTTTTTATCGGTGCTATCGACGCCGGTATAACTGCCTAATTCGTCAAACCTGCTTTGCATATTACTTGCAAGCTTTTGCCGTTGTTTTCTTTTTTGACGTAGTCTTAACATTTTTCGTATTCTTCATAATTCCCTCCTATTACTATTATTTACAGTTTATTAAAAATTTTACCTGTCATTTTTTGGAAGGCATTTATGGACAAAAAAGATATATTTGCCTATTGTGTTTTGCTTAATATTCGTGATATAATGAAAAAAATCCTATCGGAGAGACTATGGAAGAATCGCTGTATAAAAAGCCGTCTTTAATTCATTATTCGATATTCAAACTCGGCTCTCGTTTAATTTCTAAAAGTTTTTTTAAGTGCAAGGTTTTAAGAAACGAAGCAAAAAAAGAAAAAGGACCTTTCGTCATTATAGCGAATCACGAATGTTCTTTGGATTTTGCAAATATTATTCCTTATATAAAAAAACGATTAACCTTCGTTATGAGTAAAGCCTATCACGACACGATGAAACTTTACGGGTTTATGAAAAACCTTCACGCAATATATAAAAATCAATTTATGACGTCAACACAAGACATAAAAAGCATGTTCAACGTCATTAGGCATAAGGGTGCGTTACTTTTATTTCCCGCAGGGCTTATGACAGACAACGGCACCAACACTTACGTCCCGAAAAGCACTTTTAAGTTCCTTAAAAAACTCGGCACAAAAGTTTTTGTCGCAAAAACGCAAAACACGTATTTCGTAAAACCCAAATGGGGCAAGGGAATAAGAAACGGAAAATCAACTATCGATATTTATAAACTTTATGACGAAGAAACGATAAAAGACGTTTCGGTAGAACAAATCGAAAAGGACGTTACGTCCGCCCTTTCGTTCGACGCCTACCGTGAAAACGAAAAACTGGGGTATTCTTCAAAAAAATGGCAAAACGTCGAAGGACTCCATAACGTTTTATATAGATGTCCTTACTGCAATAAAGAATTTACCGTAAAATCCGACAAAAATATGCTTTTTTGTGAAAGTTGCGGGTATTCTGTTACGGCAGACAAAATGGGGCTTTTAAGTGGCAAAAACGCCGTCTTTAAGTACCCTTCCGACTGGGCCGAATTCGTATATGTTGAACAAGTAAAGGAAATCGAAAGCAAGCCCGATTATTCTTTAAGCGAAAAAGTCGTCATACGGCTAATCGACAAAAACAAACACAAGTTTTTTGACGTGGGTAACGGAGTTTTGGTCCTAAACAAAAACGGATTTACTCTTTCTGGAGAAATAAACGGGGAAAAATGCGAAAAGCATTTTGACATCGTTTCTCCGATAACGCCATTCATCCCCGGTAAACAACTTGATTTGCAAGAAGATTTTAATACGATTGTACGATGCGTTTTTGAAAACGGAAGTATGGTTTCAAAATATATTTTAACGTTAAAATATTTCTTTGAAAAACTTTCAACAAACGATTAAAAAAAGAGAGCGACGCTCTCTTTTTTATTGTTTTTCTTTTTTATCTTACACCGATTCTCGTTGCTTTCGCTTTCCCCGACAAAATGTCCTTTAACGAATATTTGGCGGATGCGATAATAACTTTCGTGCCAAGCATTACTGCGTCTTTAATATATTCGAGCTTGGCTTTTGCACCGTTTGCACCCTTTCTCGACGCACCGTTACAATAATTTTCACACTCGTTTATGTTTTGTAAAACTTCCGTAACGTCCTTGCCCGAGATTTCGTCAATAAGCGTGTCGGGGTCTGTACTGTCCCGATAAATCCCTTCGGCACTCGTCAAAATCAAAAGAGTTTTTGCTTTGACAAGACAAGCAATTTGCGAAGCCGTTTCGTCGTTATCTACGCACTCAACGACTTTTTTGTTTTTATTCTTAAGCGACTGAATTTCAAACTTTCTGCTTTCTTCTGTACTTATTGCGTCGTTATAGTTGATTATAGGGATGGCATTTTGCTCCTTACAGCGAAGAAGCAGGGCTTTTAAGTGCTCCCTTTTTTGTTCGTCGTTAAAGTGTTGATGCTCTACCAAAACTTGACGAAGGCTATATTTACTATCGACGTACTGGCGGTAAGTTGCCATTAATATGGACTGACCTTGTGCGGCGTAGTCGGTTTTTAAGTCTTCTTCCGCACCTTCGAGTTCTTTGCCGTTACGCTTTATGTAGTCAAGACGCCCCGTTTCCGCAGCACCGCTCGTAACCCAAATGTAACCCGGCTTCAATTCCTGTGAAAGCCTTGCAATAAGCGTATAATCCAAAATATTGTTTTCTTTGTTGATAAGTGCCATCGAACCTATCTTACCAACGAGTTCGTAATCAAATTTCATTTTACTTTCCTTTGGTTTTATTATAATCTGAAATTATCGTTTCAACAATTCTTTTTCCTGCGTTTTCTTTTCCTTTTAAGAACTCTTTAACAAAGTTGCTTCTGTATTCCTTTTTCGGGTCGATTCCGTTATTTATATCATCGATATATTTTTCGGTTTGTTCCCACGAAGTCGTATAATAAAAATACTCCCTTAATTTTTTATCGTCAATCGCTTTTAAGTTCCCAAAATAAATTACCGGCTTTCCCGTTAGCGCAAATTCGATTAAAAGCCCCGTGTAGTCCGAAACGAAAATATCCGTTTTGTTTATCGATTCAAAATAATCGCCCGACTTGTCGTAAGTAACGTTCGGTGTTTCTTCCATCTCTTTTAATAACTGCAAATACTCTTGTTCCGTAATCTTTTTACTATCTATATAGTTGTCAAAAAGTCGGGGATGAGGTCTGAAAATTAAATCGGTATTCGGATTTTTCTTTGCCCAATTAAACGGTTCCTTATCATATACGAGAAACGAACTTCTTGAAGTGCTTCTGTTTTTAGAATCAAGCGTCCATCTCGGTGTCCACAAGACGGTCTTTTTATTCGTGTCGTTTTCTCGTCTTTTAATTAAATCGAATCTCGGAAACCCAACGTCGTAAATAAATCTGGTTTTAAGTACATCCTTTCCGTAAAAGTTTTTAGCATAATCGATTTCTCTTTTTGTGCTTGCAAAAAACATCGATAAAAAATTCGCAAAATCACAATTAAACGTAACGTCCTTCATTTTTTTATCGTTAGAAATATCGTATCCGTATTCAATTAAGCAGGTTTTTGCAAACCTTGAAACGTTTTTTGATTGTAAGCATTTAGGATACGTATCATTATACGGTCTTGTATAAAAAACGTAATTTGGAGCAAATGCTTCCAAGTCAAACCCCTTTCCGTTCCCGTCAACTTTATATATGTCGGAATACTCGTTTTTCAACTCATCGTAAACGTCGTCAGTTCCGTCCCTTTCTGCTTTCGGAGGACAAATGATCGCCGTTTCTAATCCCATTTTTTGTGCTTCGTCGTGTACGGATTTAAGAGACGTCCACGCAGCGGAAAAGTTAATAATAAACGCAATCTTCGGATTTTCGGCATTACTTTCTTTTATAATTTTCTCCGCATTTTTTAAGTTGTTTTTAAAAACCGGATTGTCTTTTTTATACGTTTTTCGTCTATGCACCACGTAAGAAAAATGGGGGAACTTATCTATTATAAATTCCTTAACAAAGTTTTTCATTTTGTTCTCCTTTTTATTATATTATAATAAAATCTTACGTTATTGTCAACAAAACAAAAGTCAGGCACATACCCTTTTGCCTGACTTTATTTTTGTTTTTTAATAATTTTCTTCCCTTACTTCGAAATAGCTTTGCGGGTGATTACACGTTGGACAAATTTGCGGTGCATTTTCGCCGACGATTATGTGTCCGCAGTTTCTACACTCCCAAACTTTAACCGAAGATTTACTGAACACTTCGTCATTTTCGATATTCGCCAAAAGCTTTCTGTATCTTTCTTCGTGTGCCTTTTCGATTTGACCTACCAAACGAAATTTTACCGCCAGCTCCTTGAATCCTTCTTTTTCTGCTGTTTTTGCAAACTCCTCGTACATATCAGTCCACTCGAAATTTTCTCCGTCGGCGGCGGATTTTAGGTTGTCCGTTGTAGAACCGATGCCTTCGAGTTCTTTAAGCCAAAGTTTTGCGTGTTCTTTTTCGTTGTCGGCAGTTTTACCGAAAATTGCCGAGATTTGTTCAAACCCTTCTTTTTTTGCAACCGAAGCAAAATACGTATATTTGTTTCTTGCTTGCGATTCTCCGGCAAATGCCGTCTGCAAATTCTTTTCCGTCTGTGTTCCGCTGTATTTACTCATTTTTACTCCTTTTTAACATATCATCACTTTATTATCTTTATTTTACCACGTTGCTTTTTTATTTTCAATACAATTTATCAAATTCCCGCAAGAGAAAAAATCGTGGTTTTATATATTTCGTACATCTTTTTTAATTTTTCAATTTCAATATATTCGTTGGGCTCGTGGCAACAGCTGTCCTCTTCGTCAAATTCGGGACCAAACGCACACCCCTTTTCAAACACGTAGGCAAACGTCCCGCCACCCATACTTTTCGGCTTGACGTTTTCCCCCGTTACTCGGTTATAAGATTTTAATAAGGTTTGAACGAAATCGTCGTTTTTATCTACCATAAGCGGTCCACGATGTACCTTGTACGTATACGTGATATTAAACCTATCGAATATTTTTAACACTTCTTGAACGGAAATCGGTGCGGGAATTCGGCAATCGCACAACACACTTATTTTGTCGTCGTCCTCGAAAATAATATCAGGTGAAAAAGTAAGTTTCCCTTGTTCGTTTTTTAACCTCGAAAGATTAAATTTATCGTAAAACAAGCAGTCCAAAAAATTCTTTACGTCTTCACCCTCGTCAAGAAAATATTCAAAAAGCGGTTTAATTGCGTTCTTGCCTTTTTCGGGCATAGAGCCGTGGCACGATACCCCCAAACTTTCGATTGTTCCGTCACTTAAAACGTTTAACCCGTGTTTTTTTATCTTTTCATAATCTATTTTGCCTTTCGGCTTAACGGTACACCTTCCGCAAACGGCGTTAAATACCGTTCCCCCGCTTACGTCGTAAAAGTTTTTCAGTTTTGGAATACTGAAGGTTGCGTGAAGCATACCCTTTTCGGCATAAATAACGGGGAAATTTCCGTCAGGCGAAAACCCGTATTTTGGAAATTTATGGTTTCTTTTAAAGTAATCGATATCTTCCCACGCCGTTTCTTCATCGCACCCGACGAAAAGCCTAAAACGTTTTTTTGTTTTAAGCCCTTTTGCATCAACGCAACTTTTGAGTTCGTTTAACGCATAAAGACACATAAGTAGTGGGGACTTATCGTCTAAAACGCCCCTTCCTATAAGTTTTCCGTCCTTTTCTGTTAGTGTAAACGGGTCAGTATTCCAGCCCGTACCCGCCGGCACGATATCAATGTGTCCGATTATTCCGACTTCTTCCCCCTCGTCGCCGTAATCGATTTCACCGATATAATTATTGTAGTTTACCGTCTTAAACCCCATATTCCGTGCCAAACCCATAAACGTTTCGAAGGCTCTAAAAACGTTTTCTCCGAAAGGCATATTTTTTTTCGGTTTATCTTTTACGCTGTTAATTGCTACGAGTTTTGATAAGTCTTGTGTAAATTTTAAATAATCACGCATCATTGTTCCCTTATTTTTTTTATATATTATAATACATTTTTTATATATTTGACAATAAAATTATTTTTTTATTTTGATTTTTGAAAAATTTATGGTACAATACCACTATGGAAACAAAAGAAAGCCTACATTTCGGTCATAGAAAAAGAATGACCGAAAAAATTATGCAAGGCGAAATCGGCTCTGCGGACCACGAACTTTTGGAAGTTCTTTTATATAACGTTTTGCCACGAATTGACACAAATCCCCTTGCGCATAAAATTTTACACACGTTTGGCTCTCTTGCCAAAGTTTTTTCCGCAACACCGAAAGAACTTATGACGGTTGACGGCGTAGGCAAAAAGACGGCGACTTATCTTGCGACCTTGGGCAAAATATTTAGAAAAATCAACAACAAACCCATGTCGAAAAGAGCTATGTTTTCATTTGCAAACAACAAATCGGAAATTATTCATATTTTCGACGGGCTATACGACGAAAAATTCGTTCTTTTTTTGCTCGATTCTCATTACCAAAAAATTACCGAAATTTCGTTTGAAAGCAACAGTCGTAAAAGCGTTGAGGGTAATACTTCGGAAATTGCCAACGCTTTTGCTATCAATAAACCTTCTTATGCCATTATGGCACATAACCACCCGAGCGGTAATCTTCTGCCAAGTGTAAGCGACGACGAAACGACAGCAAAAATCAATATATTATGTAATATTCACGGAGTAACTTTAATAGACCACATTATCGTCGGAAAGAGCGACGCTATAAGTTATTTCATCGAAGGAAGGTTAAAAAACATAAAAGACGCTTGTAATATCGACAGCGTTATTCATAAAGTTAAGGAGATAAATAATGAATAAAGTTAGAACACGTTTTGCCCCAAGCCCGACAGGATATCTTCATATCGGGGGGTTACGTACCGCTCTTTACGGTTACTTATACTCAAAACAACAAGGGGGGGATTTTATTCTCCGTATCGAAGATACCGACACGGCAAGATACGTTGAAGGTTCGGTACAAATTATTTACGACACCATGCGTGATTCGGGTATTATGTACGACGAAGGACCTGACGTTGGGGGCAATTTCGGACCGTACGTCCAAAGCGAAAGAAAGACCTTATATAAAGAATATGCCGAAAAACTCGTAGAACTCGGTGGTGCATATTACTGTTTTTGTACCCCCGAACGTATCGAGTCTTTACGTGACGAAACGGGAAACGTCAGATACGATAAGCATTGCTATAAACTAACAAAAGAAGAGATTAAAGCAAAAATCGATGCCGGCGAACCTTACGTTATCCGTCAAAACATACCGGAATCGGGCGTTGGAACATATCACGACCTTGTTTACGGCGACATCAGCGTCGATTATAAAGACATCGAAGACGGAATCTTGCTTAAAAGCGACGGCATGCCGACTTATAACTTTGCAAACGTTATCGACGACCATTTAATGGGTATAACTCACGTTATACGTGGTATCGAATATTTGTCATCAACACCGAAGTATAATCTTATGTATGACGCATTTGGGTGGGTACGCCCTACCTATATTCATCTCCCTCCTATCATGAAAGACAGTCAACATAAGCTTTCTAAACGTAATGGCGACGCAAGTTACGAAGACTTTATTAAAAAGGGTTTCGTAAAAGACGCTATAGTCAATTATATCGCTCTTTTGGGTTGGAGTCCTAAATCAAACGTTGAAAAAATGAATTTGCAAGAACTTGTCGAACATTTTTCGTTAGACGGGATAAGTAAATCCCCTTCGATATTCGACGAAGAAAAAATGAAATGGCTTTCCGGTGAATATATTAAAGCTATGAGCGATGAAGAATTTATCGCTTGTGCCGACAGCTTCTTAAAGGAAAGCAAAATCTACGAAAAATACGACTTAAAGAAAATTGCATCGCTTTTGAAGACAAGAATTCAAATTTTCAGCGAAATTCCCGATAAAATTAACTTTTTAGAAGAATTTGGAGATTACGATATCGCATTATTTACCCATAAAAAGATGAAAACGGACGAAAATATCGCAAAATCCGTCCTCCCGAAAGCAAAAGACAAGATTTTATCCCTAAAAGAGTTCACGTTTGACGCCGTTCACGACGCAATGATGGAACTCTGTGCCGAAATGGGACTAAAAACAGGTCAGGTTTTCTGGTGTGTTCGTGTTGCGATATCCGGAAAAGAATCAACGCCGGGTGGAGTTATGGAAATTGCCGACCTTATCGGTAAAGACGAAACGATAAGAAGACTTGATTTTTCGATTAACCTTTTAAATAAGTAATTTATAATTTAAGGTAATTAAAAAGCACTCGATTTCGAGTGCTTTTTTGTTTTTTGGTGCGTTTTCACATCGACGTACACGCCAAAATTGACTAAATTACGTTTTTTTGTACGTTTTCGTCGCCCACCGACATAAGTATTGCTTTTGCGATGCTTTCCGCCATACGATATACAAAACTTAATCTCGTAAGGTTAAAAAGCTTAAAATTTTCTTTGGTTTTTTCCGCCACGACGCCGACTATACTCATATCTCCTATCATTTCAAGGTTTTTCTCTACTCCCAGTCCGGGTTTTACCCCTCTATTTGCCACACGAACCACCCCAACGTCTTCCATTTTCCCTACTGCGGCATCAACAACTATTACCTTTTTATCGGGATGTGTTTTTAATATATAGTCCTTAACGTATCTCGCTTCTTTTGCCGTTACGGGGCATTTCAAAGTACCGTACACGTATGTTTTTAAACCTTTTTTGCTTAAAAACGTTCCCACGAGCGGTCCTAAACTGTCCCCCAAAACCAAATCACTTCCCACACAAACTATAATCGGAATTTCATTTTTTGTTAATTTCTTTATCGCAACACTCAATTCGTCATCAATATATTTATCTTTAACGTTAAACGAAAACACTTTATTTTCCATAAATTACCTTCTTTTTCTCTTTAATATTGCCTTTCGGTCGTTTTTTAACCGTATTTTCTCTTTTATTATTGTAATTTTCCTCTTTTTATGGTAATATATACATTAATTCCACTTAAAGGAGAAAAGTTTTGGAAACAAGCAACATAATCAATATAGTTGCCATAGCCATTTTGGTCATTTTCACACTTACGGGGCTTATAAAAGGTTTCACAAAATCTTTTATCAGTACTTTTGGGACCATTATGGCAATTTTTGCTTCGGCAACGCTTTGTTCTGCCGTTGCACTTACTTTAGAAAGCAAGTTTAGCGTTATTACCTTCTTCTCCGACAAGGTTTCGGGTATAATAAGTAACATTTTTGGGCAAGACGTACTCTCTTTAAGCGTACAAGACGTTCTTTCGGGCTCAAATTCGTCAATCCCTGACTGGATAATTAAAATCATTACGTCTATCGTGAATATCGATTCGGGAACAGCCTTAAAACCACTCGAAAGTGTTATTTCTCCGGTATTCGGATATTACATTACTCTTGTCATTTCGTTTATCTTAATATTTATACTGCTTAAGATTCTTTTATTCTTATTAGGCAAATTTTTAAGCAAAATCAATAAAATAAAAGTTTTCGGCGCAACCGACAAAATTCTTGGCGCATTACTCGGACTTATCAAAAGCGTTATAATTGTTCAAATTTTAATACTTATTATTAAAGCAATTCCTATTACGTTTTTACAAAGCCTTTCTCTCGAAATCGAAAAATCGACAGTTTGCAACGTCTTAACGAAAATCGACTTAATTTCGGTTATTATTTCCGCAATCACCAACCCGAAGGGAATTTTGGATATTATTAAAAACATTCGTTTTTAACGCTTTTTGTGTGATTTTTCACCGTTTTTAATTGTTTTTTCGAAGTTTTTAAGCCTTATTCGTGTTTTCGCATTTTTTGTTCCACGTGGAACAACTAAAAATTTTTTGTTTCACGTGAAACATTTTTGACTGTTTTTATGGCACTCTCTTGTGTGCCTTTTTTTGCGTTTTGAGACAATTTTTGTCGGCAATCGAACGCACTCTCTTAATAGACGGGCGATTTTTACAAAAAAACCTTTGCGCCCGCTTAATGGTTGTGGCGCAAAAACATTGAAAATAATTATTAAAATTTTTGAAAATATTATTGTTTTTTTGTTTTTTATATAGTATAATTTTACTATTATGTAATAATAATATTATATAATTATTCGGTAAACAATTTTTTAAACCGAACGAAAACAATAAAGGAGAAAAAACTTGAAAACGAAAAACTTTAAACTATTATGGATTGTGATTGGGATAATTTTAGCGGTTGTTGCAGTCCTTTCTCTCCGTTCAATTCTCTATGGAAGTACAGAAGTAGATTATTCTGATTTCAGAAATGCGGTTTATATCGTAAGCGAAGATGCGAATAACGAAATAACTCCGACAAACATTGACGACGTTCCGAAAATCAAAGAAAAAATCGGTACTAACTTTGACCACGCAACGATTGCATCCGTTGCTTTTGACGGATACACGGTATCGTTTAAGATTAACGTGTATAGGACTTCCGGTGCGACGGGGTACTCGCAAATATCGTTTAGCACGAATTATTCGAGAACCGACACGTCCGTTGCCGATATCGAGTCGAAACTTTCGCTCGCAGGAGTAAATTACACTTATACAGACCCTAATGCGGGTTCGATTTGGTCATCGATATTACCTATCGTCGGAGCTGCGGTTATTGCACTTGTTTTCTTTATATTGATTTCAAGTTCGCAAGGCGGAACAAAAAGCGCAATGAATTTTGCAAAAACAAACGCCAGACTCAATAAAAACTTAAAAGTTCGTTTTACCGACGTTGCAGGTGCCGAAGAAGAAAAGGAAGAACTTACGGAAATCGTAGAATTCTTAAAATCCCCGAAAAAGTTTTCCGACCTTGGAGCAAGAATACCAAAGGGCGTACTCTTGGTTGGCCCTCCGGGAACAGGTAAGACGCTCTTTGCAAAAGCCGTTGCGGGAGAAGCCGGGGTTCCGTTCTTTTCGATAAGCGGTTCTGACTTCGTTGAAATGTTCGTCGGTGTCGGCGCTTCAAGAGTAAGAGATTTGTTTGACACAGCGAAAAAGAGTATGCCGTGTATCGTGTTTATTGACGAAATTGACGCAGTAGGTCGTCAAAGAGGCACAGGTATGGGTGGCGGACACGACGAAAGAGAACAAACGCTTAACCAACTCCTCGTTCAAATGGACGGGTTTGAATCAAACGACGGAATAATCGTTATGGCGGCAACGAACAGAGCCGACATTCTTGATCCCGCATTACTTCGTCCGGGTAGATTCGACAGACAAATTTACGTAAATCTCCCTGACGTAAGAGGTAGAGAAGCAATCCTTAAAGTTCATTCAAGAAACAAACCGCTTGCAAAGAACGTAAACTTCAAGACGGTTGCAAGGATGACGAGTGGTTTTTCGGGTGCGGACATTGAAAACCTGTTAAACGAGGCAGCAATACTCGCCGCAAGGGACAACCGAAAAGAGATCACGAATAAAGACCTTTACGAAGGTATAAATAAAGTCGTTATGGGTCCGCAAAAGAAGAGCAGACTTGTAACCGAAACGGATAAACGTATCACGGCATATCACGAATCGGGGCATGCAATCTTGGCTAAATTGTTACCGCATTGCGACCCTGTACACGAAGTTTCAATTATTCCGAGAGGTATGGCTGCAGGTTACACAATGACAAGGCCCGATAGCGACGACAATCATTTAACAAAGGCAAAACTTTTGGACGATATCGTTATGACGTTAGGTGGAAGAGTTGCCGAAGAACTTATTATTAAAGACATTTCGGCAGGCGCATCGGGAGACATTCAAGCAATCACGAAACGTGCAAGAATGATGGTAACCGAATGGGGTATGAGTGAAAAAGTCGGTCCGATTTCTTATGCTTCGGATAAGGAAGTGTTTATCGGAAGAGATATGGCTTCACACGTAACGTACAGCGAAGAAACAGCCGGTATTATTGACGAAGAGGTAAAAAATATTATAGAGACGTCGCTTGAAAAGGCGAGAAAACTTCTCGGCGAGAACAAAAAACTTCTCGACAATATGGCAAGACTCTTAATAGAAAGAGAAACCATTTTCACCGAAGAGGTAGATATGCTTATGGCGGGAAGTAGCGTCGAAGAAATAATCGACTATATGGATAATAATCAAACAGATAACGATAATCCGTTTGAGAAAAAACAGATTATTATTAAAGAAACCACTTTGACGAACAAAGAAGAAAACCATTCGAACGGAACCGAAAAGCCGAAAAAGCCGAGAACAAAATCCACAAGCACCAAAAAAGAAGACGAGTAATTTTTGTAGGAGACGTAATGGGAAAAATTGTTGCTTTTTCGAATCAAAAAGGCGGGGTAGGCAAAACTACGACGTGTGTTAACATGTCTGCCTATCTTGCACAAAAAGGGTATAAAGTCTTAATCGTCGACCTTGACCCGCAAGCGAACGCCACGACGGGACTCGGTATAACCAAAAGCGAAATAAAAACAAGCGTGTATAACGTGATGATTGACGACGCCCCGATATGCGACGCCGTTATGAGAACTTGCGTTGACGGTCTTGACATCCTTCCTTCTAACATCGATTTGGCGGGAGCGGAAGTTGAACTCGTGTACACGAAAGATAGGGAACACGTGCTTCGAAAAGCGCTCGAAAAGGCGTTGCCGAGTTACGACTATATAAATATCGACTGTCCGCCGTCGTTGGGGCTACTAACGATAAACGCCCTAACAAGTTCAAATACGGCAATTATTCCCATACAAAGCGAATATTTTGCTTTAGAAGGATTAAGCCAGCTTATGAACACCATTAAACTCGTGGTCAAGCATTTGAACAACAAATTAAAAATCGAAGGCGTTGTTTTCACGATGAACGATAAACGCTCGACTCTTTCAAAACAAGTAACGAAAGAAATTCAAAAGTTTTTCGGAAAACTTGTTTTTGATACGGTTATTCCGAGAAACGTCCGTCTTGCAGAAGCACCAAGCCATGGCGTACCTATACTTTTGCACGACAATAAGTGCGCAGGAGCAAAGGCATACGAAACGTTAACGGAAGAATTTATTTCAAGACAAAAATAGTTGATAAAAACTATAAGGAATTAAAAAATGAAAAACAATAAAGGTTTAGGGAAAGGTCTTTCCGCTCTTTTTTCCGAAACGGCAGAGGATTACGGCAAAAGCACCTTGTTTGATGAGGATATTCACACAAAAAAAGGCGAAGGCGTAAAGGAAATCGACGTTTCGTCGATTTTTGCAAACCCTAATCAGCCGAGAAAGGTCTTTGACGAATCTGCCCTTAACGAGTTGGCAAGTTCAATAAGTAAGCACGGTGTAATCATGCCTATCATCGTCAATAAGGCAAAAAACGACAGGTTTATGATTATTGCCGGCGAAAGAAGATTCCGTGCAAGTAAACTCGCAGGACTTAAAAAAGTACCAGTAATCATCAAAAACTACACGGATAGGCAAATAAAGGAAATTTCCCTTATTGAAAACCTTCAAAGAGAAGACCTTAACCCGATTGAAGCGGCAACAGCCATGAAGGCGTTAATGACCGATTACGGCCTCACGCAGGAAGATTTGGCGGACAGAATCGGCAAGTCCCGTCCGGCAATCGCAAACACGCTTAGGCTTTTGAGCTTGGCGCCAGAAGTTGTTAAGCTTGTTGCCAAAGGTACGCTTTCGGCGGGACATGCAAGGACGCTTTTGCCCCTTCCGCAAGAAGAACAGATAAAAACGGCAAACGAAATTATCAAAAACGGAATCTCCGTGCGTGATATTGAAAAAAGGGTTAAGGACTTTTTTAACCCGCCGGAATTAAAGGAAAAGAAAAAAATAAAAACGGAACTTTCCGCCGAACTTAAAGACCTTGTTGCCGAAATGCAAAGAACACTCGGAACAAAAGTAAACGCCATCGGAAACGACAGAAAGGGAAGAATATATATAGATTATTATACGAGAGACGATTTGGATAGGATTTCGGATATTATTGAAGCTGTCAAAAGAAATTTTAAGTAATTTAAGGGGGAGTTTTCTCCCTTTTTTTGTGCCATGCTAAACTTTATAGAACTAAAAGAAGACGTTAATAAGATAAAAGAATATATTGAAAACTCACAAATTTCGTTTTGCGACATATCATACGGCGTAAAATATATGTGGCGAGATTCTTTTAAGATAGAATACGCTGTTTTTGATGAAACTGTTATATTAAAAGAAAGTTGCATCGACTATGAAAACGCCTTTTATTATCCGGTGGGTAAGAACGTTGACGGGGCGTTAAAAGAAATTGAAAAATATTGTAAAGAAAAGGGATTATCGTTAAAATTTTGTTGTATTGATAACAATTTTGCTTCGGTTTTGACTCAAATATATCAAAACACGAAAATTTATAACTTACGTGAGTGGAGCGATTATATCTACGAAAAGCAAACGTTTTTGTCCTATGCCGGAAAACATTTGTCAGGACAACGTAATCACGTAAATAAATTCAAAAAACTTTATCGGTATGAATTTAGAAAAATCGAAAAAGGCGATTTGCCTGCAATAAAAACCTTTTTGGACACGTTTAACGCAAACATCCCATATGATTCGTTGACACAAAAGCAAGAGCAAGACGCCGTTTTCGACCTGATAAGCAATATGTGGGAATTAAATAATTTCGGTGCAATGATTAAGGTAGATAACAAAATCGTTGCAATTTCCGTCGGGGAAATTGTCAAAGACACTCTTATCGTTCACGTCGAAAAAGGATTAAAAGAATACGTCGGCATTTATCCCACCATGGCACAATTGTTTGTGAAAGAGTTTGCAACCGAAAAAATAAAACATATCAACAGAGAAGAAGACTGTGGAGATATGGGACTACGGACTTCAAAACTTCAATATCACCCGATAGAGATAAAACAAAAAAACATAATAGACGTCGGCACGCTCTTTGACAAAATCGACGAAAACATTATAATTAAAACAGAACGGCTAACTCTTTCAAAAATTGACAAAAACGACATGCACGTCTATACGAAACTCTACCTTGATGACAAGCTGAACGAGTTTTGGGGATACGATTATAAAAAAGACTTACAAGGCAAAAATCCTGATGAAAATTACTTTAATGAGTTTTTGCTTGATATGAAAAACAAAAAGGAAGAATTTTCGTTTGCGATAAGAAAAAATGACAAAATGATAGGCGATTTCGTTATTCATAACTTTGACTATCACGGTCAAGCGGAAATAGGGTTCAGAATTGTAAAAAAGTACCAAAACAAGGGTTATTGCACCGAGGTTTCGAAAAAAATGATTGATTATATGTTTAACACACTTAACGCAAGAAAAATTTTATGTTGCCACTTAAAGGAAAATCTTGCCTCAAAAAAAGTAATTGAGAAATTAAATATGAATTTTTCTTATTCTGACGGAAAAAAAGATTATTATTTTTTAGAAAAAGACACGTAAAAGTTTTCAAAAACAAAAACAAGTGATATAATTGAGAAAAGAAGGAGAAATTATGGAATTAGCAAAGATATTTTGTGATAACGCTGTTTTTCAAGCAGGTAAGAAAATAAGAGTTTTCGGAACCGGAGACGGTGAAGGCACGATTACGTTTGATGGAAAAACATATAACGTAAAATCGGAAAACGGGTTTTTTGAAACGTTTATCGACGAACACAAATACGGCGGACCTTATACGCTTGAAGCCATCCTTAACGGCAAAAAAACCGTTATAAACGACGTTATGGTCGGAGAGGTTTTGTTCGTTGCCGGTCAAAGCAATATGCAATGGTGCCTTCGCGAAACGGAAAATATGCCAAACATAAGACGTGGCAAGAAAAACGACATGCTTCGTCTTTATCTTACAAAACGTTTGGAAGAAAACCCGAATGTCGACAGCGATATGGGCTGGGTTAAATGCGACGAAGATAACATTTTGAGTTGGACGTCTCTTGGGTATTATTACGCCGAAATGCTTAACGAAAAATTCGGCTGTGCGGTCGGCGTTCTTTGTTGTTATCAAGGAGCGTCGATTATTCAAACGTGGCTTCCGAGAGCAAACACACTTAAAGACGGATTACGTGTTATTCACGAGAGAGATTTGATTGAAAATATGGAAAAATTGTATTATAACTGGAACCTTCCGGGAACGTGTTACGAATATCAGTTTAAGCCGATTTGCCCTTATACCGTAAGTAAAATTTACTGGTATCAGGGTTGTTCAAACACGAACGACGCTTCTGCAGACATCTACGGCAACCTGCTCGTTGATCTTGCAAAACAATGGAGAAAGGACTTAAAAGACGAGTCGCTTGAGTTTGTCGTTTACGTTCTTCACGATTTCGTACACCCCGAATTAAAGGTTATAACCGATAACTGGAAGAAGGTTCAAAAAGCACAAAGAGAAGCACCGAAATATGTTGACAACTGTGTCGTAATCGAAACGGCGGACATATCGGAACACAACACGATTCACCCGACGGACAAGTATCCGCTTGCGGTAAGAACTTTTGAAACGTTTTACGGAAAATACACAAAATAACGTAAGACGTCAAAGCAAAACACTACCAAATTAGACAAAAAACAAACGGCCTAAATTTTTTAGACCGTTTTTCTTTTGTAAAATCTATTTGTTATTTAAGTTTAATAACTTCCTGTCCACCCATAAACGGACGAAGAACAGGCGGAACTGTAATGGAACCGTCAGCATTTTGGTACTGTTCGATAATAGCAGGGAAAATCCTTGACGTTGCCAAGCCGGAACCGTTAAGCGTGTGAACGTATGCAGTTTTGCCAGTCTTGCTATCACGGAATTTCGTATTGTTTCTTCTTGCCTGATAATCGTTTGCGTTGGAAACAGAACTTACTTCCTTATATATCCCCATTGACGGAATCCAAACTTCGATATCGTACGTTCTTGCCATAGAAGCAGAACAATCGCCTGCGGCAAGTTTACTTACTCTAAAATGAAGCCCCAACTTTTCAACGAGTCTTGCGGCTTTTTCGACAAGTTCTTCAAACGCTTCTTTTGAGTGGTCAGGGTGAGCGTATTGTACCATTTCGACCTTATTAAATTGATGTCCACGAACCATGCCCCTTTCTTCTGCACGGTAAGACCCTGCTTCTTTACGGTAACACGGGGTATAAGCAAAGAATTTCATAGGGAGTTTTGATTCGTCCAAAATTTCGCCGGAATACATGTTAACGAGAGCCGTTTCGGCAGTCGGAAGAATAAATCTGTTTTTCTTTCTGTCTTCATCACAGTCAAGCCAGTAAACTTCGTCGGAAAATTTTGGGAATTGTCCCGCACCGAACCCGCAGTTGTATCCGAGTTGATGTGGCGGAAGAATAAATTCGTATCCGTCGGCTAAATGTTCGGAAATAAAGTAGTTAAGAAGCGCCCATTCGAGTTTTGCGCCGTCCCCACGATAAATCCAGAAACCGCCACCCGACAATTTCGTTCCCCTTTGATAATCGATTATACCGAGTTTTGTGCAAAGGTCAACGTGATTTTGGCACGGAAAATCAAATTCGGGCTTGTTTCCGACAACCTTAATAACTTGGTTGTTTTCCTTTTCTCCTCCCAAAAGGTCTTCGTCGGGAATATTCGGAATCGAAGCCAAAAGGTCAAAAACTTTTTGGTCGAGTTCGTTTGCTTTTGCGTCGCATTCCGAGATTTTATCTCCCAAAACTCTCATATCCACAAAAATCGCATCAACGGGCTTGCCTTCTTTTTTAAGGGCAGGGATTTGAGCCGAAACTTTGTTTCTTTCAGCCTTATATTTTTCCACTTCGGCAATGGCTTTCCTTCTTTCTTCGTCAAGGGCAATAATGGTATCAAAGTCCGCCTTATAGCCTTTTCTATTAAGAAGTTCTGTTACTTTTTCTTTTTCGTTAATAATTCTTTTAAGGTCTAACATGTCTTTCTCCAAAGATTTTTATTACTTAATTATTATAATCTTGTTTGAAATAAAAATCAATAATTTAAGCCCTTTTTATCTTTTTTTACTCTTTTTTCTTTTTAATAAACAAAAACAATTTAATTTGGTTGCAAAAAAACGGGTTAGATAGTAAAATAAAATATAGATTATATATTATGCAATAATATATACTTGCAAAATCGGTTTATAAATGTTATTATTAAGTGAATAAATTTTAAGGAAAATTATCGGTGTTAAAAAATCTCAGAAAAGACATAAACGCAGCGAAGAAAAACGACCCCGCTGCAAGAACAAAGTTCGAAATCTTTTTAACCTATTCGGGTGTTCACGCTCTTTCGTGGCACAGATGGGCAAATTTTTTGTATAGAATCCACTTAAAGCTTTTGGCAAGAATCACAAGCCAGTTTGCAAAGTTTTTAACGGGAATAGAGATTCACCCTGCCGCAAAAATCGCAGGCGGAGTATTTATCGACCACGGTGAAGGCGTCGTTATCGGTGAAACGGCGGAAGTCGAAGAAGGCGTCGTTATTTACCAGGGCGTAACGCTTGGCGGAACGGGTAAAGAAAAAGGCAAACGCCACCCTACCATCAAAAAGGGAGCAATGCTCTCTGCGGGTGCAAAAATCTTGGGCGGTTTCACCGTTGGCGAATATGCAAAAATCGGTGCGGGCGCTGTCGTTCTTAAAGAAGTGCCGGCTTATGCAACCGTCGTCGGCGTTCCCGGAAAAGTTACGAAAATCAACGGTCAAAAACTTACCGACCTCGAACAAGAAAAGACCGACCCGCTTCAAGAAGAAGTGTGCAAACTCCGTGAAAAAGTGTTTGAACTCGAAGAGCAAATTCAAAAACTGAAATCAAATAATAAGGAATAATATGAAAATATACAATACGTTATCCGGCACAAAACAAGAATTCGTCCCTATGGAAGAAGGTAAGGTTAAAATGTACGCTTGCGGAATCACCGTTTCGGGCGAAGCGCATATCGGACACGCTTACCAAGCACTCATATACGACATAATCAGGAAATATCTTGAAAAAAAGGGTTATGACGTAACTTATGCGAGAAACTATACCGACGTTGACGATAAAATAATAAAAAAATCCAACGAAACGGGTATTCCTGCCGACGTTTATGCCAAGGAAATGATTAAAAAAATCGACAAACAAATGGCAAGGCTCAAAGTTGACGAACCGACGATTTGGCTTAAAGCCACGCAAACAATCGGAGATATTATAAGGTTCGTTAAAACCTTAATCGAAAAAGGTCATGCCTACGCAACCGAAAACGGCGACGTCTATTTTTCGGTTGAAAGTTTTCCGCAGTACGGAAAGTTGTCGCACAGAAATTTAGAAGACGCCATGAACGGCGTTAGAATCGAAAACGACGAAATGAAAAAAAGCCCGCTTGACTTTGCGCTTTGGAAATCTGCAAAAGAAGGCGAACCGAGTTGGGATTCTCCGTGGAGTAAAGGAAGACCGGGCTGGCATATCGAGTGTTCGGCCATGAACAAAAAAGCCTTTGGCGACTGCATTGATATCCACGGTGGCGGGAGAGACCTTATCTTTCCGCACCACGAAAACGAAATTGCACAATCCGAATCGTTGACGGGAAAACAGTTCGTAAGATACTGGATTCACAACGGTTTAATCAAAGTGAACGGTCAAAAAATGAGTAAGTCCTTAGGAAACAGTTTGCTTCTAAAAGACCTTCTCGATAAATATTCGGCAGAAACAATTAAGCTTGCGCTTCTTCAAACGAATTACCGTGGCGACATTAACGTTACCGACAAACTTTTCCCCGAAGCACAAGCCCACATGAAAGATTTTTATAAAGTCTTCCTTCTTGCCGAAGAAAACGGAATAAAAATTCAAGGCGAAGATAAAACAATCGACGAAGAATTCAATAAGGCTATGGACGACGATTTTAATACCGCCCTTGCAATCAGTAATCTTTACGGCTACTTTAAACAAATAAAATCAAAAATTCTCTCAAAAGACGAAAGTGCCGGAGCGTCGCTCAATCAAATAAAAACGACTTACGGCTTACTTGGACTGTTTAGGGAAGACGCAAAAGAATTTGTAAAGAGTGAAGACGATACCGCCGAAATTCCGACAGAAATTTTCGAACTCGTAGAAAAAATGCAAAAGGCAAGACAAGAAAAAGACTATCAAACGGCAGACTCGGTTCGTAACCAAATAAACGTAAACGGCTTTAACGTTCAAATAACGAAAGACGGGGCAAAGGTAACGAAAAAACAATGAAAGACGTTAAAATTACCGTAATGAAAACGGCTTGTTATAAAGACTTGATGGAAAAATACGAAAATCCGATTTTGCATGCTTGCAACATGACGGAAGGTCAAATTTTTATATCAAAAGACGCAGAACTGCCCGACGGGTTTTGTTCTTCCGCATGGCAGTCGCTTTATCCTTTCGTTTTTGCCCTTTCATCGGGGGCAGAAGATTTTTACGACGGTTGGATGAAAAACAAAAAGTCGGCAATGATTTCGTGTAACGACGGGTTTAGACCGGTTAGTTTTTATATTGAAAGTTTAGATTAAATTTTATAGGTAAAAAAATGATTACTTCAAAAGAATTAAGAGAAAAATGGATTAAGTTTTACGAAGAAAGGAGACACGTCAATATCGGTGCCGTTTCTTTAATCGGCGACGGAACGACGGGCGTAATGTTTAACGTTGCGGGTATGCAACCGCTTATGCCTTATCTTCTCGGAAAACCTCACCCGAAAGGGACAAGACTTTGCAACGTTCAAGGTTGCGTAAGAACGGTCGATATCGACTCGGTTGGCGACGCAACGCACTTCACTTTCTTTGAAATGATGGGCAACTGGTCGCTTGGCGATTACTTTAAAAAGGAAAAAACAAAGTGGACCTTTGACCTTCTTACAACCGTTTTCGGATTTGACAAAAACAAAATTTGCTCAACGGTTTTCGAAGGTAACGACTCCGTTCCACGTGATGACGAAACGGCAAACTATCTTCGTGAACTCGGCATTAAAAACGAAAACATTTTCTATCTCGATAAATCAAATAACTGGTGGGAATTAGAAGGAACGGTTGGTACGCCTTGCGGACCTGACAACGAGTGGTTTTATCCAAGAGAAGACGGAAAAGACTCTTCGGACTTCTTAACTTCTAACCGTTACGTCGAGGTTGGAAACGACGTGTATATGCAATACGAGAAACTCGAAGGCGGAAAGTATACCGAACTTAAAAGCAAAAACGTTGACACGGGGTTTGGTCTTGACAGACTTTTACTTTTCTTAAACGGACTTGACGACGGATATAAGACCGATTTGTTTTTGGGTGCAATCAACTATCTTGAACAGGTTTCGGGCAAGTCTTACGATAACGACGAAGACGCAAGAAAGGCAATGCGTATCGTTGCAGACCACACGAGAACGGCAGTTATGCTTATCGGGGATAAAAACGGAATCGTTCCTTCAAACACGGGTGCAGGATACATTTTGAGAAGACTTCTTCGCCGTGCAATAAGATATTGTAAAAACTTAAATATCGAAGCAACCGAAATGTGCGGGGTTGCAAAAGTGTTTATCGAAAAAGTTTACGACGAAGCGTATCCGCTTTTAATAGAAAAAGAAGAATATGTATTAGAAGAAATTACCAAGGAAATAAAGAAATTCGAATCGGCGTTAAGTTCGGGGATGAAGGAATTTGACAAGTGCATTATCGGTATCGAAAGAAAAAATGCCTTTATGTCCGAAAAAGACCCTTCTTACGTAAAGGAAACGGCTATCGGCGGAAAGGCTGCGTTTAGACTTTACGATACTTTCGGGTTCCCGCTTGAACTTACAAAAGAACTTGCCGAAGAAAGAGGCTTTACCGTTGACGAAAAGGGATTTAACGAAGCGTTTAAGGCACACCAAGAATTGTCAAAAGCGCAAGCAGGTACGGCAAAAGGCGGTCTTACGGAAAGAAACGAAACGACGACCAAGTATCATACCGCAACTCATATTATGCTTGCCGGACTTCGTCAAATGTTTGGAACGGAAACCGAACAAAAGGGTTCAAACATCACCGAAGAAAGAATGCGTTTTGATTTTAATTGCGATCACAAGATGACCGACGAAGAATTAAAAACTCTCGAAAATTTCGTAAACAAGGTTATTCAAGATAAAATCGACGTCGTCCGTGAAGAAATACCTTATAAAACCGCTGTTGAAACAAACGCTTACGGCGTATTTAAGGCAGAAAGCGACGACCAAATCGTTTCGGTTTACACAATCGGCAACGTTGATAGACAAATTTGCGGAGGACCTCACGTTAAAAACACGTCGGAACTCGGTAAATTCAAAATTGTTAAAGAAGAAAGTTCTTCAAGCGGTATAAGAAGAATTAAGGCGGTTTTAGAATAATATGAAATTTTTATTTTTGGGCGACAGCATCACGCAAGGCGCTCGTGCAACGAGCGAAGATAAAAATTACGTTAGCCAGGTCGGTCAAATTTTGGGTGTTCAAACGATAAATTGCGGGCTTTCCGGCACACGTATCGCAAGACGTAAAAACTTTTCCGTTCACACTCACGACTTGGATTTTAACCTGCGTTTTGAAAGAATTTTCTTCGATGCGGACTACCTTTTCGTATTCGGCGGAACTAACGATTACGGTCATGGCGACGCAGAAATCGGCAACGATAACGATACCGACGAATTTACTTTTTGCGGTGCGGTAAACTCTTTAATCGATAAAGCCTTAAAAAAATTCGACAAAGATAAAATAATTTTTTTACTTCCGCTTAAAAGATTTAATCAAAACACTAAACCTCAATACGCCGGTTACAATAAAGGCGTTTTAATCGACTTTGTTAAT
>JAZRVM010000013.1:0-5926 GCA_045599205.1 Christensenellaceae bacterium | reverse complement strand
ATTTTTTTACTTCCGCTTAAAAGATTTAATCAAAACACTAAACCTCAATACGCCGGTTACAATAAAGGCGTTTTAATCGACTTTGTTAATGCGTTAAGGCGTATTTTAGATAGACGTGGTATAAGATATATTGACCTTTATTCGGTTTTTGACGAGCCGAAAACGGAAGAAAATTCGGAATATTTTATTGATGGACTTCATCCAAACGAAAAAGGACACGAAATAATCGCAGAAAGGATTGTCGATTTTTTAAAAACCAAAAATAAATAAAAAGTGTTTTCTTTTTTGTTTGACAAACAATCAAAATTATTATACAATAAGTAAGCTAAAAACAAACTGATTGTTTTGTTGCTTTCACAACACTTACTTGGTGGAAACAATTACTTTCAAAACTTAATTTTATTGTTTATTACGCATCCGTAGCTCAATTGGAAACTGTAAGCAATTTTTGATTTGCCCGTCGTTCGTATTCCTTTGCTTCGCAAAGTCACAGAGCTACGCTCCATCCAACACTTTCTTGGTGGAAACAATTACTTTCAAAACTTAATTTTATTGTTTATTACGCATCCGTAGCTCAATTGGATAGAGCGTTGGTCTACGGAACCAAAGGTTAGGGGTTCGAGTCCCTCCGGTTGCACCATAAAACACCTACACATTTTTTGTGTGGGTGTTTTTTGTTTTCTTGTTAGTTATAGGACTTTAACGCCACGTTAAGGAAAAATGCATAGGATTTTATATCGTTTTCGGTTGAATAATTTATATTTATAATGTATAATAATATAATAAAGGAATAATTATGAGAAGAAAAATCGTTTCGATAATCGGCGACGCCGTAATAGAAAAAGACAGTAAAAAATTCAAATTTGCCTTCGATATGGGAAAAGCACTTGTTGACGCAGGTTTCCGTGTTCAATCGGGTGGAAACGGCGGTGTTATGGAAGCTGCTTTTATGGGCGCACACGCTTCGGAAAAGTATCGTGAAGGGGACACGATTGCAATCGTTCCGTCGTTTGACGCACATAATACAAACGATTACACGGACATAGCAATTCCAACCGGTCTTGACATAATGCGCAACGCCATTGTTGCCAACTCTAACGCCGTAATTGCCATAGGCGGGGGTGCGGGAACGCTTTCCGAAATGGCATTTGCCTGGACCCTGAAAAGGCTTGTTTTGGCGTTTGTCGGCGTTGGCGGATGGAGCGAAAAACTTGCCGACACAAGACTTGATGAAAGGGTAAGATACGAAGACATTACCGACGACAAAGTGTTCGGCGTTTCTTCTTCGTCGGAAGCGATAAAAATATTAAAAGAAAGAATAGATAAATACGATACCTACCACCAAGGTATTCCTTATAAAAAATAACGAAAAACGCACACAAAACTGTGTGCGTTCTTTTATTTTTAATTAAAATTTTTCTTCGTCGCCCTTGAGGCTGTTCCCGAGATAGGTTCCAAAGCCGAAACTCTTGTTCGCCTTTCTTTTCATTTCTTCGGCAAATCCGCTTAAACGGTCTTTCTTTTTAGAGCCGAAGCCGTTTCCTTTTCTGTCGCCGTATTTTTTTAGTTCGTTACGACCTTTTCTGTCGTGTCCTTTATTGTTGTTTCTACCGGCATTATAAGGCGTTGAAAATTCGTCTAAATCGTTAGGAACGATAATGACGTATCTGTTCGGTTCTTTACCTTCGCTTTTTGTCGTTACGGTTTGACTTCCCGAAAGAGCTGTATGAATAATCCTTCTCTCAAAAGGATTCATCGCTTCAAGCATAACTTTACGTCTTAACTCGGTTGCTTTGGCTTCCAACTTGTGAGCAAGAGAAACAAGTGTTTCTTCACGTCTGTTTCTGTAATTCTCGCAATCGACGGTAACTTTTTTATAATCTTCTTTGCCGATATTCGCAAATGCGCTTGCAAGCGTTTGAATACTGTCCAAAACTTCTCCACGGTAACCGATAATTTCGGAAGATTTTTCGGCAACCACGTTGATTGTCGGTTCGGCTTTTTCAGTATCAACAGACGCCTTTGCGCTGATGCCCATAAACTCAAAAACTTTTTCAACAAATTCCGACGTCTTAAAAAGATCAAGGGTTTCGTTGTTTTCCTTTTTTTCCTTATGATTTTTTTCTTCAATGCTTACGACCGCTTTACCTTTGGTTTTACCGAATAAACCTTTTTGCGGTTCTTCGATAATTTTAACGGTAGCATTTTCTTCTGTCAAATTCATTTCTTTAAGCCCCAAAGCGATGGCTTCTTCGACAGTTTTGCCTTCAAATTCCATATTTTTCTCCTAAATAAACATTTTAATATTTATTATTTTTTCTTTTTATTAACGTCGGAAAATTTTACTTTTCCCGATAGGAAATCGCCCTTTAAGTCGTCGTTTTTATCTTTTTTCTCCGGTGCTTTTTTAAGCGTTTCGTCAGGAATATAAATTCTTCCACGAACTTTGTTGTCTTTTTTCGAATTTTCTTTTCTGTACTGCTTATCAACAATGGCGTTTATTCCGATAGTTGAAACGATTGAAAGCGCAGAGCTTATTATCATGTAAATCGAGAAAACGGACGTCATTGAAAATGCGAAAATAAACATCATTATCGGCAAAATCCACGTCATCATCTTTTGGGTTTGTGCGCCCTGCCCGTTAACCGTTTGAAGTTCCATTTGTGCTTTTTGCGATTTTTGAGAAATCAGTTGAAGTGCAAGTGAAACGCCTGCGGTAAGCACAGCCAAAATGAAATATCCGTTTGGTTGAGATTTTTCGTTTTCCAAATTCTTAACAAGCTCATTATACCCGTTTTCGTCAACGGCTTTCGTTTGGTCCCCGCATGACGCACAAGTGTTACAGCTCGAATACGTAAGCGAGCCGTTCGTTTCTTCAATCGGGTGAGCAAAAGCACTGTCGGCAACCCAAACGTTTTTAATCCACAAAAACTGCATTTCGTCTTTTAACGACTGATATGTTTCGGCAGACGCCGCTTGGCTTTTTGCCCTTAAAAATATCATTGCTGTTTCGTCGCTATCAACGTGATTTAATCCTTCTTGACCGCTAAATACCGTTGAAGATTTCAAAAATTCTTCTTCGGTAATAAAACTTCTTGAACCGAAAGTAACTTCGTCGCTTGAAGATGCTTTTGTATAAATAACGTTATATTTAACGTACCCGTTAACCGAATAAACGTTGAAATACAAAGTTTTGTTTGGCTGACCTGCTACTTCGAGTTCGCCTTTTAAAAATCTTAAATTGCCGTTTGATACTTCTTGATTAACGTTTGCATCTTTAAGATAATTATTATAAATAGTTTCATAATCGATAGTTAAACTACCGTCGTTTTCTTTTTTAACGAGAGTTCCGTCAGGAGTAATACCGTCGTAAATAACCTGATTATATGCCTTTGACATTTCGTAATAATACGAACTCTTTTTGTAGTTTGAATATCCTGTTAACCCACCGAAAGCAACGATAAAAATAACCAAAGTAATAATGGTAGGAAGACAAGCACTTAACGCAGAATAATTATTTTTCTTGTATAACGCCTGCATTTTTTGATTATATAAAACTTTATCGTTAGCGTATTGTTTTTGTAATCTTTCGAGTTCTGGACGCATTTCTTCCATTTTAAGGGAATTTTTACGCATGGTTTTTCTCGACCAAAAATCAAAAACAAAAGTAATAAGTTTAAGAATAATCGTAAATAAAATAACACCAACGGGAACCGAAGAAATACTGACAAGCCAGTCAACTATATTACTGAGTCCGCTAAGTGTCGGTTCAATAAAAGATACAATATTAACGTTCATTTTAATATACCCACTTTATAACGCTTTTTTTATCCGGAACCTTATCAAAACCGCCTTTACTCCAAGGAACGCAACGAAAAATCCTTATTATTCCCAAAAAGGTTCCGTAAAAAAACCCGTGTTTTAAGATTGCTTCAATCATATATTGAGAACAAGTCGGATTAAACATACAAGTACCTTTCGAAAGATACTTTTGATAAAATTTAATAATTTTTATACTAAAAAATTTTAACATAATAAATCGGTTTTGATAAATCCACACTTACAGAGTAAAAATTTCATTTCTTCTTTGTATTCTGTAAGCGAATAATTTTCTTTTACTTTCGGAATAAAAACAAAAAAGAAGTTTTGTCCGTTTTGGGGAGTAAAACTTCTAAAAGATTCCCGAAGTAACCTTTTAACTCTGTTTCTTTTAACGGCAGAACCGTGTTTTTTGCTTACTGCAAAACCAACTTTCGTTTGATTTTTTTCAGCATAAACCATAGTTAAAGATCGGGAGAATAATCTGTTTCCGTTTTTAAAAACAAAATCAAATTCTTTTTCTTTTTTTAATCTTAAATCCAAATTTTTGCCTATATATCATTAAGCAGAAAGCTTATGACGACCTTTATTACGACGTCTTTTTAATACGTTTTTACCTGAACGGCTTTTCATTCTTTCTCTAAAACCGTGTACTTTACTTCTTTGTCTTTTCTTTGGCTGATAAGTTTGCTTCATATATCTTCTCCTAAAATTAGTTTAATAAAATCATTTTTATTTTATAGATTTTTATATAATTTGTCAAATAAAATAATATAATTATGCGTTAATTCTGACAGGAAGAATCAAATATAAAAATTCGTCGTTATTATTTGATTTAATAATACAAGGATCAATCGGCGAATTTAAGTTAAGAGTTATTGCTTCATCTTCCGTTATTCTTAAAAAGTCGGATAAATATTTACCGTTAAAAGCAATTGACATATCTTTTCCTTTTAAGTTAATATTAACGTTTTCGTTTACGTTACCGACTTCGGATTTAGCCGAAACAGTCATAATATTTTCTTTAATATCGAATTTAACAATATTATATTTATCGTTTTTAGCAACGATAGACGCCCTTTCAATACTCTTATAAAGTGCATCTTTTCCGACTGTAACGACGTTTTCGAAGTTCGTTGGTAAAATATGATTGTATTTAACAAATTCACCTTCGATAAGTCTTGAAATAAGTGCCGTATTATTAGATTCTATTGATAATAAATTTTTATTGAAAAATACTTTAATATCTTCGTCGTCATTTTCTAAAATTCTCGAAATTTCTCCAAGCGACCTTGCGGAAATTATTACCTTAAAATTATTTGTTGCCAAAACGTCTTTTTTAATAACCGACATTCTGAATCCGTCCAAAGCAACAACCGTTAAAAAATTATTTTCTATTTCAAATAAACAGCCTTTAAGTATAGGCCTACTGTCATCAATAGAACAAGCAAAAATTGTTTTTTCGATAATTTCTTTTAAATCTTTTTGTTTTATAACAAAACAATCTCCGCAAACTTCACCGTCTATTTTAGGATAAGAATTAATAGGATAAGTCGAAAGTTCACTTAACGAATCAGAATATTTTATTTCTAATTTTCCGTCATCAAGACGAGAAAGTTCAACCTGTTCGTTTTCGAGTTTTTTTGCAAATTCCACAAAATATTTACCTACTACGACAGTTTCTCCTTCCATAAAAACGTCTGCTTTAATAGTTTTTTGAATAGTAATTTCCATATCTGTTGCAAGTAGAGTAAGAGTATCACCGCTTGCTGTAATTTTAATACCTTCCAAAACCGGATTAGCGGATTTCGTACTTAATGCTTTACTTACTTTTAAAACTGCGTCGGATAAATCTAAACCATCACAAATAAGTTTCATATTTTTCTCCTAAAAATAACCTATCTTTATTATATAATATATATAATAAAAAATCAAGTTTTTTATTGTATAGAATTTTTTGAATAATTTTATTTAACAAATTTTTGAATATTGTTATGTTTTTTTATTATTATCTTTTAAAAATAGTAATAATAGTAATATAAGGTTAAAATGTTAATAAACATAAAAAGATAAGAAAAAAAAAGGAGATTTTTGTTAATAAAAAATG
>JAZRVM010000012.1:0-11626 GCA_045599205.1 Christensenellaceae bacterium | reverse complement strand
CAGGTTTGGTAAAAGGAGCCTCAAAGGGAGAAGGTCTCGGTAATAAATTTCTGTCACACATCCGTGAAGTCGATGCTATCATTCACGTTGTTCGTTGTTTTGAAGACAGCAATATCATTCACGTCGACGGCAGTGTAAACCCATTGCGTGATATCGAAACCATAAACTTGGAACTTATTTTTTCCGACATCGAATCGGTAAAAAAACGTCTTGATAAATCAATTTCGATGGTAAAGACGGGAGAAAAAAAATACAAGATAGAAGCGGATTTTTACCAAAGATTATTCGACCACCTTTCGGCTTTTAAGCCTGCAAGAACGCTTGGTGTATCCGATGAAGAAGCGGAATTATTGCGTGACCTTTTCTTACTTACCGCAAAGCCCGTTATTTATACCGCAAACATAAGCGAAAAGGATATGGGGAAAGACGAAAACTCTCTCCCACTCGTAAAAAAAGTTGTCGACTTTGCTAAATCGGAAAATGCGGAATATATGGTAATCTGTGCTAAAACCGAAGAAGAATTATCCATGCTCGATAAAGAAGAACAAGAAATGTTTTTATCCGATCTCGGATTGTCGGAAAGCGGACTTAACCGCCTTGTCAAAACTTCTTACCGCCTTTTGGGACTTATAAGTTATCTTACGGCAGGCGAAAAAGAAGTAAGGGCGTGGACGATTGAAAACGGAACCAAAGCCCCGCAAGCGGCAGGCAAAATTCACAGCGATTTTGAAAAAGGTTTTATCCGTGCCGAAATCGTCGATTACGATATCTTGGTAGAACTCGGCAGTTTTAACGCCGCAAAAGAAAAAGGAAAAGTCCGTTCCGAAGGAAAGGATTACGTCATAAAAGACGGCGACGTGGTACTGTTTAGGTTTAACGTGTAACCGAATTTAATAAATAAAGGAGTGAGTACTACCCACTCCTTTTTTCTATTCTTTTTCGTAAATTCTAAACGCTTTTTCGGGACTACGTTTTTTGTTTTCGTCCTTTAACGTTTTACCTTTACTTATTCTCGATTCAATCGACAAGTCTTCGGTGTTGACCATAAACCCGACGCCGAAATTATCGATTACACCGATATTGTAAGGTTCTTTTACGTAAGAAGCAAAAATAATTTTGTCCATCTTACCGAGTGTTGTAACCTTTACGCCCTTTCTGCTTCTGCAAATAGGCTCGACTTCGCAAGACAAAACTCGCTTATAATATCCGCTGTCGGTAATGATTACTATCTCGCCTTCTTCGTCGACTTGCGTAACGAAAACGATTTTGTCGCCGTCGGAAAGGTTAAGCCCCTTAACCCCACCCGACATACGCATTTGAGTCGGAACGTCGGTTTTTTCGCAGTTAAGAATTATACCTCGTTCGGTAACGAAGGCAATCGTCGTATCCGGTTTGTCTTCTTCAACGGCAATCAGCTTATCCCCTTCTTTTAATTTTAATGCCTGAAAGTACGACCTTGCGATAGCGTATTCCGATATCGGAGTCTTTTTAATTAACCCGTCTTTCGTAAACAGCAAGACGTCGCCCGTCGGAGTAGAGTCTTTATCTCTCGCAACCATACCGACAGGCATTTCACTCTTTAACGCTTCAGGGGCAATATCAATAAGTTTAACACCCCTTTCACGATACCTGCACTCGCTGACTTCTTCCAAATTGATTTTACAACAGTTACCGAGATTAGTAAAAACGTATAAGAATTGATTGCTCTTTGCCTTTGTGATTATCGGAACAAAATCCCCTTCCGAAGCACTTTCCTTTACCTTTTTATCGATAGAGTTAAAGTGTTTTTGCGTCATTTTCTTAATGTAACCCGTGCCTGAAATACCGATAATCAAATCGTCAACTTGTTTTAATTCTTCTTCGATATTTAGGTTCGGGTAATCTTCCGCATCGTCTTTATCGTTCTTTTTACTTTTTGTCTTTTTACCGCCTTTATCGGTCGGTGTTCCGTCGTCGCTTAATATACTGCTGTGTCTTTCGTTACCGTACTTTTTCTTTAATTCGTTTAGTTCCGTCTTAACGATTTCCCATTGACGGGCTTTACTTCCGATAATCTCGGTAAGGTCTTTTATCCTTTCTTTTAATTCTTTAAGTTCGTCTTCAAGTTTTTGTATTTCGAGTTTGGTAAGTTTCGATAACCTTAAATCAAGTATTGCCTGCGCTTGAACTTCCGAAAGAGAAAACCTATCACGCAATTTTTGTTTTGCGTCGGCAGTGTTTTCCGCACCCCTTATTATTTTAATTACCGCATCGATATTTTTAACGGCAACAATAAGTCCTTCCAAAATATGCGCACGTTCTTTTGCACGTTCCAAGTCGAATTTACTTCTTCTAAAAACAACATCTCTTTGGTAATTAACGTAATACCCGATAATATCTAACAGTCCGAGTTGGCAAGGCTTACCGTTTGCGATTGCAACCATATTTATACCGAACGACGTTTCCAAATCGGTATTTTTATAAAGGTATGCCAAAATCTTTTTTGCATCGACGTCCTTGGCAAGTTTTATTACGGCACGCATACCGTTCCTGTCGGATTCGTCAACAACGTCCTTTATCCCGCCCAAAATATCCTTCTTGTCGTCTTTAAGGTCGGCAATCTTTTTTAAGAGCGTCGCCTTATTGACTTGATACGGAATTTCGGAAATAATTAAACTCTGTTTATCCCCTTCTTTTTCTACGGTAACTCTTGCCCGAATTTTTATTTTTCCACGCCCAGTCCTATACGCTTCGGTAAGTTCGGGACCGGCAAGAATATATCCGCCGGTAGGGAAATCCGGACCTTTAATATATTCCGTCATCTTTTCGACGGTAATTCTCGGGTGGTCGATAAACGCTATCGCACCGTTTATAACTTCGATTAAGTTATGTGGCGGAATGTTCGTCGCAAGACCTACCGCAATACCCGACGTACCGTTGACCAAAAGGTTTGGATATTTCCCCGGCAACGTGTCGGGTTCTTTTAACGAGTCGTCGAAGTTAAGACTGAAATTGACGGTATCTTTATCTATATCACGCAAAAGTTCGAGTGCAATAGGTTTTAATCTCGCTTCGGTGTACCTATATGCAGCGGCGCCGTCGCCGTCAACCGTACCGAAGTTTCCGTGTCCGTCGATTAAAACGTGGCGCATATTAAAGTCCTGTGCCATGTGAACGAGCGCACCGTAAACGGAAGTATCGCCGTGCGGGTGATATTTACCAAGACAGTCCCCGACGATTTTCGCACATTTTTTATACGGCTTATCAGGGGTCAATCCCATTTCGTACATTGCATACAAAATACGCCTTTGAACGGGTTTTAATCCGTCTTCGACACGTGGCAACGCTCTATCTAAAATAACGCTTTCGGCGTACGGAATCATTGAATTTTTAAGTACTTCGTCAAGCGAACTGAAAATTATTCCTTTTTGTTCTTCCATCTTTTTATCCTTGTATTATTTGTGGTTGATTATTTTTTCATTTTGGCAAAAGAGTCTTCACGGTTAAAGTTTGCATATTCGAAAATATAACGCTTTCTCGATTCGACTTCGTCGCCCATCAAAACGGTGATAAGTCTTTCCGCTTCTGCGGCGTCTTCAATGGTAACCTGCATAAGCGTTCTCGACTTCGGGTCCATCGTCGTTTCCCATAACTGCGAAGGGTCCATTTCGCCAAGACCTTTGTATCTTTGGATTTGATATCCCTTACCGACCTTGCTTATTTTTGCGTCGAGTTCAAAGTCGTCGTAAGCGTACTCTTCAACGTTACCCCTATAAACTTTATAAAGCGGTGGCATACCGATATAGACGTGCCCTTCGGTAATCAATTCCTTCATATATCTAAAGAAGAAGGTTAAAAGTATTGCCCTGATGTGTGCGCCGTCCTGATCGGCATCGGACAAAATAATTACTTTATTATATTTTAAATTTTCCAAATTGAATTCCGGTCCTATCCCCGTACCGAGTGCGGAAATAAGCGTTCTCATTTCTTCGTTTTGGAGGATTTGGTCTATCTTCTTTTTCTCGACGTTAAGGGGTTTACCACGAAGAGGTAAAATTGCTTGGAACTGCCTTACCCTTGCTTGTTTTGCACTACCGCCTGCGGAATCACCTTCAACGATAAACAATTCGTTCAATTCGGGTTTTTTACCTGAACACCCCGAAAGTTTTCCGACAAGAGTTTGTGCCTGCAAACTGTTTGACGCCCGTTGAATTTCTTTTGCCTTTTTAATTGCCAAACGTTCCTTTGCGGCGGAAACCGCCTTTTCCATTATGGCATCAAAAGTCTTTGCTAATTTTTTGTTATTCGAAAGAACGTCAAGTTCGTTTATCGTAACGTTTTCTACGGCAGGGCGAGCCTCGGGATTTCCGAGTTTTGTTTTCGTTTGACCTTCGAATTGAACGTCGTGCATCTTTATGGAAACGATTGCGGAAAGCCCCGCCTTAAAATCGTCCCCTATAAAATTATCATCCTTTTCTTTTAAAACCCCGTGCGACCTGGCATAGTCGTTAAGCGTTCTTGTCAATCCCGACCTAAACCCCGTTTCGTGCATACCGCCTTCGGGAGTCGGAATATTGTTTACGTAAGACGAAACGCTGTCAACGTATGCGTCGGTATGTTGAATTGCTACTTCAACCGAAATATTATCCTTTACGGCAGTAAAATAAAGCGGATTGTCGTATAATACCGTCTTACCTTCGTTTTGATACTTGACGAAGTCGATGAGTCCGCCGTCGTACTTATATCTATGATAAGAATTTGTTTTTTCGTTGTGAAAGTTTATTTCAAGTCCTTTATTCAAAAAGGCAAGTTCCTTTAAGCGTTTCAAAATGGTTTCTTCTTGCCAAACGGTAGTTTCAAAAACGGTTTTGTCAGGCAAAAATCTTACGAACGTTCCCCTTTTGTTTGTTTTTTCCTTCGTGTCCGTAAGCGGAGCAACCGGTACGCCCGATTTAACCTTTCCCGTCTTTTCGTCAACGTAACTTCTAAACTCCATTTTGTATACCGTGTTTTTATATACTTCTACTTTAAGCCACTCGGAAAGTGCATTCGTAACCGATGCGCCAACCCCGTGAAGCCCGCCTGAAAAATTATAATTTTCACTGCCGAACTTCCCGCCTGCGTGAAGTTGCGTAAAGACAACCTGAACGCCCGAAACGCCTGCTTTTGAGTGAATATCCGTCGGAATACCACGACCGTTATCTTCAACCGACGCACTTCCGTCGTTATATAAAACGACGTCGATTTTATTTGCGTATCCGTTTGCGGCTTCGTCTATTGCGTTATCAACGATTTCCCATAAGATATGGTGAAGCCCTTTTACACTCGTCGTACCGATATACATACCGGGACGCATTCTTACGGCTTCAAGCCCTTCGAGAATCTTTATGTCTTCTGCTTTGTAAGTGTTCTTTGCCATTACTATCTCCTATTACTTTTAAGCAAATATAATTTATTATACTATATATTGTGTTTTTTTTCAAGTCCTTAACACAAAAAAAGTGGGGCGACGTCGCCCCGCTTTCTATTTTTCGGTTAAGTTTTTTACACCGATTATTTCATGCATTTCTATAACAAGTTTCTCCGTGCTTGTTTTTAACTCGATAATTCCTTCATTATAATGCGGAAAAAACAACCCTTGTTTCGTATGCTCGTGTCCGTCACGAAAGAAAACGATTTTTGCGTTATCTCCGCTTTCCAAACCCATAAGTTCGTTTGAAATTATCTCTGCGTCGGTATCGGACATTTCACCCCTAAAGATTTTATCGTGTTCGTATTCCTTTATTCGAAGTGCTTCCGATAACCCCTTTAATGCGTCGAAGGGTGCAAACTGTGCCGCACGTTTAATTCTCGCCATCTTTATCCGTTCCACCGTTATGTCCCCCTATTTGCATATTTCTTTCCCTTTGCGTTGCATTCGGGGCGTAGTCAACCCCACGAAGTATGGAGTTCTTACCGTACCTGTCCTTTATATCGAGAATACTACCCGTCAGCCTACGTTCCTTTTCTTTTTTGACGTAATCGGAAAACATATCGACTTGCGTAACTCCTTCCGTAAGCATACCGGAAAACGAAAAACCTATCTGACGAACAGGCCTCGTTTTATCTACTATTTCATTAAACAGTTCTTCTGCAGTAATTACGATTTCGGAATATAAGTTCGTAACCGAAGGGAAACGTTTTGCGCCGTGCGTTCCTATACCCCTTACGTCCCCGTAACCCACGTAAAGCGACATATTCGTCGCAACGCTCCCTTCCCGAACAAGACGATAAGTTCCCTCTAAAATCATTTCTTTTAAAACCATTTTAGCGTCGTTGAAATTGTAATTTTTGGGAAGTATCTGCGAGTTCGAAATACTTTTCGATTGCGTTTTATAATTCTTTATATCTTCCATAAGGCAAGTTTCTCTGCCATAGGCGTGGTCGATTAAAAGTTCGGCGTTGATACCGAATTCCTTATATAAAATTTCTTCCTTGCATTTTGCAATTCCTTCCATATCGAGTATTCCGTGATGTTCAAGCCTACTTGCAATCCCCTTTGAAATTTGCCAAAAATCGGTTATCGGTCTATGATTCCAAAGTTCACGAATAAACTTTTCTTCGTTAAGCCAACCTATTCTGTCGGGGGTTTTTTTCGCGGTAATGTCAAGGGCAATCTTTGCAAGGTACATATTGCTCCCTATCCCTGCGCTTGCGGGTATCCCCGTCTTTTCCCAAATTTCGCTTATAAGTTTAACGGCAAACTCCTTTGCCTTCAATTTATATATTTTAAGATAATCGGTACAGTCTATTATGCACTCGTCGATAGAGTAAACGTGAATGTCGCTTTTGTCGATATATTTTAAGTAAATACCGTAAATTTCCGCAGCGTAACGAATATACATTTTCATTCTCGGCTTTGCGACGATATAGTCGATGTTTTTCGGTATTTCGTAAAGCCTGCAACGGTTTTTAACCCCAAGGCTTTTAAGTGCAGGAGAAACGGCAAGACAAATAGTGTTTCTCCCCCGTTCAAGGTCGGCAACGACAAGCTTTGTTTGCATGGCGTCAAGCCCCCTTTCGGCACACTCGACAGACGCAAAAAAGGACTTCATATCGATAACGAAATAAACTCTGTTATTATTCATATCCTTTCTCCTTTTTGCGTTTTAATTATTATACCACGTTTTTGCTTTTTTTAACAGTATATTGCACGAATTTGACATCTTTTGGCATATATAAAAAAGTCTTACCGTTATGTAAGACTTTTTTTATTGTATTATTAAAATTTATCTACGTCGATAGGGTTTTTTATAAACCCGTCGAATTCGCAAAACTTTTCGTAGAATTTTTTTGCAACACGGTAAAAGCCGAGATCGGACGGGTGAACCATATCAACGGTGCAAAGATTTGCGTCCTTTGTCGTTCCGTATATTCCGTTTCCGTAAAGAATTTTTACGTTCTTGTCGCCGTTTTTAATTGCCGTGTTAAGCGTCTTTTCAATTACCCTTTCCCTATCCGGAATATCGGCGTCCCCGCACCAACGTGCCTTCGTCGTCATCAAAATCGGAATATCGGGGTGAGTGTTTCTTACCGCTTCATAGCAGTACGGGTGAACTTTTTCAAGTTCTTCGGGACTTGGAACGTTTCCGTCGATATTTATTACGTAAGCACTCATATCGAGCGACGCTATGTAGTCAACGACACCCTTTTGCCCGAGTCCGTTACCGCTAAACCCAAGGTTAAGGAAGTTTTTATTCGTCCAACGTTCGATAAACGCTTCGTACTGGCAAGAACACTTTGAAGCACAACAACCTTGCGTTATCGAGCCACCGAAATATACGATAGGCTTCTCTTCCGAATACCCTTCGGTTTCTAATATCTGACAATCTTTTTCAAGCCCGACGTAAACTTGTTTTACTTCCGAATATATAGGGAAATATATGGTAATTTCTCTCATCTTTTTTTCGGTCTTAAACGTTCTGTACCCGAAAACTTTTTCCTTCTCATCAACTTCTGCAAGAACGTTAAATGCATATTTATTATCTTCGTAAACGTCAAAACCTGCCGATGCCGAAAGAGGCATTGTGCGTACGTGATAGACGTCAACGTATCCCAAAACGGCAACCGTGCTTGAATCCGTCTTGAACTTTACTCTGCCACCCGTCGGCATTGAGTGAAGAATTCTTATTCCCCTGCTTACGCTTTCGGCAACAGCTTGTGGCATTCTGCGATAAAGTCCGTTTTCCTTAAAAATACCGTAAAGGCGGAAAGGCTTTTCGTCAACGTTATAAAAATCTAAATTTTTGCAAGCTTCCATATCTGCTTGCTTAAAGTTTTTATCAACGGTAGTAATATCAAATTGCATAATTTTCTCCAAATCTTTTTTTATTATTATAAACCTATCATTTTTTATAGTCAATAAAAAACCCACTATAAATAGTGGGTAAATTATTTTTACTTTTCAAAAATTACTTATTGAAATATCTTTTAAGTAAGCCTGCAAACGCTTTGCCGTGACGTGCTTCGTCCTTTGCCATTTCGTGAACGGTATCGTGGATAGCATCAAGGTTTAACTGCTTTGCCATTTTTGCAAGTTCGTTCTTGCCTGCAGTTGCACCGTTTTCGGCTTCAACACGCATAGCCAAATTCTTTTCGGTTGAATCGGTAACGACTTCACCAAGCATTTCCGCAAACTTTGCTGCGTGTTCTGCTTCTTCATAAGCTGCCTTTTCCCAGTATAAGCCTATTTCGGGATAGCCTTCCCTATGAGCAACCCTTGCCATTGCAAGATACATGCCGACTTCACTACATTCGCCGTTGAAGTTTGCACGTAACCCTTCGATAATCGCCGGATCAACACCCTTTGCAATACCGACAACGTGTTCGGTAGCCCAAGACATATCTTCCTTTTTCTCGGTAAACTTTTCTCCCGAAACGCCACATTGAGGGCATTTATTAGGGGCGTCGTTACCTTCGTAAACGTACCCACAAACAGGACATACAAATTTTTTCATACTTTTCTCCTTTTTGGCTTTTGCCTTATTTTTGTTTATTTTTACAATCAGGACATAACCCGTAGTAAACACATTTTTCACCCATTACCGTAAACCCCGAGTCGTTGAGTTCTTTCGGAACAACCGACACAAAAACGTCGGTTATTTTTCCGCAACCTAAACATACGGCGTGAACGTGCGGTGTTTTATCGGCGTCGTAGCGAATCTTTTTATCCACCGTTTCAAGCGTCAAAATCTCACCGCTTTTCACCAAAACTTTCAAATCACGATAAACCGTGCCGAGAGAAATATCGGGCTTGATTTTTTTTGCCAAATTATAAACGCCTTCCGCCGTTAAGTGCGTAGGATTATTTTTAACTATATCCTTAATCAGTTCCCTTTGACTTGAATATCTCAAAAGATTATCTTCCTTAATAGTAATGATTATCATTATTATACCATAAAAAAAATAATTGTCAAGTCCTTTATTTGGTAAAATTAACGCTTATAAAATTATTCGAAAGTAACCATAAAAAACAAATAAAAATAAAACGATTTCTATTGACAATAAATTTTTAAAAGAATAGAATACGATAGAGGATAAAAATATGTTATTAAGTAATTTGTTTTCTTTTAATACGACGCCCGTCGGTATTGTGGCACAGGTTTTAAGCATAATCGCCGCAACGTGTTCCTTTATTGCCTTCCAGCAAAAATCGCACATGGGCATTATGATTTTTAAGGCAACCGACAGCCTTATCTTTACGGTTTCGTGGTTTTTACTCGGAAACGTTATGGCAGGGATAATGAGTATATTATGCTGTATAAGAAATTTATCTCTCGGGTTTTTGGTAAAATCCAACAAATCCACGCTCCCCTTCGTCATAGGGTTTTCGGTTGTTGCAACGGCTTTGGCGATAATTTTTTGGTCGGGCGTCGGAGATGTTTTCTCTATTATAGCCACGTTACTTTCTACCGTTGTTTTCGGAATTAAAAGTGCAAACAAAGTAAGAATTTTCAATATCCCCGTCAACGTTTTATGGCTTATTAACGACATCCTTATTACCGTTTCTCTCGGCGGAATAATTACCGAATCTTTCTCTATGATTTCTTCGGTAATAGGTTTAATAAGATTTAGGGGCAATAAAAACGACAAAACCGAATAACAATAAACAAACAAAAGACGAAAACCACCCCGAGTCGGGGTGGTTTTTTATTAGTTTTTTTCGGGTTTGATTAAAGGTTTTCAAGTTCGTCAAGCCAAAGCGATGACACGGCGTCAGACGGCATACGCCAGTCCCCACGTGGGGAAAGCGCAACCGAGCCGACCTTAACGCCGTCGGGAACGCAAGAACGCTTAAACTGTTGAGAGAAAAATCTTTTCGTAAAGGTTTTAAGCCATTTAAGAATTGTTTTATCGTCAAAATCTTTATCAAACGTTATTTTTGCAATTTCATAAATCTTACGTGGTGAGTACCCTTTCCTTATCATATAATAAAGGAAAAAGTCGTGCAAAACGTAAGGTCCCACGATATCTTCCGTCTTTTGCGCTATCTTTCCGTCCCCGCTTGGCGGTAATAACTCGGGGCTTACGGGGGTATCGAGAATATCTTTAAGCGTCGCTTTTAATTTTCCTTTACTTATATCGGCGTAATAGTTTACCAAATGGCGTACAAGCGTTTTCGGTATCGACGCATTTACGCCGTACATGCTCATATGATCACCGTTATACGTTGCCCATCCCAAGGCAAGTTCGGACAAGTCCCCCGTACCTATTACCATACCGTTTTCCATATTTGCAATATCCATAAGCACTTGCGTTCTTTCTCTTGCCTGTGCGTTTTCATACGTTACGTCGTGATTATCAATCGGGTGCGAAATATCCTTTAAGTGCCTTGTAACGGACTTTGAAATATCTACCTTTAATAGTTTTGTTTTAAGCGCACTCGCAAGTTTAACGGTATTTTGATACGTCCTCGAAGTGGTGCCGAAACACGGCATCGTTACGGCGATAATATCTTTACTGTCCCTGCCGAGTTTTTTCATTGCCGTTACCGCAGTTAAAATGGCAAGCGTGGAATCAAGCCCGCCGGAAAGCCCTATCACAACGGACTTTGCGTTGGTATGCTTTATTCTCTTTTTAAGCCCTTCGGACGCAATGTCAAAAATAAGATTTGCTCTTTCATTTCTATCTTTTTCATTAGTCGGAACAAAAGGGGTTTTATTAAACTTTCGTTCTATTTTACCGTTTGGTTTATTACAATCGAAATATATATAAGCGTAGTCGTCGGTATTGTTACTCTTAAAAAGTTTACTGCGTTCGTAACCGATAAACCCCGTATCGATTTCACCTATCGTAAGCCCAACGTTAAACAGTTTGCTTTCGGACAAAATCTTTCCGTTTTCGGCAATAAGATTATGCCCCGAAAAAACGGTATCCGTCGTCGATTCGCCTTCGCCTGCGTCGGCATAAATATACCCACCCGAAATTTTAGCGGAATACATTGAAATTAAGTTTTCTCTAAATTCTTTTTTGCCAACGAGTTCATCACTACACGAAAGGTTTGCGATAATCGTTGCCCCTGCCACCACGTGATTTTGCGACGGAGAACAAACGGCACGTAGGTCTTCACCTATTTCGACACCGACCTTTAAGTTTTCGTTTTGCCTAT
>JAZRVM010000011.1:0-12148 GCA_045599205.1 Christensenellaceae bacterium | reverse complement strand
AACAAGAAATGGATATTTTGCCGACCGTCTGGGCGCAATTAGAGTGTATATTCTAATTGCGCCTTGTTTATTAAACGAATATTTTAAAAGCACAAAAAGGGGAGAACTGAAAATGGATATTTACAAAATCAATACTATCGGAGAATTGATTCACGGCAATCCTTACGTTGGTAGGGGGATTATTACGGGAACTTCTTCTAACGGTATGTATGCTGTTAATGTTTATTTTATTATGGGGAGAAGTGCAAATAGCCGTAACCGTGTTTTCGAAATCCAAAACGGTGAACTTTTTACAAAACCTTTTGACGAAACGAAGGTGGAAGACCCGAGTTTAATTATTTATCCCGCCGTCCGCAAATGCGGGAACAATCTTATCGTTACAAACGGAGATCAAACCGACACTATTTACGAAGGGCTTAAAAAAGGCGTATCGTTTAAGCAATCTTTAGAAAGCCGTGAATTTGAACCGGACAAGCCCAACTTCACGCCACGCATCAGTAGTCTTTCTACTTTTAAAAACGGTACTTTTAGTTATGAAATGAGTATTCTAAAAAGTATAGACGAAGTAGGTAGCGACTCTGCAAGGTATACTTTCTCTTATAAATCAAAAGCGGGGCTTGGGCATTTTATTCATACTTACGTAACCGACGGCAATCCTATTCCGACTTTTCAGGGCGAACCGGAAAGAGTAGCAATTCCAAACGATATTAAAGTTTTTGCAAAAGATATATGGGAAAATCTTGATGAGAATAATAAGATTTCTTTATACGTTCGCTATACGGATATTAAAAGCGGAGAAATAAAAGAAGAACTTATCAATAAAAACGTTAAAGGAGAATAATTATGAAAGAATTTGAATTGAAATACGGCTGTAATCCTAATCAAAAGCCTGCTAAAATATTTATGAATAACGGCACGGACCTTCCGATAGAGATTCTTTCGGGAAAGCCCGGGTATATTAACTTTCTCGATGCTTTTAACTCATGGCAACTCGTTAAAGAATTAAAAGAAGAGTTAAATCTTCCAGCCGTTGCGTCTTTTAAGCACGTTAGTCCTACGTCTGCAGCAGTGGGAATAAAACTTTCCGAAAGATTGAAAAAAGCTTGCTTCGTTGACGATATTAAGGGGCTTGACGATTCGCCTTTAGCATGCGCTTACGCAAGGGCAAGAGGCACTGACCGTATGTGTTCTTTCGGGGATTGGGTAGCCCTTTCAGACGTTTGCGACGTTACTACGGCAACGATGATTAAACGTGAAGTTTCCGACGGTATTATTGCACCCGGATACGAACCCGAAGCGCTTGAAATTTTAAAGTCTAAACGTAAAGGCAATTATAATATTGTAAAAATAGACCCGAATTACGTTCCCGAAGAAACCGAGCGTAAACAAGTATTCGGAATCACTTTTGAACAAGGTAGAAATAATTTTAAAATCAATAAAGAATTGCTTTCTAACGTTGTTACAAAAAACAAAGAAATGTCGGATAACGCCGTTCGGGATTTAATTATTTCGTTGATTACTTTAAAATACACGCAATCTAATTCCGTTTGCTATGCGTTTGACGGGCAGGCGATAGGCGTAGGGGCAGGGCAACAATCAAGAATTCACTGTACTCGTTTGGCAGGTACGAAAGCCGATACTTGGTTCTTACGCCAAAACGATAAGGTTATAAATCTTCCGTTTTTGCCTTCGATAAGTAGACCCGACCGTGATAACGTTATTGACGGATACATTAATAAAAACGAGTTAGACGTTTGTGCCGACGGCAACTGGCAAAAGTATTTTACCAAAAAACCCGAACCTTTTACCGATGCCGAACAAAAAGCCTATTTGAATAAGATAACGGGCGTTTCGTTAGGTTCAGATGCCTTTTTCCCGTTTAGCGACAACATAGAAAGGGCAAAAAAGAGCGGAGTTTCTTTCGTTGCCGAACCGGGTGGGTCGGTTCGCGACGACCTTGTTATTGAATGCGCCGATAAGTACGATATGGTTATGGCGTTTACCGGTATGAGATTGTTCCATCATTAATAAGATTTTATCTCAATTTAACAGCTAAAAACGTAAAAAAACCGACGACAATAATGGGTATTAAATTTTTTACGTTTTTTTCTTTATTTTCTTGACTTTACCAAATTAAAGTGATAAACTGTTAGAGTAATAAAGAGGTGAAATATGCAAAATTACAGAAATGAAAGTGTTGACAACTTGTTTAACACTATAAGTAAGTTAAATACGGTAGAAGATTGCTATAAATTTTTTGAAGATTTGTGTACTATAAAAGAAATACAAGATATGGCGCAAAGACTTGATACGGCTATTCTTTTAAATAAAGGGGAAAGTTATCAAGTTATATCAAGTAAAGTGGGGGTTAGTTCGGCAACGATAAGCAGAGTTAATCATTGTCTTAATTACGGAAGCGGTGGATATAAAAAAGCCATTGCCGATTGCGAAAAGGAGAGCAAGTAATGGCTATAAACGAAAAGATTTTTTTGAATAACGAAAAGAAAAACTTTGTTTTAAGGGAATTATATTTTAATAAGGGATATAAGCCGTACAGAATGAGCAAATTCGAAGAATACGACTTATATGCAAACAACAAAAGTTTTTTGGTGTCGGATAACGTAATAACCTTTACGGATACTAACGGCAAACTTATGGCGTTAAAACCGGACGTTACTCTTTCAATAATAAAGAACAGCAAAGATTTACCAAACGAAACTTGTAAGGTTTTTTACAGTGAAAATATTTACCGTATAGCAAAGAACGTAGGCAGTTATCAGGAGATTATGCAGACTGGCGTAGAATGTTTCGGTAAAGTTGATAACGATACGATTTGTGAAGTTGTTTCGCTTGCCATTGAGAGCCTTTTGACAGTATCAAACGACGTTGTTTTATCCCTATCCTATTTAGATATTATAGAAAACGTAATATCGGAATTAAATATCTCACAAGTTGAAACTGAACAATTATATAAAGCGATAAGTGAAAAAAACTTACACGGTATAGAGAGCGCTTTAATAGAAAACGGCGACAAAGAAAAGATTGAAGTATTAAAAAGTTTAATACAGTTGGATGAGGACGTTTCGGAGACTTTGATAAAACTGGAAAAACTAAATTTAAATGCAAAAAACAAATATGCTATAACCGACTTTATAAAAGTATTAAAAAATTTAGAGGCAATGGATAAAGCCAAGTTCATTAAAGTGGACTTTTCCGTTATCGGCGATATAAATTATTATAACGGTATCGTGTTCAAGGGGTTTGTTAAAGGAACGCCTAATGCCGTTTTATCTGGCGGGCAGTACGATAAACTTATGGCTAAAATGGCGCATAAGTCTAAGGCGATAGGCTTTGCCGTATATATGGACGAGTTGGAACGTATAGGTGAAAAAGTACCGAAAAAAAAAGAAGACGGCGAATTTATAAACGTTGCATTGCCGAAGGGTAGACTTGGAGAAAAAGTTTACGATATGTTTAGCCGTGCGGGATTTGATTGCCCAAGTATTTTAGAAAACAACCGCAAACTAATATTTACTAACGAAGAAAAGAAGATTAGATATTTTTGGGTTAAGCCCAGCGACGTTGCAATCTACGTTGAGCGTGGTGCTGCTGATATCGGCGTTGCCGGTAAAGATATTCTTCTAGAATATAATCCCGACGTTTACGAATTACTTGATTTGAATATGGGCAAATGCCGTATGGCGGTTGCATCAAAAAAAGAATTTATCGACGACGGTACAAAAACTATACGTGTCGCCACAAAATTTACTAATATTGCAAAAAGTTATTACAGGTCAAAGGGAAGAGATATTGATATAATTCACCTTAACGGTTCTATTGAGATAGCGCCTATTTTAGGGCTTTCGGACGTAATCGTGGATATTGTCGAAACGGGCACTACCTTAAAAGAAAACAATCTTGAAGTAAAAGAAGAAATAGTGCCGATAAGCGCAAGGCTTATTTCAAACAAATCGGCTTTTAAGTTCAAGGGAAAAGAAATAAGCAATATTGTGGAAAGTCTTTCAAAGATTGTAAAGGAATAACTATGATTAGAATATTAGAAAGTGATAAAGTTGCCGAAAAAGAAATATTTAGTAGATGCGAAACGGTAAGCAGTGTTGAAGATATCGTAAGCGAGATTATATCAAACATTCAAACTAACGGAGATAAAGCGCTTTTTGAATACGGTAAAAAATTCGATAAGACGAATTTGGAAACTCTGAGCGTTTCAGATGGCGAAATTACAGAGGCGGAAAAGCTTGTTGACGAAAAGTTTAAAAAAGTTTTATCGCTTGCCGTAAAAAACATTACGGAGTTTCATAAAAAGCAAATTAGGGAAGGTTTTAGGATAGAAGGCGACGGCAAGATATTAGGACAAAAAATTACGCCGATAGAAAAGGTTGCCCTGTACGTTCCGGGAGGCACGGCAACTTATCCTTCTACCGTTTTGATGAACGCAATTCCCGCAAAAATAGCAGGGTGCAAAGAGATAGTTATTGCAACTCCGCCAAACAGCGAAGGAAAAATCAATTCGAATATTTTAGTCGCCGCAAAAATGGTTGGCGTAGATAAAATATATAAAATGGGTGGTGCACAAGCGATTGCGGCATTGACTTACGGAACGGAAAGCGTAGGCAAAGTAGATAAAATAGTCGGTCCCGGAAATGCTTTCGTTGCGGAAGCAAAAAGGCAAGTTTTCGGTAAAGTTGCTATCGATATGATTGCAGGACCAAGCGAGATTTTGGTTGTTGCCGATAAAAATAATAACGCAAGACATATTGCGGCAGACTTACTTTCACAAGCCGAACATGATAAAATGGCAAGTGCGGTATTAGTTACCGATAGCCGTGAACTAGCCTTAAATGTTCAGCGTGAGTTGGAAATTCAAATTCCAAAATTATTGCGTAGTGAAATTGCAAGGGCATCTATTGATAATAACGGTAAAATTATCGTTGCAAATTCTCTTGAAAAGGTAATTGATATAGCCAACGAAATAGCGCCCGAACATTTGGAACTTATGATTGAAAATCCGTTTGATTATCTTGATAAAATTGTAAATGCGGGTTCTGTATTTTTAGGTAAAAATTGTCCCGAAGCACTTGGCGATTATTTGGCAGGTTCTAATCACACTTTGCCAACAAGCGGAACGGCGAAATTTTCAAGCCCACTATCGGTAGACGATTTTATAAAGAAAACGCAATATATATACTACTCAAAAGAAGCCATAGAAGAAGTGGCGGAAAGCGTTGCGTATTTTGCCGAGAAGGAAGGGCTTACCGCACACGCAAAAAGCGCTGTTATACGTTTGGAGGATAATAATGAGTAAATTTTTAAGTGAAAAATACAAAGGCTTAAAACCGTACGTTCCCGGTGAACAACCGAAAGAACGTAAGTATATAAAACTTAATACCAACGAATCACCTTTTCCGCCGTCGCCTTTTTCACAACGGCTTGCAAGAGAGAGTGCGGGGGATTTACAACTTTATCCCGACCCCGATGTAATTGCATTAAAAAAGATTGCAGCGGATAAGCTTAACGTAAAGGAAGAAAATCTTATCTTTACCAACGGGTCGGACGACGTGTTGAATTTTGCATTTATGGCGTTTTGCGATAAAAATACTCCTGCGGTTTTTCCTGATATAACTTACGGATTTTATCCCGTTTTTGCTAACCTCAACAACGTACCTTATACCGAAATACCGTTAAAGGAAGATTTTACGATAAACGTTGACGATTATATAGGCGTAGGTAAGACTATATTTATAGCAAATCCAAATGCACCAACCGGTATTGCACTTTCCGTTAAAGATATTGAAAGAATAGTAAAAAGCAATTCCCAAAACATAGTAGTTATTGACGAAGCTTACGTGGATTTCGGTGGGGAAAGCGCCGTAAAACTTATTGATAAATACGATAATTTGTTGATTACGCAAACTTTTTCAAAATCACGTTCTATGGCGGGCGGAAGGCTTGGCATGGGTATAGCGAATAAAGAATTGATAGCTGACTTAGAAAGAGTTAAATATTCTACCAATCCCTACAATATTAACAGGATGACGATGGCGGCGGGGATAGGTACATTGCTTGACCAAGATTATTTTGAAAAAAATTGCCAAAAGATAATCGAGAATAGAGAATATACCGTTAACGAATTAAAACGTTTAGGATTTAAAGTAACTGATTCAAAGGCAAATTTCGTCTTTATAAATAGTGATAAAATAGGCGGAGAAGAACTTTACTTAAAACTTAAAGATAAAGGAATTTTAATTAGACATTTTTCCTTGCCGAGATTAAAAGAGTATAATCGTGTTACGATAGGAAGCATGGAAGAAATGCAAGAGTTTATTTTGGCGGTGGAGGATTTATTATGAGAAGTGCCGATATAAGCAGAAAAACAGCCGAAACCGACATAAAACTTTTTATCGATTTAGACGGCACGGGGAAAAGCCAAATAGATACCGGTTGTGGTTTTTTGGACCACATGCTAACTCTGTTTGCTTCCCACGGAAAATTTGATTTAACCGTTTTATGTAAAGGCGACGTAAATGTGGATTATCACCACACGGTAGAAGATATAGGTATCGTTTTGGGTGAGGCATTTAAGACGGCGCTTGGCGATAAGAAGGGTATTACGAGATACGGCGATATAATTCTACCCATGGACGAAACGGTAATACTCTCGTCGGTAGATTTTTCGGGTAGAACGTTTTTAGGGTACGACTTAAAAATTTCTACTGAAAAAGTGGGTGATTTTGACACCGAACTAGTTGAAGAGTTTTGGCTGGGATTTACGAGAAAAGCGGAATGCGCTTTGCATATAAGAATGTTATCGGGCAAAAATTCTCACCACATTATTGAAGGTGCTTTTAAGGCGGTTGCAAGAAGTTTAAGAAATGCGGTAAAAATAGATTCTGCGTTTAAGAACGAAATTCCTTCAACGAAAGGTGTTTTATAATGATTGCTATAGTTGATTACGGTGTGGGTAATTTATTTTCGCTTAAAAGTTCTCTAAACGCTATTAACGAAGAAAACATTATCACATCAGATAAAAACGTAATAAAAAAAGCCGATAAAATAATACTTCCCGGCGTCGGTGCTTTTTCCGACGCAATTAACAAATTGCGTTTAACGGGGCTTGATAAGGTAGTAATTGACGAGGCAAATAACGGTAAACCTATTTTGGGTATATGCCTTGGTATGCAATTATTGTTTGAAAAAAGTTTCGAGTATGGCGAATACGACGGATTAGGACTTATCAAAGGAAATATAAAGCCTATAAAAGACGTTATTAGAAACAGCTTAAAAGTTCCGCATATGGGCTGGAACGGTCTTATTTTCAAGGTCAAAGATAACCCTTTGTTTAAGTATATAAAAGAGGGCGAACACGTGTATTTCGTTCACTCGTATTATGCAACGGACTGTGATGAAAACGTTATCGCTACTGCCGAATACGATAAGGAATTGACTGCTTCCGTTTGTAAAAACAACGTGTTCGGTTGTCAATTTCACCCCGAAAAAAGCGGTGAGGTTGGCTTAAAAATATTAAAAGCTTTTTGTGAATTATGAGTATGAAAATTTTTCCTGCAATAGATTTGTTCGGCGGTAAAGCCGTAAGGCTCTTTAAGGGCGATTATAATCAAATGACGGTGTATTCCGATAATCCCGTAGAAGTTGCCTTGGATTTTAAAAACAGCGGTGCAACCTTTATGCACGTGGTTGATTTGGAAGGCGCAAAAACGGGCGAAACGCCGAACTATGAAACGGTTAAGGCACTTTGCAAAATCGGGCTTTTTACCGAAGTCGGTGGCGGAATACGTAATATGGCAACGGTTAAAAAGTATATAGACGCAGGGGTTTCTAGGGTTATTCTAGGAACTGCCGCTGTAACCGACAAAAACTTTTTGGTTGAAGCGGTTAAAACTTACGGCGATAAAATTGCCGTCGGTGTGGATATAAAAGACGGATTTGTTGCAATTAAGGGTTGGACGGAAAAATCGAATTTAAATGCAATAGATTTTTGTAAAGATTTAGAAGAAGTAGGCGTTAGAACTATTATATGCACCGATATAAGCAAAGACGGGGCTATGAAAGGCACTAACGTTGATCTCTATAAAGATTTAAAAGCTAAAACGAATCTTAATATAATTGCATCCGGTGGAGTTTCCGATTTGGAAGATATAAAAAGATTAAACGGATGTAATATTTACGGAGCTATAATAGGCAAGGCTTATTATACGGGCGCAATATCTATTAAGCAGGCAATAGAGGTATTAAAGTGATAACTAAACGTATTATACCTTGCCTTGACGTTAAAGACGGAAAGGTTGTTAAAGGTGTTAATTTTGAGGGCTTAAAGGAAATATCGTCCCCCGTAGATTTAGCGGAGTATTACAGCAAAAACGGTGCGGACGAACTTGTGTTTTACGATATAACCGCATCAAGCGACGGAAGGAAGATATTTACGGAGATTTTGTGTGAAACGGCAAAAAAAGTTTTTATTCCGTTGACGGTAGGCGGGGGAATAAACACGCTAGACGATTTTGACAGAGTATTAAAGTGCGGTGCGGATAAAGTTAGCGTAAATTCGGGCGCAATAAAAAATCCGAATTTGGTTATGGAAGCAGCAAAAAGGTACGGTAATCAATGCGTTGTAATTTCCGCCGACGTTAAGCGTGTAAACGGTGAGTTTAGAGTGTTTGCCAAAGGCGGGCGAGTCGATACGGGCTTAGAGGCAATATCGTGGATAAAGCGTTGCGTTGATAACGGTGCGGGGGAAGTTGTGTTAAACTCCATTGATACCGACGGGGTTAAAAAAGGCTTTGATTTGGAAATGTTAAAAGCCGTATCAAACGTAGTAAACGTTCCCGTTATCGCATCGGGCGGTGCAGGTTGCATAGAAGATTTTATAACGCTTTTTAAAACGCTACCGAAAGTGGATGCGGGGCTTGCCGCCTCTATATTCCATTTTGGAGAAGTTAATATTAAAGATTTGAAAAATACAATGAAGAATAACGGTATAAAGACAAGGATATAAAAGGAGATATTATGATAGAATTAGACGTTAACGAACTTAAATTCGACGAAAAAGGGCTGATACCTGCAATAGTCGTTGATGCAGTAAGTAAAAAAGTTTTAACTCTTGCGTATATGAACAAAGAGAGTTTAAAAACCACTATTGAAAAGGAACTTACTTGTTTTTGGAGTAGGTCGAGAAACGAACTTTGGCTTAAAGGTGAAACTAGTGGCAATTATCAACACGTTGTATCTATAACGGCGGATTGTGATAAAGATGCGCTTGTTGTGGTCGTTGAAAAGGACGGACCTGCTTGCCATAAGGGTACCGATTCGTGTTTCGTAAACACGGTATACGAGAGTGAGAACAGAAAGGAGTTTTCTTACGAAGGACTTTTGGAACTTATTAGAGGTAGAAAGACGGATAAAAAAGAAGGGTCATATACCACTTATCTTTTTGAAAAGGGAAGGGATAAGATTTTAAAGAAAGTCGGCGAAGAAAGTACCGAAGTAATTATAGCGGGTAAAGCCGACGATAAAAAAGAAACTGTTTACGAAATAGCAGACCTTGCTTATCACGTTATGGTTTTAATGATAGATATGGGAATATCGTTAGACGATATTTTTTACGAACTTAAATCTCGCCACGTTATAGATAAAAAAGTAAAGCAGGAGAAAATGGTTTGATAACTAAAAAAGATTATCATATACACACCACGTATAGCGACGGGAAAAACACCCCGCGTGAAATTATAGAATATGCAATAAAGCAAGGGGTAAAAGAACTTGGCTTTTCCGACCACTCTTATACGGAATTCGATGAAAGTTATTGTATTAAAAAAGATAAAATAAACGAATATTTTAACGAGATAACTTCTTTAAAAAAAGAGTATGCCGATAAAATATCCGTTCTTTGTGGAGTTGAACAAGATTATTATTCTAAATGCGACGTGTCAAAATACGATTTCGTTATAGGTTCGGTGCATTACGTTAAAGTGGAAAACGAATATGTTCCCGTCGATAAGGATATAGAAACACTTCTTAATGCTATTGATAAATATTTCGATAAAGACGCATATAAGTTTTTGGAAAAGTATTATGCTACCGTATCTAACGTTGTGGATAAAACAAAGTGTGATATAATAGGGCATTTTGATTTGGTTTCAAAGTTTAACGAAAAAACGCCTTTCTTTAACGAAAAAGATGAGCGTTATATTTCAATTTGGCAAACTGCGCTGGATAAATTGCTTAAAACGGAAAAAACATTTGAAATCAATACGGGTGCAATAGCGCGCGGATATAAAAAAGAACCGTATCCGAATTCCGAAATGATAGAATATATAAAAGTCCACGGTGGGAAGCTTATTTTTTCAAGCGATGCGCACAAAAAAGAAAATTTGTGTTTTAATTTCGATAAATAATAATTAAGATAATTCCTATGGATAATCGTCAAGGATATGATGTTCTCGGCTTTATTTATGAATATTTGATAAGTAATTTTGCGGCAAATGCAGGAAAGAAAGCAGGGGAATTTTATACCCCACACGAAGTTTCGTTATTAATGAGTGAAATAATTGCCGACCACTTAAAGGATTGTGAGGAAATTAAAATATATGACACTACTAATGGTTCGGGTTCTTTGTTGATTAATATCGGTCAAAGCGTTGCGAAACATATCAGCAATAAAAACAAGATAAAATACTACGCCCAAGAGTTAAAAGAAAACACATACAATTTAACGAGAATGAACTTGGTAAACCCGTCTATTATTGCACGTTTGCCTTCCAACGTGGTAATGTCAATACTTCTGAATTTTGTAAGTAAAAAGAAGATTTGTTCTTGCGTTAAAATATCCGTCTTTGCCGATAATGCTCTGTCTATATACGTTCCGACGACGGTCATACCGTTATAGCTTGCGAACTGTGTGCAATCACGGAGTTGACCTTCGACAGATTCTTCTCTTTGAGCGTCCGAACTGTATCTTAAATAAAAAACTACGTTCATTTGTTTTTTCTTTGTTGGTTTTCTAATCATTTATCTAATCAGATTCATAGTGATTAGATTATTTGTGATTAGATTAGATAAATTAAAATTTCGATATATAAGTGTAGAATACACTTGCTGATTATAAGCAAAAAGTCATATAGCAAGGAATAAAGAGTTTGTTGTCTTCTACATTCAAATTTTTTGTGTGAATTACAATACCGTTTCCGATTCTCTCACTGAAAGTTGTCATAAACTTATTAAGAGAAGTAGTTGTATAGTGCTTTGAAGATTTTACTTCGATAGGGAATATCTTCGGCTTAACTTTACTGTTGTTTGAAATTATAAAATCTATTTCCATATCGTTTCTGTGTTTTTCGGAGTTGTACTTTGTATAAAAATATAAAGCATAGCCGTTTGCAATAAGCGATTGAGCAATAATATTTTCAAACAGCATACCTTCGTTTATAGACAAATTGTCGTGAAGAACTTGCTTGTAAAGGTTTCCGTCTTTGACTTCATTTTCACTAAACGTGTGGCTGATTAAAAATCCGGTATCTCCCATATAACATTTAATGGAAGAGTGGTCTTCGTTAAGAGAAAGTCCAACGTTAGGATCGGTGCAATTATAACAAACGTTGCACATCATAGAGTCGTTTAGCCAGAAGAAAGCGTCATCAAAACTACTTGAAACTTTTTTTGAAGCGATTTTAGAAAATTTAACTTTTTTCTCGTGATTTGAAAGAAATGACGGTATCTGAGCTAAAATTGCGGAAACTTTCTTCCTGTAAGTTACGTCAGCTTTATTTATATCGTTCGTATAAAGACTTAAAATATCTCTTTTTTCTATATCCGCTTCTGCAAAACTTCTGTTATTAGATAAATAAGAAGCAACAGGACGAGGCATACCACCAACCAACATATATTGCTTAAATAACATCATCGCTTTGTGGTGAAAATCGTCGATAAGAGGCGTTTTGTTTTCATAACACGTCTTTATATATTCGACCATTTTTTCTTCGCCTAAAGCCCAACAAAACTCTTCAAAATCCATAGGGAACATTTTTATATGACGTTCCTCCGAAGGAATCGTTATATCTTTTACGTTTTCTTTTATGGAAATAAGCGAACCGGTTTCTATATAATCGTATCT
>JAZRVM010000010.1:0-32702 GCA_045599205.1 Christensenellaceae bacterium | reverse complement strand
GACAAGTGTTATTTGCCTATCGGCAAGTTTAGGATTTATTTAATATAACTTTGCGAGAAAACCTTTCTCTAATAGAAAATAGAAGAACCTGCTAAACGCAGAACCTTGTATTTCTCGTAAAATATAACGCAAAACTTGTTTTGCATATCACTTTTAACCATAGAGTTAAAAATACAACTATTTCGTCTTTATCTTTTGTGGACAAGAAAAGCCCACTGTATTTCGCAAAAATGCGAAGTATAGTGGGCTATACTTTTGTTATAAGTTTGTTTTCCCTATGAGAACACGCCGAACCGTGCTCTTTTATTTTTCTCTGCCTAAAATATAATCCGTTGTTTCGTCATAAAACGTTGCAAGTTTACAAAGAATTTCTAAAGAAATTTCTCTTTGGTCGTTTTCGTATCTGCAATACGCTTGTCTTGAAACCATAAGATACAGTGCAACTTGGTCTTGAGATAAACCTTTTTCTGTTCTTAATTCTCTTAATTTCCACCCTATTTTCATTTTAGTTTCACCTTTTTCCTTTTTATTATTTCAAATCTATTGACATATTACCAAATTGGTGCTAAAATAAACCAAAAGCACCAAAATGGTGCTATTTATAAATAGTATTTTTTTATATAGTTGAGGAGAAAAGTATGATTACAAAAGAAGAATTAAAAGGGAAATATAGTGATTTTTTGCGCCCTTTTTCAACAAAAAAAACGAAAGAGGCTTTAAAGTATGATAGGTTGGGTCTCATTGAAGTTATTAAAAGAGACGTTGAAGTTTTTGAAAGGCAAACAAAATTAATAGCGGAAAATTCAGAGTTATTAGAAAAAATTGAGGCGATAAATACAAAGCCGAACTGTGCTTTGCAAGCCGTTCCCGAATATCCTAAGCTTAATTCTTATCATTCGATAGATTTTAAGGGCTTTATTTTTTCTCCTTACGGAGATTTTGCCGAAATTTTCGATTCTTTTATTTTTTCCGATATTTTTGTTTTACCTTTTTCTCTCGGAAAAGCGGTAATTCGTTCGTCGTTCCGTTTGTTTTTGTCGCCTTTTAGATTTTTATTGTTACTTTTAAGAAATTTTCCGATTAAAATAAAAAACGTTGCGTTGAAAAAGAATTATAAAAGCCGTGTTAAAAAATGTGTAGAACATAACAATTTGCTTATTAAAAGCAACAACGAGAGATGGGAAAAAGGTAAAAATGACAGAGCCGTTGAAACGCTTGTTTTAAACCAGAAAGTTTTAAAACTTGTCGTAGAAATTCAGTTTTTAGATTATATCCGAAAGAAAATCAATACAGATGTTTTGGCAATTCCGCCGAAATATAATAATTTGGTGCTTGAGGAAATGATTTTGAACTCCTTAATAAATGAAGAGGCGGATAATTTTTCCGACGCTATACGTAGTGTAAAAACCGACACTCAATTTGAAAAATTATACGAGAATCAAACGAGGGCAGTCGTTGAATTTATGAACGAGTTAAGTGAAACGAGAGCGGAATTAATAACAACAATTAATGACACGTCAGATACTTTGATTAGAGAAGCAAAGAAAACAAGGAGTGCCGTTAATAGCTTGAAGGATAGTGTCGATGAGGTGTCTTACAGTATTTCAAACATCAAATCAGACATCAAAGATTCTTTATCTTCAATACCGTCCGAAAAAGATCTTGAAAGAATCGTCAGAGACTCTATGCCTTCTGTGCCGTCCAAAGAAGATATTGAAAGAATTGTCAGAAACAACGGAAATTAACAAATAAACGTAAGGTTAAATGTATATCGTAGAAAGTAAAAGAACTAAAACCCGTGTGAAATTCGCACGGGTTTTAGTTTTACATATAAAGATTAAAAAAATTGACGGTATATATTAAAAAAGTTACGAAAATTCTTGAAAAACGAACGTAAAAATGTTATAATTTTTATAACTATGTTTAAGTGAAGGTCAAAATATGAAAAGAACGACATTAAAGGAAATAAATAAAGGTATAAACACTTTCGGCGGGAAAGACGTTACGGTTTGCGGTTGGGCAAGAACTATTCGTGACAGCAAGGCTTTCGGGTTTATCGAACTTAACGACGGCTCGTTTTTTAAAAGTTGTCAAATCGTTTTCGACCGTGAAAAAATTGCCAACTACGACGAAATCGCAAAACAAAACGTCGGGGCTTGTATTAAAGTTACGGGCAAGGTTATTTTAACGCCCGAAAACCGTCAACCCTTTGAAATAAATGCAGACAGCGTTGAAGTTTTAGGCGTGTCAACTCCCGATTATCCGCTTCAAAAAAAGCGTCACTCTATGGAGTTTTTAAGAACGATTGCCCACCTTCGTCCACGTACGAATACGTTTAACGCCGTATTTAAAATTAGAAGTCAGGCTGCGTTTGCGATTCACTCGTTTTTTAACGAACGTGGTTTTGTTTACGTTCACACACCGATAGTTACGGGAAGCGACTGTGAAGGTGCGGGCGCAATGTTCCAGATTACCACGCTTGACTTAAACAACGTTCCCAAGGAAAACGGAGAAGTAGATTATAAACAAGACTTTTTCGGTAAAAAGGCAAGCTTAACCGTTTCGGGGCAACTCGACGTTGAAAATTATGCCATGGCATTTGGAAACGTTTACACGTTCGGACCGACGTTTAGAGCAGAACGTTCTAACACCGTTCGCCACGCTGCGGAGTTTTGGATGATTGAACCGGAACTCGCTTTTGCCGACCTATCAGACGATATGGATTGTGCCGAAGCAATGGTAAAATACGTTATCAATTACGTAAAGAATACGTGTGAAGAGGAACTTAATTTCCTTAATCAATTCGTAGATAACGGTTTGCTTGACAGATTAAACAACGTCGTAAACAACGACTTTAAGCGTTTGAGTTATACCGAAGCAATCGAGATTTTGGAAAAAGTTAAAGACAGGTTTGAATTCCCTGTTTACTGGGGTGTTGACCTTCAAAGCGAACACGAAAGATATTTAACCGAAGAAGTTTTCAAAAAACCTGTTTTCTTAACCGATTATCCAAAGGAAATAAAGGCGTTTTATATGCGTCTTAACGACGACGGCAAAACGGTTGCCGCAAGCGACTTATTAGTACCGGGAATCGGGGAACTTATCGGTGGAAGTCAAAGAGAAGAAAGACTTGACCTTTTGCTTAAACGTATGAAAGAATGTGGGTTAAAGGAAGAAGAATACAAAAATTACGTTGACCTTCGTCGTTACGGCGGAGTCGTTCACTCGGGATTCGGACTCGGATTCGAAAGAATGATTATGTATTTAACGGGTATTCAAAATATACGTGACGTATTGCCTTTCCCGAGAACGGTAGGAACGCTTGATTGATATGATATTTTTGGCAAGTGAGTGCGAAAAGAGAATAGGGTATTCGTTTAAGGACAAAATGCTTTTACGTAAGTGTTTTACCCACTCTTCTTATGCAAACGAGCATAAAACCGAAGACAACGAACTTTTGGAGTTTTTCGGCGACGCAATAATCGAATTTATCGTTACCGAACATTTATTCAACACGACTTACGGTAACGAAGGAAAACTCACGAATTTTCGTGCGCAAACCGTTTCGAAAGAGCCTTTGCTTCGGGCAGTTAAAAAACTTAAAATAGGCGAGCTTATGCTGTTCGGTAACGGTCAGAAAAAAACGGCAAGAGAAACGGACAAGCTTTTTTCGAGTTTATTCGAAGCCATTGTCGCCGGTATTTATATCGACGGTGGTTTAGCCGAAACGAAGAAGTTTTTATCGAGAACGCTTATTGCCGAATACGAACTTAAACGAAAGAATATGGAAAAATCCGAAGTAATATCGGGCAACAAGACGGCGCTTCAAGAGTACGTTCAAAAGAGTAAGATGGGCACAATCTCGTATGAAACGCTTTCGAAAACCGGTCCCGACCACATGCCACAATTCCGTGTAGCGGTTACTCTTAACGGGGAAAGACTTGCGGAAGGCGAAGGAAGAAACATAAAGCAAGCGGGAGAGTGCGCCGCACAAAAAGCGCTTTTAAAACTATTAAAAGATAAAAAGGGTAGGAAACAATAGTGAATTTTGAAAAAGTCGAATTATACGGTTTCAAATCATTTGCGGATAAAGCGGAGATTAAATTCGGCGACGGTATAACAGGTATCGTCGGACCGAACGGTTGCGGAAAGTCAAACGTTGCCGATGCAATAAGATGGGTTTTGGGTGAACAATCGGCAAAAGCACTCCGTGGTTCAAGCATGCAAGACGTTATTTTTAACGGTACACAAAGCAGGAAGTCTTTATCGTATTGCGAAGTATCACTCTTTTTCGATAACAGCAAAAAGATTTTCAATATAGATTATAACGAAGTAATTATCACGAGAAAACTTTTCCGTAGCGGTGAAAGTGAATATTTTATCAACAAACAACCCGCAAGACTTAAAGATATCGTTGACCTTTTGCACGAGTGTGGTATCGGTAAGGAAGGTTACACGATAATAGGTCAAGGTAAAGTCGAAGAAATTATGTCGGCGAAACCGGAAGATAGGCGTACCATTTTCGAAGAAGCGACGGGTATTGCCAAGTTTAAGTCAAGAAAAAACGAATCGGAAAGAAAAATGGAAAGAACTCACGAAAATATCGTGAGGATGAACGACATAATTACCGAAATCGAAAATCAACTTACACCTCTTTCCCATCAGGCCGAAAAAGCACGGGAATATAACATATTAACCGATCAATTAAAGCATCACGAACTCAATACGTATATTGCGAAAGTTGACGGTGTTGAAAGCGAAAAGAATAAAATTTTTACTCGTATTCACGGTGTTGACGAACAGATTGCGCTTCGTCAAAGTGAAAGCGATAACGCACAAAAAGATTACGACGAAGTGTTCGGCAAGATAAATGCAGCCGATATAAGACTTCGTGCGTTAAACGAAGAAATGGCGGATAAGCGTGTTCACCTTGAACAACTTTCCGGCAATCATAAACTTATCGAAGAACGTATTTCGTATTTTAATTCACAAATCGAACGTGCCAAAAACGAAATTGCCGAAAACCAAAAGGTTATCGAAAGTAATACCGCAAAAAAAGGACAGGACGAAGTCGAAGTAAAAAAGATTAAAGCGGAACTCGTATCGCTTAACGAAAGAGCGGAGAAGTTAAGTAAGGAACTTTTATCGGTTACCGAACAAATCACTTTGGGCGAAGAACTTGCGACGAAGAACCAACAAAAGTTTATTCAATCGCTTGAATCTCTTTCGGACATAAAACTCAATCAGGGAACTATGTCCGTTGAAAAGAACAACTTGATTGAAAAATTAAAAGAATTGAATTTAAGGCAAGAGGATTTAACCAAAAAGCGTGATAGTGCTTTTGTCGATAAAGATAAATGCGATAAGAATATCGACGATTTTGACAGAGAGATTTTCGACTTAAAAAATCAAATCAACACGAAGGAAGAAAAAATCAAACAAAACAACGTCGATATCGATAAGTTAAGTAACACGATTTTTGTTTTAAATTCCGAAATATCGTCGCATCAAACAAAGGACGCATTCTTAAAAAGCTTAAAAGAAAATTACGAAGGTTTTGCGCCTGCCGTTAAAAACTTGTTTACGAAGGCAAAGGAAGACGCAAGCGTCGGAAAGCACATTAAGGGCGTAGTTGCCGAACTCGTTAAGTGCGATAAAAAGTTCGATTACGCTATCGAAACGGCACTCGGCGGGGCATCGCAAAATATCGTTACCGCCACAATCGACGACGCAAAATTCTTAATCGAATACTTAAAGACGAATAAACTCGGTAGGCTTACCTTTCTCCCTATCACTTCGGTAAAGGAAAGGGTAAGGGACGTTGTCGTAATTTCGGCGTTAAAAGAACGTGGAGTTTTGGGCGTTGCGAACGATATCGTAAAATACGACAGAGAATATAAAAATATTTTCTCCGACTTGCTTGAAAATATTTTAATTGTCGATAATATCGATAATGCAACGGAAATTGCAAAGAAGTATAATTCGCAGTTTAAGATGGTAACGCTTGACGGGGAATTTTTCTCGACACGTGGTGCTATTACAGGTGGTTCAAGACGTAACGACACGGGTAGCGTTATGTCAACCGACAGACGTATAGAAGAAAACGCCTTACTCTTAAAATCCAAATCGGAAACGATGGAAAAAGTCAAGGCAGAAAAAGACGCTTTGGAAAAAGAAAGAGAAAAGGCAATCGACGATTTAGCCATACTTAACGATAAATATAACACCAAGCGTCAAGACTTGGTTTTGGAACGTGAAAAGCAATCGGCAATCGAAATTACTTTAAGTTCACTCGGAAACGAAATCGAAACGACGATTGATTTAATAAAGACCGTTAACGACAGAATCGAAAAGGTTGAAAAGGATTTCTTGGCAGTATCGTCGGGAAGTGAAAAAATCATTGCCGACAGAGAAAGCGCACAAAAAAATGCCGAAGACCAACAAGTTGAATTTGATTTCCTTAAAGAGAGAAGGGACGTCCTTTCGAAAGACAACACCGAAGTTCAAGTTGCAGTAACGACGGCGAAGGCAAAATTAGAAGCATACGAAACCGAAATCGTTAGACTTGAAAAGGAAATCGATTATGCGCAAAGCATTATCGAACGCAACACGCTCAGTAACGAATCCGCCGTTGCCGTTATCGAAAGCTTAAAACAAGACGAAGATAATATCGGATTATCGGAAGAAGACAAAAAAGAAATCAATAAGTTGCGTGGCGAAATTGATAATATCGAAAATTACAAGACGTCGCTCCGTGAACAACTTGCTAAGGACGAAAGTATCAGAAACGAAGCGAACAACGCCATTACAGCACTTACCGAAAAGAAACATAACGAAGAAATTACACTCGCAAAAATCGATACCGACCTTGATAACTTAAAGGAAACCATTTGGGAAAGTTATCAAGCAACTTACGACACGGCGCTTGCCGATAAGGAAGAAAATTACGACGTGAAATTCGGCGAAAGCGAGATAATAAGGTTAAGAAAAAAGCGTGCGTCCCTCGGTGCAATCAATGCCCAAGCCATAGAGGACAGTAAGTTGTTGAGAGAACGTTACGACGAAATGGTTGCCCAGCGAGACGACCTTGCAAAAGCCGAAGACGACTTAAAGGTGGCTATCGATAAAATCAGAACGGAGATGCTTACTCAATTTGACGAAGGCTTTGCTAAAATCAACGAGAATTTCCAAAAGATATTTAAGGAATTGTTCGGTGGCGGTAGGGCTATGCTCGAACTCGACTACACGAATGCTACCGATAAACTCGAAGCGGGCGTTGAAATTATTGCCGAACCACCGGGAAAGAAACTTCAAAAACTTTCACTTTTATCGGGTGGCGAAAAGGCACTCACGGCTATTGCGATTTTGTTCTCGATTTTAAAACTTCGTCCTATGCCTTTCTGCGTATTAGACGAAATCGAAGCAGCGCTTGACGAAGCAAACGTAGACAGATTTGCAAGATACCTTCAAAAGTTCAGTCGGGAAACACAGTTTATCGTTATCACGCACAGAAAGCCGACGATGGAACTTGCCGACGCTCTTTTCGGTGTTACCATGCAGGAAAAAGGTATATCGAATATCGTTTCGGTTAAACTTTCCGACATTGAAAAAATCGACGATTCATTAAGTTAAAATTTTACTTTGGGACGTATTTATACTGCGTCCCATATTTATAAGGATTATTGTTATGGGATTATTCAATAAATTAAAAAACGTGCTTTCAAAAACGAGAGAAAGTTTTTCGAAAAAAATGTTCGAACTTTTTTCCATGGGCATTTCCGACGATTTTTACGACGACCTTACCGACGTTTTGATTTCTTCCGATATCTCGGTAAACCTTGCCTATAAAATCGTTGACGAAATTCGTGACCAAGCACTCGACGCCAAAACAAAAGACAAAGATTACGTTTTGTCCCTTTTAAAACAAAAAATTTTAGGTACGTTTAATTCGGTTGAACCGATTAAAATCGAGTACCCTGCCGTTATAATGGTAGTGGGGGTAAACGGTGTAGGCAAAACGACTTCGATAGGCAAACTTGCCGGTAAATACGTTAACGAAGGGAAATCGGTTACGGTAGGTGCGGGAGATACCTTCCGTGCGGCGGCATCAGACCAGCTTACCGTTTGGGCGGACAGGGCAAATGCAAGAATTGTTAAGCACACCGAGGGCGCTGATGCTTCGGCAGTCGTTTTCGATGCCATATCTTCGGCAAAGGCAAAGGGGACCGACGTGCTTATTATCGATACTGCGGGCAGACTTCACGTTAAGGCAAACTTAATGGAAGAACTTAAAAAAACCGATAGGGTTATTAAGCGTGAATATCCTACCGCTCATTATTATAAGTTTATCGTTTTAGACGCAACGACGGGTCAAAACGCTTTAAGTCAAGTTGAGGCGTTTAATGAAGGAATCGGGCTTGACGGCGTTATTTTAACCAAACTCGACGGAACGGCGAAAGGCGGGTTCATTATTTCTCTTGCAAGCGAAAAGCATATCCCCGTAGCGTTTGTCGGTACGGGAGAGAAAATGGGAGACATCGAAGAATTTGATTCCGAAGAATTTGTCGAAGCGATGTTTGAATAATTAAAAATAAATATGAAAAACGATTGACAAAAAGAAAAACAATATTTATAATATCAAGGTGTAAAGCAAAATTTCTTTACACCTTTTATTTTCGGAGTGGGTATTATGAAGGACGATTTTTATTATATCGAATTGTTTGAAATATATAACGGTCTGCTCACGGAAGTTCAAAGGCAAAAGTTCAGCGAACATTTTTTGCTTGACTTATCTTATGCCGAAACGGCGGAAGGTAGCGGTGCGTCACGCCAGAGTGTTTACGACGCAGTAAAAAAGGTTAAAATCAAACTCGACGAATTTGAAGGCAAACTCAAAATCAAGGCAAGAAGTGACAGGCTTAAAAAAATTGCGGAAGGTCTTGACGAGCAAACGAAAAACAAAATTTTAAGTAATTTATAATAAGGTATAAAATGGCATTATTTTCCGGATTATCCGAAAAACTGAATCATATTTTTTCAAAGCTTACGAAACAAGGAAGGCTTACTGAACTTGAAATAAAGACGGCGATGAGAGAAATCCGAATTGCGCTTTTGGAAGCCGACGTCAATATTAAAGTCGTAAAGGAATTTGTTGCAAAGGTAAGCGAACGTGCCGTCGGGCAAGAGATACTTAAAAGTCTTACGCCGACGCAACAGGTTATAAAAATCGTTAACGAAGAACTCATAGCACTTATGGGTAGTGATAAGAGTAAACTTAGCGTTGCCCCTAATTTGCCGACGGTTATAATGATGGCAGGACTTCAAGGTGCGGGGAAAACGACGCTTGTGGGTAAACTCGGTGCTTACTTATTAAAGCAAGGCAAAAAGCCACTCTTGGTTGCCTGTGACGTCTATCGTCCTGCGGCAATCAATCAACTTAAAGTAGTGGGGGAAAAGTGCGGGTGCGAAGTTTTTGAAAAAGGTCAAGGCGACCCTGTTAAAATCGCAAAGCAAGGCGTTGCTTACGCAAAATCTTATAATTTCGACACGGTGATAATCGATACTGCGGGCAGACTTCAAATAGACGACGAATTGATGAAGGAACTCGAAAGGATAAAGGACGCAGTAAACCCTACCGAAATATTGCTCGTAGTCGATGCTATGACCGGTCAAGTTGCCGTAGATGTTGCAGACACGTTTAACAAGCGTTTGGAAGTTACGGGACTCGTTCTTACCAAACTCGACGGTGATACGAGGGGTGGTGCGACGCTTTCGATGAAGGCGGTAACGGGAAAACCGATAAAGTTTTGTTCTGTCGGTGAAAAAATGGGTGACCTTGAACCGTTTTATCCCGACCGTATGGCAAACAGAATTTTGGGTATGGGAGACGTGCTTACGCTCATAGAAAAAGCCCAAGAAGCCATCGATATCGACGACGCAAAGAAAATGGAAAAGAAGTTTAGAGAAAACTCTTTTACGTTGGACGATTATTTAAGTCAATTCGAAACGATGAAAAAAATGGGTGGCATAAAAGATATTTTATCGATGATGCCACAAATGGGGTTCGGAAATAAACTTCAAATAAGAGAAGGCGATATTGACGAGAAAAAACTTCTTAAAATGAAGGCGATTATTCAATCGATGACGAAGGAAGAAAGGGTAAATCCGCAACTTCTCAATTCGTCCCGTAAACAAAGGATTGCAAAGGGTTCGGCAACGGACGTTCAGGAAGTAAACAGACTCTTAAAACAATTCGAACAGACCAAACAAATGATGAAACAAATGAAGAACAATAAACTGTTCAGATTTTAATAAAAAGGTAACAAATAAAGGAGAATACAAAAATGGCAGTTAAAATGAGATTAACAAGACTCGGCGACAAAAAATCACCTATCTATCGTATCGTAATTACGGATAGCAGAAATGCAAGAGACGGCGCATATATCGATAATATCGGTAACTATAATCCGACGACCGTTCCTGCAGAAGTAAAGATTGACGCAGAAAAAGCAAAAGCATGGCTTAATAAAGGCGTTCAACCTACGGCAACGGTTAAAAATCTTTTGGTAAACGCCGAAATATTACCGAAGCCTACTAAACTTTCGCCTCCAAAGACAAAAGTAAGAAAGTCAAAGTAATCAGGTAATACTTATGGTTGAATTGATAAAGTATATTGTCGGACAGTTTGCCGAAAAGCCGGACGAAGTCGATTACGCCGTAACCGAAGAAGGAAAGAACGTAAACGTTACCATTACGCTTGCTTCGTCGGATATGGGTAAGGTTATCGGCCGTCAAGGCAAAATCGCAAAGGCTATCCGTACTTTGGTTCGTGCCGGTTCTCTTAAAGAGAATAAAAGGTACAACGTCGAAATCAAAGAGCGTGTGGAGTAATACGCTCTTAATAGATGGAAGAATTTTTATCTATAGGTAAAATAGTAAAGCCACAAGGCGTAAGGGGCGAAATTAAAGTTGCCCCTTACTCTACGGACTTTAAGAATTTTGCCGACTTAAAAGAAGTTATCATTGACGATAAAACCGTAAAGGTGTTGACTGCACGTTTTTTCAGCGATGCGGTATTTTTGTCGTTAGAAGGAATTTTTGACAGAAACAGTGCCGAACTTCTTCGTGGAAAAATTCTTAAAATCAGTAGAGAAAAAGCACAACCGCTTCCGAAAGGAACTTATTATATCGTTGATATTTTAGGGAGCACGGTTTTTGCAGGCGAAGAAAAAATCGGAGAGGTTATCGACGTCTTTTCGTCAAAAACAGACGTTTTTACGGTTAAGACGACGGATGAAAGAATAATGCGTTTCCCTTTTTTAACCGATTTGCTGATTTCCTTTGACGCTAAGGCGAAAAAGCTTATCGTCGATAGAAAAAGACTTGACGAGGTAAGTTGTTATGAAAATTGACATTTTAACGCTTTTCCCCGAAATGTTTATTCCACTTAAAACAAGTATAATCGGGCGTGCGGTTGATTCGAAAAAAATCACTATAAACGTTCACGACATTCGTGATTACACTCTTGATAAACATAATAAGTGCGACGACACGCCTTTCGGCGGTGGTGCGGGTATGGTTATGACGCCACAACCTATTGCGTCGGCGATAGACGCCATTGATAAGGAACACAAAGCCAAGCGTGTTTACTTATCTCCAAAGGGAAAAGTTTTATCTCAAAATCTCGTGAAAGAATACGCCGAAGACGAGTGGCTTATATTTTTATGCGGTCATTACGAAGGGGTTGACCAAAGAGTTATCGATTTATATATCGATGAAGAATTGTCAATCGGGGACTATGTTTTGACGGGTGGAGAACTGCCTGCGATGGTTGCCGTTGACGCTATAAGTAGATACGTTGACGGGGTGATTAGTTCGGATTCTCTTACCCAAGAGAGTTTTTCCGAAGATCTTCTCGAATATCCGCAGTACACACGTCCGCAAGAGTTTATGGGGCTTAAAGTACCCGAGATTTTACTCAGCGGTAACCACGGAGAAATCGACAAGTGGCGAAAGGGAAAATCTATTGAAATAACTATGGAAAAACGTCCCGACTTGCTCAAAAAATAAGTCGGGCTTAAAATAAAAAGGAAAAGGTATGCAACATTTACAGTGGTTTCCGGGTCATATGACTGCGGCAATGCGTATGATGGAAGAAAACGTCAAACTTGTTGACGGGATACTTATGGTGCTTGATGCGAGAGCGCCTTTTTCTTGCGAGAACAAAAAACTCGATAAACTTTTTGAAAATAAAAAAATCTTATACGTCGTAAACAAATCGGACTTAATTGAAAAAAACGACCAAACAAAAATCGTTTCGGCTTTCAAAAAACAAGGCAAAGAAGCCGTATGCGTTTCGGCGATGGACAAAAAAGCGGTTGATTTTTTGTACGGGAAAATCTTTTCGCTTTTAAGTGAAAAACTTGAAAAAAACAAACTCAAAGGGATATTTAAGCCGTTACGTGTTATGGTTGCGGGAATACCGAACACCGGCAAGTCCACAATTATCAACGGGCTTGTGGGGAGCAAAAAAACCGTAACCGGCGATAAGGCGGGCGTAACGAAAGGTAAGCAATGGGTAAGGATTCGGGAACTGGAACTTTTGGACACCCCGGGGACTATGCCTCCCGCTTTTGACAATCAAACCGAGGCAAAACACTTGGCGTATATAGGCAGTATGAACGATTCTAACCTTGATTTCGGCGACTTGGCATTTGAATTGTTGAACGAATTAAAAGAGACGTACCCCGATTTTTTGCGTAGTAAATACGGTATCGAAGACTTTTCCTTGCCGACGATAGAGGTAATGAACGGCGTTAGTCAGCGTCGTGGATTTTTGCTTAAAGGCGGGGAATACGATTACGACAGGTGCGCAAGAGCGATTATCGACGATTTCCGTAAAGGAAGGATAGGGAAAATCGTTCTTGATAAAGTGGAATAATATGGATAAATTACAGTACGAAAAAGCCTTAATGATAAAAGGATATAAACTCATTGCGGGGGTAGACGAAGTGGGGCGTGGCCCGCTTGCGGGACCCGTCGTATGTGCTTCCGTTATAATGCCTTTTGACGACGTTATCGAAGGCGTTGACGACTCGAAAAAGCTTTCCGAAAAAAAGCGTAACGAACTTTCGGAAATAATTAAAGAAAAGGCGTTAGCGTATAATATTGCCCAAATCAGTCAGGAAGAAATCGACGAGATTAACATTTTGAACGCCGTTAAAAAATGTATGGAAAAGGCTGTCGGCGGACTTAAAGTCCCACCGGACGTTACCCTTGTCGACGGGCTTAACACTCACCTTAACATAAAAGCCGAGTACGTAATAAAGGGCGACGCATTAAGTTACTCTATCGGTTGCGCTTCGATTATTGCAAAAGTTTTCAGAGATAATCTTATGACGGAATACGCCAAAGAGTACCCTGAGTACGGATTTGAAAAGCATAAAGGGTACGGAACGAAATATCATATCGATAAAATCAAGGAGATAGGGGCGTGCAAATTGCACAGAAAAACTTTTATAAAAAACTTTTTGGAAAAGTAGGCGAAAAAAAAGCGCAGGGTTTTCTTAAAGATTGCGGTTACGTTATTTTGGAAGAGAATTATAAAACGCATATAGGCGAGATAGACATTATTGCGCTTGACGGCGAAACCATAGTGTTTTGCGAGGTAAAGACGAGGACGAATAACGACTACGGAGAACCGAGCGAAGCCGTAAACGCAAGAAAGCGTGAAAAGTATTTTAAGGTAGCGACGGAATATCTATCTCGGACCAAAAAAATGAATAGCGATTGTCGGTTTGACGTCGTTGAGATAGAAAACGGAAAAATAAATCATATAAAAGACGCATTTTCATTATAAAAACGCTTGCCAAGTTAAAAAAAAAATGTTAATATATAAACTGCTTCGGGTGTTCCGCTTACGATTTTCGGTAATGAACACTTAGTTTTATGGAGGTAAAAGCAATGTATAATAAAGTTATTGATGCAATCAATCAAGAAAACGTTAAAAAAGAAGTTCCTGTTTTCGAAGTTGGTGATACTGTTAAAGTAATGGTAAAAGTTATAGAAGGCGATAGAGAAAGATTGCAGGCTTTCGAAGGCGTTGTTATCGCAAGAAAGCACGGTGGTATTTCCGAAACGTTTACCGTAAGAAGACTTTCTTTCGGTGTAGGCGTTGAAAAGACTTTCCCGATTCACTCACCAAAGGTTGCCGACATTGTCGTAATCAGACACGGCAAAAAGAACAGAGCAAAACTTTACTATTTGAGAGAAAGAACGGGTAAAGCCGCTAAACTTCAAGAAATTTCAAAGTAATTGTCAAAAAGGAAAAAAGACTTACCGAAATAGGTAAGTCTTTTCTTTTTTTGATATAAAAAGTTGTTTACAATTATTCGCTTTTGTTATATAATAAAATGAGCGTGTCATAAACATTATATATAGCAAGTTTTTTTTTACAATAACAAAAGGAAACAGGGAAAATGATTGCAAAGGTTTTAAGTTACACTTTAATCGGTCTTGTCGGCGAGAAAATCGACGTTGAAGTCGACGTAAACAGCGGGCTTCCTTCTTTTGAAATCGTGGGGCTTCCCGATACTGCGGTAAAGGAATCAAAAGAAAGAGTAAGGTCGGCAATCAAAAACAGCGGAAGACAAATTCCGACGAAAAAAATTACCTTTAATTTGGCCCCTGCCGACGTTAAAAAAGAGGGGTCGAGTCTTGACCTTGCTCTTGCCGTAGGCGTATTAAAGGCAAGCGGACAAATATTAAGCGACGTAACGGATATCGTTTTTTTGGGCGAACTTTCGCTTGACGGTTCGCTTCGGAGAATCAACGGTATTTTACCGCTTTTGATTTCGGCATATAAAGACGGCATAAAAACCTTTATTATTCCCGACGGCAATAAAGCCGAAGCGTCTTTCGTTGAAGGCGTTACAGTTTATCCCGCAAAAACCTTAACTGAAGTAATTGACCACTTATCGGGGCTTAAACCCATACCGAAATTACAAACCAACGGCGACGTAGAAAAATCGACGGTTAAATACGATAACGACTTAAAATTCGTAAAAGGTCAAAAAGTAGCAAAGCGTGCTTTGGAAGTTGCCGTTTCGGGCGGACATAATATTTTGTTTGTCGGTGCGCCGGGAACGGGTAAGTCCATGCTTGCAAAATGTATTCCGACGATAATGCCTGATATGACATTATCCGAATCGCTTGAAACAACCAAGATACACTCTGTTTCGGGGGTTTTGTCGGATAGCGACGGAATAGTTAAACTTCGCCCGTTCAGAAGTCCGCACCATACTGCGACAACCGTTTCGATGACGGGCGGTGGGTCTTCGCTTAAACCCGGCGAAATAAGTTTGGCACACAACGGCGTTTTGTTTTTGGACGAAATGCCGGAGTATAACAGGTCAACGTTAGAGGCACTCCGTCAGCCGTTAGAAGACGGGGTGATAACCATATCGAGAGCAACGGGCAACGTTACTTATCCCGCAAATTTTATGCTTTGCGGAAGTATGAACCCTTGTCCGTGCGGGAATTACGGCAGTGAAGATAAAATATGCACTTGTTCTCCTTCGCAAATTGCAAAGTACAATGCAAAAATTTCCGGACCGCTTCTCGATAGAATTGACATAAAGATTCAGGTTGACAGCGTAAAATACAGCGAACTGAATTCCGATACGGAAGCAGAAGATTCCGCTACCGTCAGAAAGAGAGTCAACAGGACGAGAGAAATTCAAAAGAACAGATTTATTAAAGACGGTATTTTGACAAACGCCGATATGGGCGAAAAGCAAATTGCAAAGTATTGTAAACTTTCATCGGAGTGTGAGAATATATTAAAAAACGCCTACGAGAGTTTGCATCTTTCTCCGAGAGCGAGAAGCCGAATAATAAAGGTTGCAAGGACTATTGCCGACATGGAACTGTATGAAGAAATCCGTCCGGAACATATTTTGGAAGCAATAAGTTATAGGCACGGATAAAGTATGAAAAAATACCAAAAAGAAGAATTGCTTATTTTGTGGCTTGACAGTTTTAATAAAATTTCTTACGAACACAAAAAGCAGTTGTTTTACCTTTTAAAAGATAAAACCGATTATAAATCGTTTATCGAAAATAACGAAGAAGTGATTAAAAGATTCGTCGGGGACGAGTATGACGTGTTTTGGGCGTCGGCAACGAAGGAATATTTTAATGACCTTTTAACTTTAATCGACGAAAACGGAGTTACGGTTTTGACCTTCGTGTCAAGCGAATATCCGAAAGCCTTACTGATGACGGAAGAATTTCCGCTTTGTCTTTATTGTACGGGAAACGTTGAATTATTATCGGGTGAGAACTTCGGCGTCGTCGGTAGCAGAAAAAGTTTACCCATACAAATTAAGATTTGCCAAAGCTACGTTAAAGCCTTGTCGGATTCCGATTTTAATCTTATAACGGGCATAGCCGAAGGTATTGATAAAACCGTTATAGAAACGGCGATAGAAAATAACGGCAAAGTCATTTCCGTTTTGGCAGGCGGATTAAAAAATATTTATCCGAAATCACACGAAAATTTGGTAAGCAAAATTATTGAAAACGGAGGACTCGTTATTTCGGAATATCAGCCGAACGTACCCGTTATGCCGTATAACTTTCCCGTAAGGAACAGAATTATCGCAGGGTTATCAAAGGGCGTACTTATAGTATCGGGTGCAAAAAAGAGCGGAACTCTTTACACGGCGGAGTATGCCGAAGAATACGGGAGGGATTTGTTTGCCGTTCCGTACAATATAGGAGTCGTAAGCGGTGAAGGTACTAACGACTTAATAAAACGTGGTGCTTATCTTACCGACTCGCCAAAAGATATTTTGGAGTTTTACGGAAAAGACGTAGAAAAGAAAAAAGAAATTGAGCTGTCGGACATAGAAAGGGACATCATTAAAATACTCGGCGACGGAGCAATACACATAGAGAAAATATGCGAAAAATTAGGGAAAAAGGTTTTTGAACTTTCGCCTATAATATCAATGCTTGAAATAAAGGGAATAATATGTAGGGCAGGCATAAACGTTTATGCACTTGCCAAAAATATATCGGAGGAATAAATGCAGTTAATTATCGTAGAGTCTCCACATAAGGCAAAAACTATTGAAAAATTCTTAAAGGGCGATTATAAAGTTGATGCGTCGAAGGGGCATATAAGAGATTTACCCGTAAACTATATGGGTGTAAATTTAGCCAAAAATTTTGAGCCGTATTACGTTATCGCTCCCGAAAAGAAAAAGGACATCGAGAGACTGGCAAACGAAGCCAAAAAAGCCGATAAGATATATCTTGCTACCGACCCTGACCGTGAAGGGGAAGCAATCTCGTGGCACTTAGCAGAAGTTTTGGGGCTTAAAAAGAGTGAGATAAACAGAATCGAATTTAACGAAATTTCGGAAAATGCAGTATTAAACGCACTTAAAAATCCACGCCAAATCGACAAGAATTTGGTTGATGCACAGCAGGCAAGGCGGGTTTTGGACCGTATCGTCGGTTATTCTATTTCGCCTATCGCAAGTTCGAGATTAAACGAAACGTTGTCGGCAGGGCGTGTGCAATCGGTGGCACTCCGTATGGTGGTTGACCGTGAAAGAGAAATTACGGCTTTCGTTCCGCAGGAATACTGGAACTTAAAATCGGAAGTATCTACCGACGGTAATAGTAAATTCAAAGCGTTACTTGTCGAAAAGGACGGTAAAAAATTCAAACCCGCAAACGCACAGGAAGCAAGTGCCGTAGAAAGCGAATTGAAAGCATTACCGTTTTCGGTCGGTGAAGTAAAACGCAGTGTCGTAAAATCGCACGCACCGGCACCGTTTACAACGTCAACGATGCAACAGGACGGGTCAATAAAACTCGGTGTTACCGCACCGCAAATTATGAGTATTGCGCAAAGGCTATACGAAGGTGTTGAAACTCCGCACGGCAATATTGCGCTTATTACCTATATGAGAACCGACTCGGTAAGAATTTCGACCGAGGCAAGCGCAAAGGCAAGGGCGTTTATCGGGGAAAAGTACGGTGAAAAGTTCGTACCGAGTAAGCCGAACGTTTATAAAAGCAAAAAGGACGCACAGGACGCACACGAAGCGATAAGACCTATCGATATAAGAAAAACGCCTGAATCGGTTGCCGATTTCCTTGATAAAAATCAGTATAAACTCTATAAACTTATTTACGATAGATTTATCGCATCGCAAATGAGTGAAGCGGAATACGACAGTATGTCCGTTGACGTCGTAGCGGGTAATTATACGTTTAGAACGAGTGGTAAGGCACTTATATTTAAGGGCTATACGGCAGTTTACGACGACACGAAAAAAGAAGAAGACGAAGAAAGCGGAAACGCACTTTTGCCTAACGTTAACGGTGGCGACAATTTAGAACTTATTAAACTTGAAAAAGAACAGAAGTTTACTAAACCGCCTGTGAGATATACCGAAGCAACGCTTATTAAAAATATGGAAGACAAGGGTATCGGCAGACCTTCCACTTACGCCACGATTATGGCAAAACTTTCGGACAAAAAGAGAGAGTACGTCAAAAAGGATAAAAAATATTTGGTGCCTAACGAAATCAGTTTCGGATTAATCGACTTTTTAACAAAGTATTTCCCGAATATTATGGATATTTCGTTTACCGCAAAGATGGAAGACGAACTTGACGAAGTGGGTGAGAACGGTAAAGACTGGCACACACTTATCGCAGAGTTTTATTCGCCGTTCGAAAAGCAACTCGACAATGCGAAAATTACCGACGTTAAGTGTGATAAGTGCGGTGCGCCTATGACGATAAACAGCGGTAAGTTCGGAGCGTATTACGCTTGCACTAATTATCCAAAATGCACGAACATTAAACCCGTCAATGCAAAGACGGCAATTCCGACCGACAGGATTTGCGAAAAGTGCGGTGGAATAATGGTTGAAAGGGAAAGTAAGTTCGGCAAGTTCCTTGCTTGTTCGAATTATCCTAAATGTAAAAACACCGTAAGCCTTTCGGAGAATGCAGGCGTTTGTCCGGAATGCGGAAAGCCGACTAAAAAAATGGTAAGCAGGACGGGTAAAACGTTCTACGGTTGTTCAGGCTATCCTACGTGTAAATTTATGAGTTGGGATATCCCGACCGGTGAAAAATGTCCTGACTGCGGGACTTACCTTATTCAAGTAAACGGTAAGGTTAAATGTTCGAACAAAAAATGTAAGTACGAAAAATAATGGATATGGTAGTTAAAGTAATAGGTGCCGGTCTTGCGGGAAGCGAAGCCGCAATTTATCTTGCGGAAAAGGGAATTAAAGTTGAACTTTACGACATTAAGCCGAAGGCATTTACTCCGGCACACGTAAGTTGCGACTTTGCCGAACTCGTCTGTTCGAATTCCCTTAAAAGCAACGACGTTTACGGAAACGCCGCAGGACTGCTTAAGGAAGAAATGCGTATTTTAGGCTCGGCAATAATCGAAGCGGCGGATAAAACGAGAGTACCTGCGGGTAACGCTCTTGCCGTAAACAGAGAAGATTTTGCAAGGCTTATTACGGAAAGAATAAAGGGCAATAATAATATAACGGTAATAAGCGAAGAAATAACGGAGATACCCGAAGACGGGTACGTGATAATCGCAACCGGACCGCTTACGACGGACAAGATGTCAGAAAGCATTAAAAAACGGCTCGGTGGCGGTCTTTCGTTTTACGACGCTTCCGCTCCTATCGTGTCGTTCGACAGTATCGATATGGATAACGCATTTTTCGGGGACAGGTATAATAAAGGTAACGGCGACCATATAAACTGCCCTATGAATAAAGAAGAATACGAAAGTTTTGTTACCGAACTTCTTTCGGCAAAAAGGGCAGAACTTCACGAGTTTGAAAAAACGGACGTGTTTGAAGGCTGTATGCCCGTTGAAATTATGGCAAGCCGTGGAAGGGACACGCTTAAATTCGGTCCGTTAAAACCCGTCGGGCTTGACGACCCGAAAACGGGAAGATGGCCGTATGCGTGTTTACAACTCCGCAAGGAAGACGAGAGAGGAAGTATGTATAATCTCGTCGGCTTTCAAACCAACCTGATTTTCTCGGAACAAAAAAGAGTTTTCGGTATGATTCCCGCACTTAAAAACGCAGAGTTTTTAAGGTACGGAGTTATGCATAGGAACACCTTTATAAATTCCCCCGAAAATTTAAACGACGATTATTCGCTTAAAAGCAATCCGAAAGTATTTTTTGCCGGACAAATGACGGGCGTTGAAGGATACGTCGAAAGTGCCGGTAGCGGACTTATGGCAGCGATATATTTAGAAAGAAGACTAAAAGGTAAAAGCGAAATAAGGATTTCGAAGGATACCGTTTTGGGTGCTTTGGCTAATTACGTTGCGACGCCGAACGCCGACTTCGAACCTATGAACGCTAACTTCGGAATACTGCATAGCGATTTTATAACGAGAGATAAAAAACTCAAAAAACAAAAAATGGCGGAACGTGCCATTAAGAATACACAATCTTTTTATGAGGAGATACAAAATGAGTGAATTTATGGGTACAACGATATGTGCCGTTAAAAAGGACGGACATACGGCTATTGCGGGCGACGGGCAAGTAACGCTTTCCCAGTCGGTTATTTTTAAAAGCAACGCAAAAAAGGTAAGAAGAATTTATAACGGTAAGGTTATTTTCGGTTTTGCCGGTTCTGTGTCGGACGCATTTACGCTTGCCGAGAGATTTGAAGAAATGCTTTATAAGTATTCCGGCAACTTAATGCGTAGTGCAGTTGAGCTTGCCGAACTTTGGAGAAACGATAAGGGCGGAAGAAAGTTGGAAGCGATGATGATTGCCGCCGACAGCAATACGCTTTTGATTATCTCGGGTTCGGGCGAAGTAATCGAACCGGACGGTGGCGTTTGCGCTATCGGTAGCGGTGGGAATTACGCTTTGGCTGCCGCAAGGGCTCTTGCAAAAGAAACCGATTATTCGGCAGAAACAATCGTAAAAAAATCGTTGGAAATAGCAAGCGAAATTTGTGTATTCACAAATGATAACATTACTTGCGAAGTTTTATAAGGGGGAAAATAATTATGGATTTAAGCCCAAAACAAATTGTTTGCGAACTCGATAAATATATTATCGGGCAAGACGAAGCGAAAAAAGCAGTAGCCATTGCCCTTCGCAACAGATACAGAAGAAACAAACTGTCAATGGCAGAACGTGAAGAAATTACACCGAAAAATATTATTATGAAAGGGCCAACGGGGGTAGGTAAAACCGAAATTGCAAGACGTCTTGCAAAGATTGTCAGCGCACCGTTTATTAAAATCGAAGCGACGAAATATACCGAAGTAGGTTACGTCGGAAGAGACGTGGAATCGATGATACGTGACCTTGTCGAATGTTCGGTAAGGCTCGTTAAGGAAGAGAGAATCAAAAAGGTAGAAGAAAAAGCAGGGGCAACGGTTGACGACAAACTTATCCGTATTTTAATGGAAGTAAGAAAACTTGAAAAAGGCGAAACCCCTACGGACTTGTTTTATAAAAATATCGAAGAAGTTTATAGGAAAGGTTATTACGACAACGAACTTATAGAAATCGAAGTGGAAGATATGCCGAAACAAATGGAACTTGCTCCAAACGGTACCGAAATTTCGATAGGAAGTATTTTCGGAGATTTCCTTCCGAAAAAACATAAAAAGAGAAAACTTACCGTAAAAGAAGCAAGGAAGATTTTAATGGAAGAAGAAGCGAATAAACTTATCGATTCCGATTCCGTAAACGAAGAAGCGATTCGTCGTGCCGAACAAGAAGGGATAGTGTTTATTGACGAGATAGATAAGATTGCCGCAAAGGGTAACGCAGGTGGCGGACAGGACGTTTCAAGGGAAGGCGTACAAAGGGACATACTCCCTATCGTCGAAGGTTCGACGGTTATGACGAAGTACGGCGCCGTTAAAACCGACTACATTTTATTTATTGCTGCAGGCGCTTTCCACGTTTCGAAGGTGTCGGATTTGATTCCCGAACTTCAAGGAAGATTTCCGATTTTGGTTGAACTTAAAAGTTTATCAAAGGAAGACTTTATTAAGATTTTAACAACACCGCAAAACGCAATTACCCGTCAATACGCAACTCTTTTAGGTGCTGACGGCGTTGACTTAAAGTTTACCGACGAAGCAATAAGCGAGATTGCCGAAGTTGCCGAAGAAATGAATATCACAAGCGAAGATATCGGCGCAAGAAGGCTTCATACCGTTATGGAAAATCTCTTGGGTGATGTTTCTTTTGAGGCTGACGGAACGGAAAAAGAAGTCGTTATCGACAAGGCTTTCGTAGAGAAAAAACTCGGTACGGAATCAAAACAAAAAGATTTGAAAAAGTACATTATTTAATTCCGCTTAAAACGAATTATTAAGATTAAAAAGGAAAAAATTATGATAGTTGCACCAAAAGGTACGAAGGACGTTTTGCCACAGGACAGTTACAAGTGGCAGTTTATCGAAAAGACGGCAAGGGAAGTCGCCAAAAACTTCGGGGTTATGGAAATACGTACCCCGACGTTTGAACATACCGAAGTGTTTTTACGTGGCGTCGGCGAAACTTCCGATATTGTAAATAAGGAAATGTATACGTTTAACGATAAAGGTGACAGAAGCATAACGCTTAAACCCGAAGGTACGGCAGGCGTTGTTAGAGCGTTTATCGAAAACGGGTTATCGAACACGGCACTTCCCGTTAAGATGTTTTATCTGACGCAGTGTTTTAGGTATGAAAGACCGCAGGCAGGCAGGCTTCGTGAATTTCATCAATTCGGGTTGGAAATTTTAGGCTCGAATAATGCCGACGTTGACGCCGAAGCGATAATTCTTGCAAAGACGTTTTTCGACAAACTCGGTATTTCGGGATTGAAACTTCATATTAACTCAATCGGTTGCAAAACGTGTAGGGCGGAATATGAAAAGGCACTTAAATCCTATCTTAAAGACAACTATGATAATCTTTGTCCGCTTTGCAGAGAGAGATTAGAGAAAAACCCTTTGCGTGTTTTAGATTGTAAAGACGAAAATTGTAAGAAAATTACGTCAAACGCTCCGTCGATATTAGACTATATTTGCAACGATTGTAAAACTCATTTTAATACCGTTCAAAAGCTTTTAACACTTTTAGGCGTGGATTACGAAATCGACAGCGGAATAGTCCGTGGGCTTGACTATTATACCAAGACGGTGTTTGAATTCGTTTCGACGGCTATCGGTGCGCAAGGTACGGTTTGCGGTGGCGGTAGATACGACGGGTTGGTATCGGAACTCGGCGGAAACGATATTGCAGGCGTAGGCTTTGCAATGGGTATCGAAAGGCTTATGCTTTTAATGGAGAATACGGGCGTTGTTATCCCTAACGAAAATAAAATCGCACTCTATATTGCACCTATGGGAGAAGCGGAATACGAAAAAGCGTTTTCTCTTGCTAACGAGTTAAGAAGGAAAGGCGTTTCCGTCGATCTCGACCATATGGGACGTGGAATAAAATCCCAGTTTAAGTATGCCGATAAAATCGGTGCGGTTGTTTGTGGCGTTATCGGTTCCGACGAACTGACTAACGGCGAAATAAAACTTAAACGTATGGCAGACGGTTTAGAAAAAACGGTAAAATACGACGACTTGCTTAAAGAAATTACTTCGATGCTTACATATAATGAGGAGTAATATGGAAGGAATAATCGAAATTACAGGTCAGGAAAAATTTAATCTCGCTATAAAAAAGGGCTTGACGGTCGTAGATTTTTGGGCGACGTGGTGTATGCCTTGTCAAATGCAAGCACCTGTTTTAGCAGAACTTAAAGATGAATACAAAGACAAAATAAACGTTATTAAAGTCAACGTTGACGAAGAAGCGAACGAGCCAATCGCAACGAGTCTTGATATCGTAAGTATTCCGACGCTTGCGTTTTACCTTGACGGCGAACTTAAAGAAAAGGTTGTCGGACTTACAAGACATGAAGAATTAAAAGAGATTATCGGAAAATACGACAGGTAACAAAGGAGAAATTATGTTAGACTACACGGTACTTAAAAATAACGATGCCGAAATATACGAGGCAATGAATTCGGAAATGAATAGACAGAGAAATAATATCGAACTTATCGCAAGCGAAAATATCGTTTCCGAAAGTGTTTTATCCGCAATGGGCAGTGTGCTTACGAATAAGTACGCCGAGGGTTACCCGTCGCATCGTTATTACGGTGGTTGCGAATGTGTCGACGTCGTTGAAAGTTTGGCAATAGAGAGGGCAAAAAAACTCTTTAACGCAGAACACGTCAACGTTCAACCCCACTGTGGTGCCAATGCAAATATTGCGGTATATTTTGCTATGTTAAATCCGGGCGACACGATTTTGGGATTATCATTATCGGACGGCGGACACTTAACGCACGGCAGTCCCGTTTCGATTTCCGGCAAATATTTTAAGGCTTATAGTTACGGCGTAAATCACGATGGGTTTATCGATTACGACGAAATGGAAAAAATTGCTGTAAGCGTTAAACCGAAGATTATCGTCAGCGGTGCAAGTGCTTACCCGAGAATAATCGACTTTAAGCGTATAAGAGAAATTTGCGACAAGGTCGGTGCGTATATGATGGTCGATATTGCCCATATAGCGGGTCTTGTTGCCGTTGGACTTCATCCGAGTCCCGTTCCTTATGCCGATTTTGTTACGACGACAACGCATAAGACTTTAAGGGGACCTCGTGGCGGTATGATTATGTGTAAGGAAAAGTATGCAACGCTTATCGATAAGGCAATTTTCCCCGGCACGCAGGGCGGTCCGCTTATGCACGTTATCGCAGGAAAGGCAGTTGCTTTTTCGGAGGCGTTAAAGCCTGAGTTTAAGGAATACCAAAAGCAAATTTTGTTAAACAGCAAGGCAATGGCAAAAAGGTTTATGGATAACGGTATAAAACTCGTTTCGGGTGGTACCGACAATCACTTGATGCTGTTAGATTTAACCGATACGGGTATAACGGGAAAAGAACTTGAAATTATGCTTGATAAAGTCAATATAACCGTCAACAAAAACTCAATACCGTTTGACACGCAAAAGCCGTCGGTTACGAGTGGAATAAGGGTTGGAACGCCTGCCGTTACTTCAAGAGGATTTTTAACTGCCGACTGTGAAAAGGTTGCCGATATTATTACGAAGATTATTAAAGAAAAAGAAAACGCTTTCGATTACGCAAAATCGGAAGTTAAAAAATTAACCGAAAAATATCCAATATACGAAGGAATTATATAGTATGAAAACACAATCGCTAAGCTTACTTGAAACGGAAGTAGCAATTAAATACATTAAGGACACGTTTGAAAAAGAACTTTCAAAAGCTCTTAAACTTACGAGAGTTTCCGCACCTCTTTTCGTTAGTCCCGAAACGGGCTTGAACGATAACTTAAACGGTTATGAAAGGGCGGTAAAGTTTGACGTTTTAGCCTTAAAAAAAGACGTGGAAATCGTTCAATCGCTTGCAAAATGGAAAAGACATGCGTTATATAGGTACGGTTTTGAAACCGAAACGGGACTTTATACCGACATGAACGCTATTCGTCGTGACGAAACTTTGGACGCAATTCACTCGGTTTACGTCGATCAATGGGACTGGGAAAAAATTATCGACCGAAAAGAAAGAAAACTCGGATACTTAAAAAAGACGGTAAAAAGCATTTATAAAGTCGTAGTTAAAACAAGTACTTTGGTAACGAAAAAATATCCGGAAATAAAGCACAACCTTCCAAAGGATATTACCTTTATTTCGACGAAAGAATTAGAAAGGGAATACCCTGATTTAACCAGAAAAGAGCGTGAAAAAGCCGTAGCAAAAAAGTACGGTGCAATCTTTATCTATCAAATCGGTTGGCCACTTTCGGACGGTATGCCACACGACGGCAGAGCCGCCGATTACGACGACTGGAAATTAAACGGAGATATTTTACTTTATTACGACGTTTTGGACATTGCGCTTGAAATTTCTTCGATGGGTATAAGGGTTGACGAGCAATCACTCGTTAAACAGTTAAAGAACAAAAAAGAAGAATATAAACTCGACAATCCTTACTGTAAAGATATTTTAAATGGCAGACTTCCGCTCACAATCGGTGGAGGTATCGGTCAGTCAAGGCTTTGTATGTATTTCTTAAAAAAGGCGCATATCGGCGAAGTTCAAGCATCGGTTTGGAGCGAAGAAACGGTTAAAGAAAACTTAAAGAAAGGAATTAACTTACTTTAATGGAAAAATTTTCAAGGGTTGAACTTTTAATAGGAAAGGAAAACGTAAATAAGCTTGCGTCGGCACGGGTAATTGTTTTCGGCGTGGGCGGGGTCGGCGGATACGCCGTTGAAGCCCTTGTAAGAAGCGGTATAAAAAATATCGCCGTAGTAGATAGCGACTGTGTAAGCGAATCGAATATCAACCGTCAGATTATCGCCACGGGAAATACCGTCGGCAAAAAAAAGGTCGAAGTAATTAAGGAAAGAATTTTATCGATAAATAATTCGGTAGGCGTTGAAACTTACGACGTTTTTTATCTTCCCGAAAACGCAGATATTATCGATTTAAGTAAATACGATTACGTAATCGACGCAGTTGATACGGTAAGCGCAAAACTCGAAATAATCAAAAGAGCGAAAGCGCTTGGGGTTCCCGTTATTTCTTGTATGGGGACGGGTGGCAAACTTTATCCCGAAAGGCTTAAAGTTACGGACATAAGTAAGACGGACGTTTGCCCTTTGGCAAGGGTTATGAGGCGTGAACTTCGTGCCCGTGGGATAAATTCACTTAAAGTCGTTTACTCCGATGAAGAACGTAGTTTTGAAAATCAAATGAAGGGCGAAAACGGGAAAACCGTTCCGCCGTCGATGATTTTCGTTCCCGCAACGGCAGGGCTTATTCTTGCAAGAGAAGTTATAGCGGATTTAATAAAAAAATAAAAAACGGCATAAAAAGTGCTAAAATGCCTTGATTTATTTTTTGCAAATGATAAAATATATTTATATAAAAAAAATAAAATGCAGGATTTTTTCGATTCCAAACTTAATATATGTATATTCACGGCGTCGGGCGTGGAGAAGGCACTTAAAAGCGAACTTTATAGGCTCGGATACGGCGACGTTCCCGTAATTAACGGCGAGGCAAAAATCGTCGGTAATTTAAAAGACGTTGCAAAACTTAACTTAAACCTTCGCACGGCAGACAGAATATACGTTTTGTTGAATGAATTTACCTGTCAGACCTTTGACGAACTCTTTGATGGTGTACATAAAATAGACTGGGGAGATATTTTGCCGAAGAACGCACTTTTTTCGGTGGACGGAAAGTGCGTTAAAAGTACGCTTTACGCCACTTCCGCTTGTCAGTCGATAGTCAAAAAAGCAGTCGCAAAAAAACTCTCTAAGGCATATAATATTCAAATTCTTCCCGAAGACGGCTGTGAATATCAGATTTTTTTCAAGATTTTTAAGGATAACGCCCAGATATTATTAAACACGAGCGGGGACGGACTTCATAAGCGTGGGTACAGAGATTTGGTCGGTATTGCACCGATAAAAGAAACTCTTGCCTCGGCACTCGTTTTGTACAGCGATTTTTACTGGCAAAATCCGTTTATCGATCCTTTTTGCGGTTCGGGTACGATTGCAATCGAAGCAACGAAAATTGCACTTAATATTGCAGGAAGTAAGGGTAGAACTTTTGCTTTCGAAAGTTGGGAAAATTTCGATAAAAGAATAATCAAACTTTTAAGAGAAGAAAGTGTTGCCGAAGAAAAACTCGATAGAAAGGTGGAAATTTTTGCAAGCGATATTGACAAAAAAGCGATAGCACTTGCCACTCATCACGCCGAAAAAGCGGGACTAAAAAAGTATATCAAGTTTAACGTTGCACCGGTTAAAGACCTTAAAAGCGAGTTAAAGTACGGAACCGTCGTTACCAACCCGCCTTACGGTGAAAGGGTTTACGATAAGCGTCAAGCGGAACAATGCTATAAAGACTTCGGTGCGGTATTTGAAAAATTAACGGACTGGTCGGCGTTTACGATAACGTCGGACAAAAATTTCGAACGCTTTTTCGGAAAGCGTGCAGACAGAATCAGAAAATTATACAATTCCAACAAGGAATGTAATTTTTATTATTTTTATGGGAAAAAGGAGAAAGACAACAAATGATTAACGGCAAACTTTTGGTGGAAAAACTCTTGCGTTACGCAAAGGACTTTTTGTATCTAAATGAAAGGGACGTGATTTATACACGTAACGTTTTACTTCGTGAATTTAGGCTCGACGAACCCGAAGAGATGACGGGGGATTTAAGTTACATAGATAATCTTGACGTTCCCGACGATATCGTTAAGGAAGTCGAAGATTACGCAACGGAAAACAAACTTTGCGAAGAAGGGCTTGCAAATCTTTACAGCACCTATATTTTCGGAATTTTATCTCCGCTCCCATCAGAAGTAAACAGAAAGTTTATGGAAATTAAAAACACGCAAGGCATAGAAAAGGCGTGCGAATATTTCTTTAATCTTTCGATAAAGAATAACTACGTTCAAAAAACGGCGATAGGCAGGAACTTAAAGTGGGAATTCGTCGATGGCGAAAAGTATTTGGAAATTACCGTAAATTTATCTAAGCCCGAAAAAGATAACAAGGAAATTGCAAAACTTTTGACTGCGCCGAAAAAAGCGAAGTATCCTGCATGCTTTTTATGTAAAGAAAACGAAGGATTCGAAGGTTCGGCAACTCACCCCGCAAGAGAAAATATAAGGACGATTTCTCTTACTTTAGGGGGAGAACCTTGGTTTGTTCAATACTCGCCGTACGCATACTATAACGAGCATATGATAGCAATAAACGAACAACATACGCCTATGCACATCGAAGGAGATACGATAGAAAAACTTTTGGATTTCGTCGATTTCTTCCCGAATTATATGATAGGTTCAAACGCAGCACTTCCGATTATCGGCGGTTCGATTTTGAATCACGAACATTTCCAGGGCGGGGAACACTTAATGCCTATGCACCACGCACCGCTTATGTCGACGCTTAAAGACTATAAATGTACGACGCATAAAAAAGTTAAAGTCGGTATCGTAAACTGGTATAACAGCGTCGTAAGACTTGAAAGTTCAAACAGAAAAGAAATTGCATGTCTGGCAAAAGAAATTATTTCGGCATGGCAAAACCATACCGACGAAGCATGCGGTATTTATGCCGAAACCGACGGGGTACGTCATAACTCTCTTGCACCCGTTTGCAGAAAGGTCGGCAAAAATTACGTGTTCGATATGATTTTACGTAATAACATTACGAGTAAAGAATATCCTGACGGCGTATTCCACGCACACCCCGAGTATCATAATATAAAGAAGGAAGGTATCGGGCTTATCGAGGCAATGGGCTTGTTTATTTTGCCGGGAAGACTTAAAAAGCAACTTAATATGATTGCCGAAATTCTTTGCGGAAAGATAGAATATAACGAAGCGGATATTGCCGACCCGTCGAATTACCTTTATGCGCATAGAGATATGATAAAGGACCTTTTAAGTAAAGGCAAGGCAAAGGATATGGAAGAAGCCGAAAAGAGAGTTACCGATAGGGTAAACGAAGTTTGCAAGAATATTCTTTTTAACACGGCGGTTTATAAAAAAGACGACGAAGGTTATAAAGGATTCAACCGTTTCTTAAAGAAAGTAAATATTATTCAATAAAGGAGACATATATGAACGTTTTAGTTACAGGCGGAGCCGGCTATATAGGCTCACACACTTCGGTAGAATTGTTGAACGCAGGACACGAAGTCGTATGCGTTGACAACCTTGTAAACAGCAAGTACGAAGCAGTTAAAAGGGTTGAAGGCATTACCGGAAAGAAGATTAAGTTTTACGAAGGCGATATTCGTGACGCAGAGATTTTACATAAGATTTTTAACGAAAATAAAATCGACGCCGTTATCAATTTCGCAGGGTTAAAAGCAGTTGGCGAGTCTTGTGCAAAACCGCTTGAATATTATGAAAACAACATCGAAGGGTTACTCGTTTTGGTTATGGTTATGAGAGAACATAACGTTAAAAATCTCGTTTTCTCGTCTTCCGCAACCGTTTACGGGCTTCCGAAATCAGTTCCGATTAAGGAAGATTTCCCGCTTTCGACGTCAAATCCTTACGGTAGCACCAAACTCTTTATTGAATATATTTTAAAAGATTTATATAAGGCAGACCCGACGTTTAATATCGCAATTTTAAGATATTTTAACCCTGTCGGTGCGCACGAATCGGGCTTAATCGGTGAAGACCCGAAGGGTATTCCTAATAACCTTTGCCCGTACATTACGCAAGTTGCAGTCGGAAAGAGAAAGGAACTCGGAGTGTTCGGTAACGATTACAACACGCCTGACGGAACGGGCGTTCGTGATTATATTCACGTCGTTGACCTTGCAAAAGGACACGTTTTGGCAGTTAATAAGCTTGCCGAGAATCCGGGATTACTAATCGTAAATTTGGGCACGGGACACGGCTACTCTGTTCTCGATATGGTTCACTCGTTTGAAAAGGTAATAGGTCGTCCTATTCCGTATAAGATTATGCCACGTCGTCCGGGAGATATCGGCGAATGTTATGCCGACCCAACGCTTGCAGAACAAGTTTTAGGGTTTAAGGCAACCAAGACGATAGACGATATGTGCCGTGACGCTATGAGATGGCAAACGAACAATCCGGACGGGTACGGGGACGCAAAATAAGTATGGAAAAAAGTAAAAGTAATAACAGTGCGCTGTTGTTGATTTTACTTGCAATGTTCGTGTACGTTTTTTCTTACGTGGGAAGAAAAGCCTATGACTCTAATATCAATAACGTCATGGGATTTTATGATGTAGAAAAAGACATGGCGGGGCTTGTCGGAACGTTTTTCTTTATTGCTTATGCTTTAGGACAGGTCGTACACGGAATATTTTGCAGGCGTTATCCAAAGCGCTTATCGGTGCCTCTTGCGGTTATCGTTTCGTCGGTTGTAAGTCTTTCAATCGGTTTAATGCCAAAGGAAGGTTTTAAGTATATAAAATATCTTTGGATGATAAACGGGTTTTGTTTAGCCTCCCTTTGGCCTTCGTTTATTTATATCTTTGCGAATAATCTTGCAAAACCAAGGAAAAAGACCGCTCTTTTTTTAATGGCTTTTCCGGTTTCCGTCGGAACGTTTACGTCATACGGACTTTCGGCACTATTTACGTATTTTAATAATTTTAAGCTGATTTTCTATACGTCTTCGGTACTTTTATTTTTAGTCGGTATCATTTGGCTAATTAGTTACGACGGGCTTATTAAAAAATGCCGTGAAGAAAAAATCGAACTTGACGGCATCGGTCTTAACGAAAAGGCAAAAGAATTAGAAAAAGTCGATAGTAAAACCGACGCTGTTAAAAAAGCGAAGGTCATTACCGGTGCGGTTGTAATAATGTTTATACTCGCAATTATCGACAACTTCGTAAAAGACGGCGTCAATACGTGGTCGCAATCCATTTTCAAAGAAAAGTACGGTATGCCGAACTGGCTTTCGATTTTAATATCCGTCGGTATTCCGCTTTGCGGGGTAGTCGGCTCGACTTCGGCACTTTTACTTTACCGTAAACTTAAAAACATATTCTTGCTCGACGGGTTACTGTTCTTTGGGGGAAGTGTCGTAATTTGCATTTTACTCTTATTCTTTAACACGGATATTTGGGTAATAACGCTCATTTGCTTTATGGTTACGTATTCGATTATGGCGGGAATAAATAACACGATAACAAACATTTTCCCTATGCAAGAAGTGGGAAGTTCCAATTCCGGACTTATTGCCGGATTACTTGACGGTTTTTGTTACGTGGGAAGTGCGATAAGTTCTTACGGACTCGGTGCAGTCGCTAAAAATTTCGACTGGTCGGTTTGCATGTATATTCTTCTCTCCGTATGTGCTTTGGCGGTTGTGTTGTGTTTGGTTTTAACGATAATTAAAAAGTTAAAATTAAGCAAAAACACGAAAAATGCTTAAAAACTTAATTTTACAAATTAAAAAAACACGGTTTTTGTTAATTTTAACGAAAAACCGTGTTTTTATTTTTTCAAATTATTGCAATTTTTAACAAAATGCGTATAATTAGTATGTAGAAATTAAATAATAAGAAGGAAAGATTATGAAATTCGGTTTTGTTAAATGCGGAGCATATACGCCCGAAATAAAAGTTGCGGACACAAAATTCAATACGAAAGCCATTATCGACGGGATTGAAGAAGGGGAAAGTAACGGCGCTGAAGTGCTTGTTTTCCCCGAACTTTCTCTAACGGGCTATACCGTCGGCGATTTAATTTATTCCGACGTTTTGCTTGATGGGGTAAAATTAGGATTAGAAGAAATCGTTAAAGCCACCAAGGATAAAAAAATGCTTGTTCTTTTGGGGCTTCCGTTAAAGGTTGACACCTTAATTTATAACGTTTGCGTTTCGATTTCAAACGGAGAAATTCTTGCGGTAATTCCAAAGAAGAATATTCCGTCTTTTAACGAACTCTATGAAGGCAGATATTTTGCGCCTTGTCCCCATAAAAACACGGAAATAAAATTGTTGGGGCGTAACGTACCGTTCGGAAATAAAATAATTTTGTGTGATA
>JAZRVM010000009.1:0-6188 GCA_045599205.1 Christensenellaceae bacterium | reverse complement strand
TCTTCGTCCCCCATCACAGAACTTTACAATCCGAAGACCTTCATCATTCACGCGGTGTTGCTGGGTCAGGCTTGCGCCCATTGCCCAATATTCCCTACTGCTGCCTCCCGTAGGAGTCTGGACCGTATCTCAGTTCCAATGTGGCCGATCACCCTCTCAGGTCGGCTAACCATCGTCGACTTGGTGGTCCGTTACACCACCAACTATCTAATGGTACGTGAGCCCATCTATATCCGATAAATCTTTTACCCCTGTGGGATGCCCCACTGTGGTCTTATGCGGTATTAGCACAAATTTCTTTGTGTTATTCCCCTGATATAGGCAGGTTGCTCGCGCGTTACTCACCCGTCCGCCGCTAACTTTGGGAGCAAGCCCCCAAAGTCCGCTCGACTTGCATGTATTAAGCACACCGCCAGCGTTCGTCCTGAGCCAGAATCAAACTCTTAAGTTTAATGATTTAAAGCCGAACGATTTCTCGTCCAACTGCTCTAACGAATTTCGCTAATTAGCGTTTTGTCATATAATGACTGTTTTAAAGTACATATTTATACTTCAAAGATTTTGACAGAAACTTTCAAAGTAACTATTATTTTGTCTTATTTCCTTCTATTCAATTTTTAAACAACTCTCCGTCAACTGCTGTTGACGCGCTGTCTTTTGCGACAGCTTACATATAATACCATAGGCAATACTTTAAGTCAAGCGATTTTTCAAAGTTTTTTAAAGTTTTTTTAAGTTTTTTTTAACTTTTTTTGCGCTTACAAAATATTGTATATAAATGCTTTTTATCTACTATATTTTGACTGCAATTACATATAAAACCGATTGAAATTATCTAATGATTTTACCTATTTTTTCGCCTTTTGGGGGCGAACGCATCAAATTATATATCGTTTTGTTTTTTTAGTCAAGCGCTTTTCGTGTCTTTTTATGGCTTTGAAAAATGTTTTAATTTGTCTTTTCGAATTACTTTTCGTTTTGTCATAAAAAAACAATAAGGAAAGCGCACGTATCCGCTTCCCTTATTTATTATAGCCGTCATAGGTTAAAAAACAGCTTTTTTTATTACTCCGCCACCGATACACTTTTCTCCCGAGTAAAAAACGGCAAACTGTCCTTCGGTGATTGCCCTTTGCCGTTCGAAAAAGGTTACTTCGATTCTATCGCTTAAAATATCGACGTGGCACTTTTGTTCTTCCTGACGGTATCTAAACTTTGCCGTACAGTCAAAACTCTTTTGGTCGGGCGGGAACGGTATCCAGTTACACTCGTCCATAACAAGTCCCTTGCTATAAAGCATTTCTTCGCTACCGTGTGCAACGTACAAAATATTGTTCTGCATATCCTTTTTAACGACGAACCACCTACCGCCGTCGTCGCCTTTTTGTCCACCGAGATCAAGCCCACGACGCTGTCCTATCGTATAATACATAAGCCCCATGTGTTCGCCGAGTACTCTGCCGTCGATTGTTTTGATTATTCCCTTTTTTGCCGGCAAATAAGTTTTTAAAAAATTTCTAAAATTTCTCTCCCCTATAAAGCATATTCCCGTAGAATCTTTTTTCTTTGCCGTTGCGAGTCCATACTCCTCGGCAATTTTCCTGACCTCGGATTTGATAAGTTTACCGAGTGGGAATAAAACCTTATCGAGCTGATTTTGAGAAAGTTGATTCAAAAAATACGTTTGGTCTTTGTTTTGGTCTTTTGCCTTCAAAAGGTAATGCGTACCGTTATCGTGCAAAATATCGCAGTAATGACCGGTTGCGATATAGTCTGCACCGAGTTTTAACGCTTCCGCCTTAAAGTCTTTGAATTTTATTTCACGGTTGCAAAGAACGTCGGGGTTCGGCGTTCTGCCTTCACGGTACTCTTTAAGGAAATACGAAAAAACCCTGTCCATATACTCTTTTGCAAAGTTGACGGAATAATAGGGAATCCCGATAAGATTTGCGACACGGCGAACGTCGGCAAAATCTTCTTCGCCGGTACAATGACCGCACTCGTCCTTTTCTTCCCAGTTGCTCATATAAAGCCCTATTACGTTGTAACCCTGTTGTTTAAGTAAAAGTGCGGCGACCGAACTGTCCACCCCGCCACTCATACCGACAACGACCGTTTCTGCCATATTATCTCCGAGTTTTATTTCTTATTACACTATATTATATAATGTTTATAAGATATTATTTAATATATATATAAATATATAATGTATAAAGTATAATACCACAAAAGACCGAAAAGTGCAATAGATAGAGAATAGCGACTTAAAAATACTTGATAAAATAAGAAAATATGATATACTAATTATATGGCGACACTACTTTGTCGTCAAAAAGGAGATTATTATGCCTGACGGCTCCGTGCCCTTGCTGGTGGCACTAATTTTATTGATACTTTTGTCCGGTTTCTTTTCATCAACGGAAACGGCATACTCTTGCGTTAACAGAATTCGCCTTCGTGCGAGCATGAATAACGGCAACAAAAAGGCGGGAAAAGTGCTTTCCCTTACCGAAGAAAATTTTGATAAATTGATAAGTACCGTTTTAATCGGTAACAATATCGTAAACATAACTGCGGCAACGATTGCAACTTTGTTCTTTGCAAAAATAATTACCGCCGGTATTGACTCATCAATTATTTCCACTATAGTTATGACGGTGGCTGTTTTAATTTTCGGCGAGATTACACCGAAATTTATTGCAAAAACTTATCCGGAAAAACTGGCTTTTGCCTTTTACCCGTTTATAATGTTTTTCTATTATCTGTTTTTTCCGTTAAACTTACTTTTCAGCGGTTGGAAATGGCTTATAAAAAAGATATTCAGATTAAAGAGCGAAGATATCGTTACCGAAGAAGAAATTATGACCGTCGTTGAAGAAGCCGAAGAAGACGGAACGATAAGGAAAGACGAAACGAAACTTATTCGGTCGGTCATCGAATTTGACGACGTTGAAGTCGGCGACATTTTGGTTCCCCGTGTAAATATAATCGCAGTAAACGAAAACGATACGCTTGAAAACATTAAAAACGTTTTTGAAAAAGAAGGTTATTCAAGATTGCCCGTTTACCGTGAAAGCATTGACACGATAATCGGTACGATACACGAAAAAGATTTCTTTAACGTTTATCTGGATAATAAAACAAATATTGAAGAAATTATTCAGCCCGCTTGTTTTACGACCGAACATATAAAAATTTCTTCACTTCTTAAAACCCTTCAAAAAAAGAAGGTGCATATTGCCGTCGTTTTGGACGAGTATGGCGGAACTTTGGGTATATGCACTATGGAAGATATTTTGGAAGAACTCGTCGGCGAAATTTGGGACGAACACGACGAGGAGATAAACTATATTAAGCCTATCGGTGAAAACGTTTTCTCGGTTGACGGCAACGCCCCGATTGACGAAATGTTTGAGTTCTTTAATCTTAAGGGCGAAGAAGAAAAGTTCGACGCGTTGACCGTTTCGGGCTGGGTTATCGAAAGGCTGGGAGAAATTCCACGTGCCACAAAAAAATTCGACTATCTTAACTTGTCGATAGAAGTAATTAAATCAACGGTTAAAAGAGTTTTACAAATCAAAGTTACCTTAAATAAACCGCAAGAAGAATAATCCCCGCCACCAGTGGTGGCGAAAACGTGCCTGTAGCGAAACTGGATATCGCATCAGATTCCGATTCTGAAGATTGCAGGTTCAAATCCTGTCAGACACACCAAACTTTTTACTATAGAAGGAAATTATGCTTACGTCAATTATTATTTCAAGTATCACAGCATTTCTTATGATATGCTGTGTTCTTTTTAAGCCCTACGTAAAAATAAAAAATATAAACGTCGGGCTTTACTGGATTGTATGCTTAATCGGAGCAATCGCCCTTGTCGTTTTCAGGGCAATTCCCCTTTCAAGCGTTATCTTGGGCATAACCGAAAACACAGCGGTAAACCCACTTAAAATCCTTACTCTGTTTATTTCGATGACGCTTATTTCAATCTTTTTGGGAGATGCGGGGTTTTTCGATTACGTCGCACAAAAAGTGTTTCTTAAATCAAACGGCAGTAAAGTTAAACTTTTAATCGTTCTATACATGGTGGTTGCGGTTTTAACCGTTTTTACGTCAAACGATATTATCATTTTGACCTTTACCCCACCTATTTGTATCTTTGCAAAAAAAGCAAAGGTTTCGCCTTTTCCGTTTTTGTTCGCCGAGTTTATTTCGGCTAATACTTGGAGTATGACGCTTATCGTCGGCAACCCGACGAATATTTATCTTGCAACTTCGTTCGGCATAGGGTTTTTCGAGTACTTCACGGTTATGTGGCTTCCCGCTATCGTATGCGGTTTAACAGGTCTTTTAATTTTACTTCTCGCTTTCAAAAAAGACTTGTCGGGAAATCTGACAAAAACAAACGTACACATTAACGAACCGATTACCGTAAAAAAACTTAATATGATTATGGCGTTGACGGTTTTAGTCGTTACCATTGTTCTTCTTGCAATAAGCGACTTCATTTCCCTTCCTATGTGGCTCGTTTGCTTAATCGGATTCGGGGTTTTGACCGTTTTTAACGTAATCGTTGAGCTGATACGTGACAAGAAAATATCTTCCACCCTTAAAGTGCTGTCGAAAGCACCGTTTGAACTTATCCCTTTCGTGCTTTCGATGTTTGTCATCGTACTGTCCTTAAATGAGAACGGGGTTACCGATATTCTTACAAACGCTTTCGTAACGGGCGAAAAAACAGACGGCGTAATTTTTGCCCTGCTTTCGGGAATTTCGGCAAACCTTCTTAACAATATCCCGATGAGCGTATTGTTTTCAAAAATCGCAATAACGAAAACAACCGTTTTCGGTGCGATTATCGGTTCGAATATCGGGGCGTTCGTAACCCCCGTCGGTGCGCTTGCGGGAATTATGTGGAGCAAAATTTTAAGAAATTACGACGTAAAACTTCCCTTTTCAAAGTTTTGCCTTTACGGTGGAGCAGTGGCAATTCCGTCGCTTGTTCTCTCGTCATTTTCTTTACTTATTTAATCTTGCAAAATTTTTAATTTCGGCGTATAATTATACTAATAACGAAAAAGGAAAAATTTATGGAAAAAATCGCAAAATTTTTTACTGTCAGCGAAAAAGAATTTTTGTCGGCTTATGAGAACGCAACGATAAAAGACGTTATCCTTCCTAAACGTGCAACCGTCGGGAGCGCCGGTTACGACTTCTTTGCCCCGTTTTCGTTTTCTCTTAAAAGCGGAGAAACGATAAAGATTCCGACGGGCGTAAGGGTTAAGATAAACCCCGGCTGGGTACTTTGCATTTTCCCTCGTTCTTCTTTGGGGTTTAAATACCGCTTGACGTTAAATAATACCGTCGGCATTATCGACTCGGATTACTTCTTTGCCGATAACGAAGGACATATTTTTATCAAGATGACAAACTGCGGAGATACCGAACTTTCGGTCGAAAAAGGCAAGGCGTTTGCACAAGGCGTGTTTATGCCTTTCGGCATTACCGTTGACGATGACGCTACGGGCGAACGCACGGGCGGTATGGGAAGCACGGATAAAAAATAACGAATATAAGTTAAAAGCGAAGTGATTTAATCACTTCGCTTTTTTATTTGTTTTAATTACTTTAAGCCTGCTCTCTTTAAGAGAGTATCAAACGTTGCATCGTCGTAGCAACATTCTTGCCATGCTTGTTCGGCAGACTTACCACCGGTTGTTGCAAATGCACCGGCAATGTGCGGAGCGCATGAGAACAAACTTACGTTTGCATAGTAAGAAAGCGGGAACGAAGAACTTGATCTAAGCATACCGCCGTATGTTACAGCGTCTTTCTTTTGTGCAATGTGGTCAAGTTGAATCTTTGAAAGCGATGCATAAAGAGTTGGGTTCTTTGTTTCCAAATCGTAATCAAATACACTTACACCACCGTTTGCCCTGATTTGTGCTTCAATAGCTTCGTCTGTTGCCAAGAATCTTAAGAAGTCTTGTGCAAGTTCGGTCGCAGGCGAATAGTTAGGAATAAATGCCTGAAATCCATTTACCGGTGTCTTAATATTACGTGCTTCGCAAAGTTTGTTGTAATCTGCTTCTACGAGCGAGCCGTCTCCACCGTGTTGCGGGTCGTATGCGTTCTTTGCAGAAGCAAAATCCAAGTTTTGATCAACTAAATCGATAATATCGGATAAG
>JAZRVM010000008.1:0-9846 GCA_045599205.1 Christensenellaceae bacterium | reverse complement strand
CTGGCGCGCCTGAAGGGATTTGAACCCCTGACACCCGGCTTAGAAGGCCGGTGCTCTATCCAACTGAGCTACAGGTGCATACTGTTACTTTCAAAGTTGGAGCGGGTGATGGGAATCGGACCCACGCGGCCAGCTTGGAAGGCTGGAATTCTACCATTGAACTACACCCGCAATCCAAATGCTTTACTATTCTAACAAATTGACATTATATTGTCAACTGTTTACTAAACTTTTTTAAAAATAATTCATTTAATTTTCAAATAAAAAAAACATAAAAAGCCTTTAATATTAAAAAGTTTTTGACATAAACGGAAAAGCATAGTATAATTATATTTTAGTAAAATAAAATCGTTTTTTATTAAGGTTTTTTATGTATAAAGATATTTTTAATGAATGGAAGAACAGCGAGAATATTTCTCCAAAAGACAGGCAGTTTTTAGAAGGACTGACGAATCAAAGCGATATCGAATACCGTTTCGGGAAAGAATTGGAATTCGGTACTGCAGGTATGCGTGGCATTATCGGTCTCGGCACGAATATGATGAATATTTATACCGTAAGACGTGCTACGCAAGGACTTTGTGAATATATTAAGTCGCTTGGAAAGGACGCTGTTTCACGTGGCGTCGTTATTTCTTATGACACGAGAAGAATGTCTTATGAATTTGCTTACGAATCGGCACTTGTTTTGGCAACGAACGGAATTAAGGTATACATGTTTAATAAAGAACACCCCGTTCCGCTTCTTTCGTTTGCGGTAAGAGAACTTAAAACGGTTGCGGGCATTATGATTACAGCAAGCCACAATCCAAAGGAATATAACGGATATAAAGTATACGGGGAAGACGGTGCGCAGATGTCTCCCGATGCCACGAAGGAAGTGGTTAAATACATAGAGAGTATGTCGTGTACGTCGGATAAAATTTTATGTGAGCAGAGATTCGTAAAGAAAATTTTTGCCGTTAAAAAAAGTATCGACAAAAAGTATTATAAATCCTTATTAAAACTCACACTCGCAAAAAAAGAAACGAAAGAATTCGGTAAGAAACTCAAAATTGTTTATACCCCTGTTCACGGTAGCGGATACGTTCCCGTTACAACCATATTAAAAAAGATAGGTATTAAGCCGATTTTGGTTCCAGAACAGGTAAATCCCGATACGGAATTTTCAACCGTTACGATACCTAATCCGGAGTTTAAGGAAACGCTTTCGCTCGGAATAAAAATGGCAGACTTAAAGAGTGCCGACGTCGTTTTCGGAACCGACCCCGACTGCGACAGACTCGGCGTTGCTATAAGAAACGACAAGGGTGAGTTCGTTGCTCTTTCCGGCAATCAAACGGGAATTTTACTTTTGGACTACGTTTTAAGTAGGGCAAAGGAAAACGGCACGATGGAAAACGGATTCGTTGTTAAAAGTTTCGTTACGACGGGTATGGCAAAGCTCATCGCCGACGATTACGGCGTCAAACTTTTCGAAACGCCTGTCGGATTTAAGTTTATCGGCGAAAAGATAAAAGAATACGACGATACGGGTAAGATGAATTATCTTTTCGGCTTTGAAGAAAGTTGCGGTTACCTTCGTGGAACGCATTGTAGAGATAAAGACGCAGTCGTTGCAAGTATGCTCTTTGCCGAAATGACCTGTTATTATCAATATAACGGCATTAGCGTTTACGGTAAACTTCAAGAGATTTATAAAAAATACGGATTCGTGTTCGATACAAACGTCAGCACCGCATATAAAGGGTTAAACGCAATGAAAGATATGAACGCAACCGTTGATAAACTTAAAACATTGAAGATTGACAGTCTTGGCGGACTTGACGTTTTGGCTACGAGAGATTACTCGGCACAAACAAGGAAAGAAAAAGACGGTAATGAAACAAAGATTGACGTTCCGAAAAACAACGCCGTTTATTATGAACTTTCGGGTGGCAGTTTCGTTTGCGTTCGCCCGTCGGGTACCGAACCCAAACTTAAAGTTTATTATTCCGTAAAGAGTAAAAACGAAAAATCGGCTTCTTCTCTTTTTGAAAAAGTTAAAACCGATTTCGAAAGTTTCTTAAAATAAAAACCAAACAAAAAAGACGAGAGAGATATTCTCCCGTCTTTTTTTAATAGAATTATTCCGAACGAATAACCGTCATCGTTGCGGAATTGAGAGTGTCGTTATTTGCCGACGTGTTATAAAGCGAAAGGGTAGCGGGACCTGTCGTCGTTACGAGTACGCTTTTACTTTGCGAAACGTTACTTCCCGCCGTTTGGTCGGTAGATATAACTTCACCCGTAATCGGTGCGCCGTCAAGATAAAGCGCAGTTGACATATTCGTCCCCGCATTTGAACCGTTTACGGCAAAGGTTACGAGATACGTTCCCGCCGACGGTAAGTTGACGGCGTTTGTTGCCACACTCATAGTCGTAGTAGGTGTTGCTGAAATTTCGGCAATGGGAATAATTGCACCCGACGCAACCGTCTGCGCAGTATTCGTGCCGGCGTAAATCATATCGGCAGTACCGGAAATTCCTTGAATACCTTGCGGACCGGTAGCCCCCACAGGACCTTGCGGACCTACGGGACCGGTAGCACCGGTTAACCCTTGAACGCCTTGAATGCCTTGCGGACCGGTTAAACCTACAGGACCCTGCGGACCCATAGGACCTATCGGACCCCTTGGACCCATAGGACCTGCCGGCCCCATCGGACCACGAAAAATAACCGCTTCTTTACAGCAGTTTGTGTTGCAGTTAAATAAACACATAAAATTCCTCCTTTGTGCTATTTTCAGTTTATGAAAAAGTTTTATTTTTTGTTAAACTGTTGACAAGATAAATACCGTTTGGTATAATAAGTATGAAAAGTATAACATTTCATACTAATTTTAGGAGAGAAAATGAAAGAGAGTAAGATGGTGTTCGGAATAGCGAAGGTTGGAGAAAAGGGGCAGATTGTAATACCGAAAGAGGCGAGAAAAGTTTTCGATATCAATACGGGAGATAACCTTATCGTTTTGGGGGATACGAAAAAAGGCGGTATGGCAATAATTAAGGCAAGTGAATTTACTACGATTGCCGAGGAGATAATAGACAGATGAAAGAAGCGCTTAAAGTTGAAAACGTCAGCAAATCTTTTTCCGACTTAAAGGTATTAAGCGACGTATCGTTTTCGGCGTCTTGCGGAAGCATTTTTTCGCTACTTGGGGAGAACGGTGCGGGGAAAACGACACTTATTAAGATTATAAGCGGACTATATAAAAAGGACGGCGGAAGAGTAACCGTTTACGGACTTGACCTTGATACCGAAGAAAGCGAAATCAAAAAATTGATTGCTGTTTGTCCGCAGGAAACGTCGGTTGCCGAAAATCTTACCGTAAAAGAAAATCTCGAATTTTGTGCCGACATTTTCGGGGTTGAAAACAAGTCGGAACTTATTTTATGGATTACTGAAAAATTGTCGCTTGAAAATTATCGAGATAAGATTGCCAAAAAACTTTCGGGTGGAACGAAAAGAAGGCTTGCTATCGGCATGTCGCTTATTTCAAAACCCAAACTTTTGTTTTTGGACGAACCGACGGTGGGACTTGACGTCAGGGCAAGACGTGAACTTTGGAAACTTATTTTTTCGCTAAAAAAAGAATGCACTGTTATTTTAACGACGCATTACTTGGAAGAAGCGGAAGCCCTTTCCGATTACGTGGCAGTTCTTGACGGCGGTGTCATCAAAGCGCAAGGTACGGTTGCCGAAATTAAAGCTTTATCTAAAACCGACAATATCGAGGACGCATTTATCACACTCACGGGGGGAGATCTATGAAAAGGACATTAACCTTTGCAAAAAGAAATATTATCGAAACGCTCCGTGATCCGTTGTCGCTTGTGTTTTGCCTTGGATTTCCTATCGTCATGCTTGTGTTTATGGAGCTTATATTCGGTGCGTTACCAAACGGTGAAGCGCCTATGTTCGAAATAAACAATTACGCACCGGGGATTGCTTCGTTCGGATACACGTTTTCCATGTTATTCGTTGCCTTAACTCTTGCGACCGACAGAAACAGCAGTTTTATGACGAGAATACTCGTATCGCCCGCAAAGCCTTACGAATACTTTTTGTCGTTTATTTTATCCACCCTTCCGATATGCTTTTTTCAAACGGTGATTTTTTACTTAATATCGCTTATTTTCGGTTTAAGACTAAACGCAAATTTAATCGTGTCGATTATCTTCTTGTTGCCGACGGCACTCTTTTATATTTCGACGGGGTTACTTATCGGCGTACTTGTAAAAAACGAAAAGCAGGCAGGACCGTTGTCGTCGATTATTATTTCGGGAGCGGGAATGCTCGGGGGAGTGTTTATGCCGATAGAGGCTATCGGGGGAACGTTTTTAACCGTTTCGAAATACCTTCCGTTTTATAACGGCGTGAACGTTGCAAAACAAGCGCTTTTGGGAAACTTTAAGGAGATACTTTCGGGCGGGTTAATCGTTTTTGCCTATGCTGTTATCATATTCTTTTTGTCGGCGGTGTTTTTTAACAGGCACGTGAAAAAGAAATAAAAATCGGGAATAATTAAGGGCGGGATTTGTCTTTTTAAGACAAATCACCGCCCTTTTATTTTTTAAAAATATAATACGATATTTTATGAATTTAATGTTGACAATGATGGAATTAGATATTATAATTATAATGTGGTAATTTTGGAAATGATTTTTGTTTTTTAATTAAAAACGGCAAAAATATCTGCGGGTTTTTAGGGAAAATCATTTTCTTCAAATAAAAAGATGGAGGCTAATATGGCAGTAAAAATTGTTGAAACTTCCCTTCGTGACGGGCATCAATCACTCTTTGCAACACGTATGACGACGGATGAAGTCGTTTCCATGGCAAAGATTTTGGACGACGCCGGTTATTACGCAATGGAAGTATGGGGTGGTGCCACGTTTGACGCTTGTTTAAGATTCTTAAACGAAGACCCTTGGGAAAGATTGAGAAAGGTTCGTGCCGTTTGTAAGAAGACGAAACTTCAAATGTTGTTCCGTGGACAAAACATTTTGGGTTATCGCCACTATTCGGACGACGTTGTTGATATGTTCTGCAAAAAATCTATTGAAAACGGTATCGATATTATCCGTGTATTCGACGCACTTAACGATATTCGTAACCTTAGACAGGCAGTAATTTCAACCAAGAAATACGGTGGAAGTTGTCAAATCGCTTTAAGTTACACGACTTCGCCCGTTCACACTATCGATTATTACGTTAACCTTGCAAAAGAGGTTGAAGAACTCGGTGCAGATTCTCTTTGTATCAAGGATATGGCAGGTGTTTTGACGCCTGAAGATGCAACTAAACTTTTCTCGGCGTTAAAAAAGAATACGACCCTTCCTTTGGAACTTCACTCGCATTGCACGGGTGGTATTTGCGAAATGACGTATATGGCAGCGATAAAAGCTGGGTGCGATATTATCGACACGGCACTTGCTCCTCTTTGCGGGGGAACCGCTCAACCTGCAACGCAAAGTTTCAACGTTGCGCTTAAAGGAACGAAGTACGATCCGAAGCTTAACGAAACCGCTCTTCACGAATGTGAACCGATTATGGAAAAGGTTAAGGCAAAATATCTTGAAAACGGACTATTAAATCCGAAGGCTTTGTCGATTAACCCTAACATTTTAACTTATCAAGTTCCGGGCGGTATGCTTTCAAACCTTATGAAACAATTAAAAGACCAAAACGCTATGGATAAGTACGATGCGGTTTTGCAAGAAGTTCCGAAGGTAAGAAAGGAAATGGGATATCCTCCACTTGTTACTCCGCTTTCGCAAATGGTCGGAACGCAAGCCGTTTTGAACGTTCTTATGGGAAGATACAAAATGGTTGCAAAGGAAATAAAGGATTACCTTCACGGGAAGTACGGCGCATCGCCTGCACCCGTTGACCCTGAAATCGCAAAACAAATCGTTGGCGATGACGAGGTAATCACTTGCCGTCCTGCAGACCTTTTGGCACCTGAATTCGAAGGGCTTAAAGAAAAATATAAAGACATTGCAAAATCAGATGAGGACGTTTTGTCTTTGGCACTTTTCGAAGCAGTTGCGACGGATTTTTTAAAGAAAAAATACAATCCCGAACCCGAAGTTGAAACCGATGAATTCGAGATTGAAATTTAGGAGATAAAAAATGGAAAACTTACTCGCAATTTTAGACGGTAGCGTTAGTGGTGATTTCGGTCAAGGCGCTCTCGTTGCAATTTTCTCAATTCTGTTGGTTTTTGCGATTTTGGCAATCATTATCGGTATTACTACTCTCGTAAATATTTGCATTAAGAAATTCGAAAAGAATAAGCCACAAGTAAAAGAAGCAGAAAGTACCGTTCAAAAAGCACAAAAAAAATCGGTTGATGTTACCGACGACGATATGATGGCTGCAATTTTGGTTGCTTCCGTCGACTATCGTGAACAAACGAAAAAACAAGTTAAAGTTATCAGCGTAAAGGAGATAAAATAATTATGAAGATTTATAAAGTTAAGGTAAACGGAAAAGTTTACGAAGTTGAACTCGAAGCAGTTGAAGAAGTTAAGGATAGCGTTTCTGCCCCTGTTGCCGTAGCAAAAGCGCCTGTTAGTGGTGGCGTGGCTACTATTGACGCTCCTATCGCAGGAAAGGTTTTGGACATTAAAGTTAAAGTAGGCGACGTTGTTAAAAAGGGTCAAACCGTTGCAGTTATCGAAGCTATGAAGTTGGAAAACGAAGTTCCTGCTACCGCTGAAGGAACGGTTACGGAAATCAGAGTTAATAAGGGCGACGCAGTAAATAATAAAGACGTTCTTATCGTTTTAGGTTAATTTAATTTAGGAAAAAGAAAAAATGAATATTATTGATTTAATTGCTAATATCGGCAAAGAGACCGTTTTCTATGATTTCTTTTTCGTAGAGAACGGTTGGATGCGCTTGATTATGATTCTTATTGCTTGCGTATTCCTCTTTCTTGCAATCAAGAAAGACTTTGAACCTTACTTACTTATACCAATCGCTTTTGGTATTATTTTGGTAAACTTATTTCCGGAGATTTACATCACGTACGATGAAGCAACGGGTGAAATCGCAAGACGTGGGTTATTAGGATATCTTCACCTTGGCGTTGAGTGTGAACTTTATCCTTGCCTTATCTTCCTCGGAATCGGAGCAACGACCGACTTCGGACCATTGATTGCAAATAAGAAGACCATGCTTTTGGGCGCAGCCGCTCAAATCGGTATCTTTATCGCTTTCTTCGGTTCTCTTCTTTTGGGATTTAATTTCTACGACGCTTCGGCTATCGGTATTATCGGCGGGGCTGACGGTCCTACCGCTATTTTGGTTTCAAACAAAATGGCAGCAGCAGGCGGAAGTCAAGAACTTTTAGCACCGATTGCTCTCGCAGCATATTCGTATATGGCACTCGTTCCGGTTATCTTCCCACCGATTATAAGACTCTTTACGACCAAGAAAGAAAGACTTATCAAGATGGAACAACTCCGTGAAGTATCGAAAACGGAAAAAATCTTATTCCCGATTATCGTTACCATTTCCGTTTGTTTAATCGTTCCTTCCGCAACACCGCTTATCGGGTGCTTGATGCTCGGTAACCTTGTTAAAGAATGTGGCGTAGTTCCAAACCTTGTAAACACTTGTGCAAACGCACTCTTATATATCTGCACGATTTTATTAGGGCTTTCGGTTGGCGCAACCGCAATCGGTACGACATTCTTAACGCTCGGTACGATTAAGGTATTCGCTTTGGGCATCGCAGCATTTATCTTCGCCGCAATCGCAGGACTTATGTTCGGTAAACTTATGTGCAAGCTTTCGGGTGGTAAGATTAACCCGATGATAGGTGCAGCAGGCGTTTCTGCCGTTCCTATGGCAGCACGTGTCGTTCAAAAAGAAGGTCAACGTGAAGATCCTTCGAACTTCCTTTTGATGCACGCTATGGGACCGAACGTTGCAGGTGTTATCGGCTCGGCAATCGCCGCAGGTATCTTAATGGCTATCTTCCTATAATATGTTAGGTTGGCGTCATTATCATTTTAGAAAAATAGATTCAACGTCTGCGTTTCTTAAACGCAGACGTTTTGTCTTGCCTTCGTTTTGTTTCGTTCGTAGCGATTATCAAACTAACGGTAGAGGCAGAACGGATAGAACGTGGGAAAGCGAAAGGGGAAAGAATTTGCTTTTTTCACTTATAGTAAAAGAAAAAAAGACGAAGGAAATTTTCCCGTGTTTATCCGTTTGTTCGGCAGTCGCCGTCGTAAAGGCACTTAAAAAACTCGGCTTAAAAGGCGTATCGATAAAATGGCCGAACGACGTTTACGTTAACGGTAAAAAAATTTGCGGAATACTTTTGGACGGATTTTTGGGGAATAATGACGAGTCCGACGATTGCGTGATAATCGGTATCGGCTTAAACGTCAATCAAAAAACGTTTGGAGACGGACTTTTATGTTCGCCGACGTCGATATCGCTTGAAAGGGGCAAAAAAATGCCTATAAGGAAAGTTAAAAATGTCGTCTATAAAACACTCGAAAAAGAGATAAAGAAAGTTTACGACGGAAATTTCGACTGCATAGAATTTTTTAGGCAGAACGATTATCTTAAAGGTAAAACCTGTTACGCCATATTAAACGGCAAAAAGACTTCGATTGATATAATCGGTATTGACGACGACTGCTCGCTTAAAATCAAAAGCGACGGCGTGATAAAAAATATCGGTAGCGGGGAAATTTCTTTTCATTTATAAAATTGTGCGAGAGTTAAATGTTCTTGCACATTTTTTTTTGATTTTCATACATAATAATGATATGAAAAAAACCATTATTATTTTAGTGATTATCTTTGCGTTTACTTTTGTGATAGGGTTCTTTGTTGACACGTATGGTGAAAAATTATCAACGGAAAAACCCGACGCCGAATTATGTTCAATGCCGTTTTACGGCTTATCCCCAAAGGAAATAGTAAAAAAGAGCGAATTTACAACCAATTACGTTAAGTCTTCTGCTGAAAGAAAACATAATATTCGCCTTTCTTCTAAAACATTAAACGGAACACTTGTTGACGTCGGTGCGGAATTTTCGTTTAACGATACCGTCGGGAAAAGGACCACGGACAGGGGATATAAAACGGCAAAGATAATTTTTAACGGGGAGTTTGTTGACGGAATCGGCGGTGGAGTGTGTCAGGTTTCAACGACGCTTTATAACGCTATTTTGTTGGCGGGACTAACTCCGACGGAGTGCCACGCTCACAGTTTACCCGTCAGCTACGTAGAGCCTTCGTTCGACGCCATGGTAAATTCAAACACGTCGGACTTAAAATTTATCAATACGACCAAAAACCCCATAATCATTTTTTCAACGGCAACCGACAGTGAAATAACCGTGTCCGTTTACGGCGAAGCGAACGTCGGCGAATACGTCAGGATAAGTCAGGTTACGGACGTTTTACCTCCACCCGAAGCAAAGATTGTTTACGACGAAAATAACGAGTATCCCGACCTTGCTTGCGGGGAAAGGACGGTCAAGGTTTACGGTAAAGGGGGAGTGAAAAGCATAGGTACGGTTTGCCACGTCCTTAACGGAAAAATCATATCGAAAAACTTTGTCCGTAAGGATTTTTATAAACCCGTTCAAGGCGTAGTGATAGAAAAGAAATGCAGTCAAAACTCTACGGGAAATAACGATTATTAAAAAATAAACAAAACACGATAAAAAACAAAAAAATACTTTGACAAATGCCTTTTTTTGTGCTAATATATTTTAGCAAAATAAATCAAGGCATTTATTTTTTGTAAAAAAATTAAATAACAAATA
>JAZRVM010000007.1:0-22272 GCA_045599205.1 Christensenellaceae bacterium | reverse complement strand
AGGACGTTTATCCATAAACATATCTCCAAATTTTATTTTTTTAAGTATAGCACAACGAAGGTTTTTTTCGCAAGCTTATACAAAAATTTATTTATAAAAGTTTCTTATTAAAATATTTATTTTTAAGTAGCACCGCTTATATTTTTGTTAAATATCGATTTTAAGGTTATTCTTCCCGCCGTTTAGTATTTTTCGTAGCCTATCCGTTTTGCGCTACCGAACATTTCCCTTTGATTCATTTTTTATCTTCTCGTTTTGTTTCTTATGTTGTCCTTATTTTTATCTAACAAAGATTGTGCAAACATTTTTTCTTTAAGTTCCGACGACGAAACGCCTTCCGTTCGTGGTAAAAACACTATTTCGCAACCCGTTTTAATAAAATCTTCATAACCGTCCATTTTATCAAAAACGTCTTTATATTCATCTCCCGAAACGTATATATCAACTTGTTTTTCTAAAACGTCTTGAACTTTTTGTCTAAATTCTTTTTCGTCGATAACTTCATCAACGAATTTAAGATTTTTAATTATTTCCATACGTTTTTCTAAAGGCAAAACAGGAACTTTCCCTTTTTTTAAGCAAAGTTCGTCGGTTGAAACGCCGACGATTAAATAATCACCCAAATCTTTCGCACGTTTAAGAAGGTTATAATGCCCATAGTGAAACAAATCAAACGTCCCGTAAGTTATAACTTTTTTCATTTTTCTCTCCATAAACCATTGATATTTTTATTATAACAAATTCACAAAATTTTGCAAGTCTTGTTATAACTCTGATTACATATAAGTAAAAATAATACCATAAAAAAACATTTACTTGACATAAATTAAAAATTATATTATCCTTAATTTAACAAAAGAGGTAAAAATGAATTATTTGGCAATTATAGTTATTACTTTCGTTTCGGGTGTTATCGGCACGGGACTTGGTGGTTTTGTCGGTGCGATATTCAAAAAGGATTCGAGAAAAATCGTAAGTCTTTTGCTGGCTTTTGCAGGGGGCGTTATGCTTGCCGTCGTTTGCTTTGACTTAATGACAAGCCCGCTTGAAACATTTTCAAACGAATTACTTATTAAACTTACTCCTTTATTTATTATTCTTTCCGTGGCAATCGGATATCTTATTATTTGGGCGCTTAACACTTGGATTGATAAAAAAACAAACAGAGAAATTGCACACACCGAAGACACTTCCCACCCCAAAACTGCCGACGACCTTGACGAGCTTATCCACGCCGACCATTACGAAAAACACATACAACAAAAGGACCACCTTTTTATCGCAGGACTTGTTATGATGTTTGCGATTGCACTTCATAACCTTCCGGAAGGTATGGTTATCGGTGCGTCTTACGCAAAAACGGATAATCTTTTAGACAATATCTTTTCGGGTAGCGGATTTATTATGGCAATAATTATCGGGCTTCACAATATCCCCGAAGGTATGGCAGTTTCCGTTCCGCTTATAAGCGGTGGCATGAAAAAAACAAAGGCAGTTTTTTTGACGGCGTTAAGCGGTGCGCCTACGATTATCGGCGCACTTATAGGTTTCGCTCTTGGCGAAATGAATCCGTTTATGTCGCTTATCTCGTTGGGGTTTGCAAGCGGTGCTATGCTCTACGTAATTTTGGGCGAACTTTTACCGGAAGCTATACTTATGTATAAAAGTAAACTTCCTGCTTTTGCAACTTTAATCGGAATACTCCTTGGATTTGTTTTGGTATTTATTTAACCGTTAATAAAAACAAAAAACAGTTCACTTTTTGTGAACTGTTTTTTTATCGTTAATTTTTGTCTTTATGTTTGTTCGGCGTTTTTCGCCTTTTTATTCCATACGTATTGAAATACTACGATAGCACCAACTATAACGATACCTATAACGTCGGTAAGCCAACCCGGTATCATCATACAAAGTCCGCCACCGGCGAGCAGTATTCTGAATACGACGTTGATTTTCTTAAACAAATAACCGTTGAGTGCCGACGCAATACCGAAAAGCCCTACAAGAGCCGATAAAGATATGGTAACAACGTCTATCCAAGAACCTACTTCGTACATAAGAAGCGACGGGCTATACGCAAAGATATACGGAACGACGAAAGCTGCGATTGCAAGTTTCGTGGCGTTAAGCCCCGTCTTAAACGGATTTGCTTTAGCGATTGCCGAGCCTGCGTAAGCGGCAAGCGCAACAGGCGGAGTGATATCTGCGACTATACCGAAGTAAAATACGAAGAAGTGAGCGGCAACAGTCGGGAAGCCGAGATTGATTAAAATCGGCGCACAGGTTGAAGCCATAATGCAGTAATTTGCGGTAGTCGGAACACCCATACCCAAAACAATACAGCAAAGCATCGTTAAAACGAGTCCGATTATCGTGGCGTTACTTGCGATTGAAGAAATGCCGTTGATTAAATCACTTGCAAGACCGGTAACCGTAATACAACCGGCAATCATACCTGCCATTGCACAAGCAATCCCGACCGTAACGGCACTTTTTGCACCTGCAATAAGCGATTCCTTTATTGCGATACCCGTTGTTTTTAACGCCGTTAAAAGTATTGCTTTTGTGCCTTGACCTTTCAATTCTTGGCTATATTTAACGACGGTGTTGATAAACCCGACGATAATTGCAATACCGATTGAAATTGCGGCAGAGAAAGACATCGTCCTTGCACCCGACGCAACAAGCCAAACTAAAATTACAAGTGGCAACAAAAGATAACTGTTTTTAAGAAGATAACTCCACTTGGGAAGTTCGGCTTTCGGAATACCTTTAAGCCCCAACTTCTTTGCTTCCAAGTGTACTGCGATAAAGATACCAGCAAAGTAAAGTACGGCAGGAAGAATTGCCATAACGGCAACCTTGGCATAAGGAAGCGACATATATTCCGCCATAAGGAAAGCCGCAGCACCCATAATCGGTGGCATAATTTGTCCACCCGTCGAAGCAGCCGCTTCGACTGCACCTGCAAATTCCGGCTTATACCCCGTCTTTTTCATCATAGGTATCGTAATCGAACCCGTGGTAACAGTATTGCCGACGGACGAACCGGAAACCATACCGCAAAGTGCCGAAGAAATAACGGCAACCTTCGCAGGACCACCACTTGACCAACCTGCAAGCTTATTCGCAAGAGCGATAAAAAAGTCCGCAATACCCGTTCTTTCCAAAAATGCACCGAATATTATAAACAAAACGATATATGTATAACAAACGCTGACAGGCGTTCCGATAACACCGTTGGTCGTATAGAAAAGTTTATAAATAAGTTGTCTTAAAGCAAGCCACAGTCCGTTTGAAAGAAGGTTACAAAATGCGTAAATAATAAGTACGCCCGCAACGATTAAAATAGGAATACCGACACATCTTCTGCAGAGTTCCATAAGCGACCCTATGCCCAAAATGCCGATAATAACGTGGTAAACTTCAAGTCGTTGTGCAATGTATATTAAGTGTTTTGCGTCTATAGCAAAATAAATAAAAGCGCCTGCACCTATTGCCATAAGCAATACGTCGTACCACGGCATACTGTTTATTTTTACGCTACCTTTTTTAGCAGGATAATTAAGATACCCTATAACCAAAATAAACGCCAAAAATAAAGTAAGTCTAACTTCTTGTAATGCCGTCGAAAAAAGCGTCATATAAATGCAGTAAACGGAAAACAATGCCATAAATATTCCGATAATAAGTTTCGGAACACCCGTCCAAATTCGGGTATTCGATTCTTTATCGTACTTTCTCATTATGGCGTCGAGTTCTTCCTTCGTGCCTGCTTCTTCCGTTTGGGGCGTCGTTTTAATTTCCTTTTCCATTTTTTTCCCCAAAATTATTTAGTTTTAGTTGCAACAGTACGACCTTTTTCGGCAAAGTATCTTGCTGCGCCTGCGTGATAAGGAACGGACGTAATCGACGTTGCGTAATCTAACGATAATTCGCCGTATTTTGCATGCGTAGCAACAAGCGAAGAAGCGTTATCGAAAATGTCTTTAACGAAAGCATAAACTTGGTCGTCTTCTGCGTCGTCTCTTGCAAGAATAACTGCACCTACGCCAACCGTAGTAGCTTCGCCACAACCGTAAACGTCGTTACCTATCGTGCAAGAAGTATAATATGGTGAACTTTGAAGTAAAGTGTTGATATGAGTTTGGTCTAACGAAACGAGGTGAGTGTTTGCGTTTGCCGTTTTAAGACTTACGACTGCGTTAGTCGGAGCGCCTGCAACGATAAATGCTGCGTCGATTTGACCGTTTTGAAGCGAGTTTGCCGAATCTTCGAAAGATTGATTATGAACATGAATATCATCAAGCGTCATACCGTAAGCGCCCAAAATATCAACTGCGTTAAAGAACACACCGCTACCTGCCGAACCGATTGAAACCTTTTTATCACGAAGGTCGGCAACCGACGTGATGTTTGGATCGCATGTTACGATTTGAACTTGTTCGGTGTAAAGAGCGGCAACCGTTGAGAAGGATTTGATTGCGCCTTCTTGTTCAAAGATGTTCGTTCCGGCATAAGCGTAAGCCATAACGTCGGATTGACAGAAAGCGTACTTTGCAGTACCGTCTTCAAGTTCTTGAACGTTTGATTTTGAGCCGTTACCAACAACGGCCGTAATATCAACGCCTGCGTTTGACTTTGCGTGCGAAGCGATAACCGAACCGAAAGCGTAATAAGTTCCCGATTCGCCACCGGTAACGAACTTATTGTTCGTGCCACAAGCAGTTAAGCCCAAAACGCACAAAACTGCTAAAATAAGTGCTACTAATTTTTTCATAATTTTTCTCCATAAAATAAAATACTGAAATATTATATCATACAAATTACTATAAGTAAATATCTTTTATTTTATTTTTTTCTGAATAAATGCTTGATTTTAACTAAAAAACCGATAATTTTTGATTTTAACTTTAACCTAAAAAACCTTAATGTATATGCGTCGCACCTTAAATGCGAATATATGCGCATACTTTTTTTATTACATTCTTTAATCTTTTCGCCACGAATAAGCCCCGTCATAACGCCGATAATTTGTTCTTCTTTTATGGTTTCGCCGTTAAAGTTATTGTCGCCTGCAACGAAAAAAGTGCCGTCGGCGTTTACTTTCAAAATTCTATGAAGAACGTACTTTTTGTCTTCGTCGTTCGTGGCATACAAAACCACGTCAAGCCTTTTTAATTTTTCGCTTATCGGCTTGACGACGACGATATCTCTACCTTGCTTAATAAGCGGGCGCATACTTGTTCCCACCGTTTTAACAAAGAGAATACCCGATTCGGTTAAAATTTCCTCGTAACTACTCATTTATTATTTTACCTTGAATTTTCTTATCGGCAAATACTTATAAACCTGTTTTTGGTATTCTGAAAATTTCGGATACTTCGATAGTGTTATACTTTCGCCGAGCGTAGAACTTCCAAGGAACAAAAGTATTAAAAGCGCACTGCCTAATATCGACCAGTTGAAAATGCCGTAACTCGTAACTTTTGCACCCAAGCAGAAAAAGTAAAGGGTAAACCAAATACCTTGTTCGCCAAGATAATTCGGGTGGCGCATATATCCCCAAATACCCGTTGTGTTAAAGCCGAGATTATACGGATAATCGATTTCGCTTAAAGATTTATTTCCGCTTAAAAGTTTTTTCTTGGTTTGGTGGAATTTCCATTGATATTCGTCGGCAACGGTTTCGAGGATTAAAAACAATAATGCAACGACGGATACGACGGCGTCGATTACACCGAAAGCCACCGTCGATTCCATAACAGCAACGGCAGGGAGAGTTATTAAAAGCACGATAAGATTTTGGTAGATTGAAATGAACAAAAGATTAAAAATTGCCCAAACGATTTTATTTTTAAAATATCTCGTGTTCCTTAAATATTCCCAGCGATAATCTTCTCTACCTCCCCAAAATTTAATCGAATATGCACCCTTTCTGCCGAAATTATACGTTAAACGTACGCCCCAAAGAGTAACGATTACGGAAAATAGCAAAAGACGTAAAGAAAGCCCGCCCTTAATTGCTATCACCCAAATATAACATATAGGCAAAATACTCCAAAGTTTATCCATTTGAGAAGTGTTGCCCGTTATCTCGCCCACGATAAAACAGTAAAGCGCACTTGCTCCGCAAATTATTCCGAGTGTTTTAAGCGTTTTAAGTTGCAACTCGGAAAAGGTAAATCCCGATATTATCCCCATAACGATAAATCCAAGACAGATAATTGCCGTTAAAATCATACTAAAATATTTTTTCATAAGTTTCTCCGCAAATATTATTATAACATATTTTTTTAACGAATAAAAGATTTTTATATTTTTAATTCGTACATTTTCCCGTTAAGCGGAAAGGTAAATGCAACGTAATAAGAGCAAAGGTCAAAGTCTTCGTCGCTTGTTGCTTTGTCGTTATATAAAACGTCCCCTTTAAGCGGACAGCCCAAATAAGAAAAATGCACACGAATTTGATGCGTCCTGCCCGTTAAAATGGTTACGTCCAAAACGCTTTCGTCGTTTTTTTCCGAAACAACCCGATAAAGCGTGGTAGCGTCCTGTCCGTTTTCGGTTACTTCTCGCTTCATCGTGCCTTCTATTCTTCCTATTCTTAAATTTACTATCCCCTGCTCGTTTTCTAATTTTCCGCAAACGGTACAGCGGTACTTTTTCTCGATTTTAACTTCTCGCATTTCGCTTTGAATAAACGCCGATTTCGCAAAGACGACGATACCTTTTGTCAACCTGTCCAGTCTGTTTATAACGTGAATACCGTTTTCTTCCCCTTTGGTTTGGTAGTAGTATAAAACTCTTGACGCAAGGTTATCGGTAAAGTGCGCCCTACTCGGTATCGTAGAAAGTCCTTTCGGTTTAATTACCGCCAAGAAAAACTCGTCTTCGTAAACTATTTCAACGGGTTCGTTAACGGGGCAAACGGTGGTTTTTTCGCCGTTAAAGGAAATTTCCAGTTCGTCCCCCGATTTAAGATTAAAATTTCCGTCGTACGGCTTGCCGTTAATAAATAAATTTTCCCTTTTGTTAAGCAACCTTTTTACGCTCGACAAAGAAAAACATTTACCGATTAAAAACTTTCTTATATCGGTATTGCCGTCTATTACGTACTTTAACGTCATAACTCCCCTTAAAGTAAAACAAAAAAGTGCTTCCGGCACTTTTATTGATTTTATTGATTGACTTTTAGTTTTGATAGCAACGGAATAATAAACGAACCTAAAGCGTTGCCGATAATTACCGTTAAGATAAAAAGGAAGGCTTTAACGTCAACAATTCCGCTTATTACGAAATATCCCATGTCGGCAATAGAGTGTTCAAAACCCGATAAAATAAATACGGGTATCGCAAAAAGTATGCCGACAGGCGTTTGGTTTTTATTAAATACGTAAACCGCAACGTACATAAGTACACCGCAAAAAACGGCACGGATAAGAACTTTCCATAAACTTACCGTCAACTTATTATTGCAAAGCGTTTGTGCGGTTTCAAAAAGGGACGGAAGAGATATTTTAATAAGTAACCCGAAAACAAGCGTCCCGATAAAGTTGCCGAGTAACGCCAAAAGCAAAACGGAAAAATCGTCTTTTTGGTGTTTTTCGATAATAAACCCGACCTTTCCCGTAAAAAGGGCAAACTTAAAGTAGCAAATGGTTAAAAGCGCAACGGAGAAAAAAATCGCCCCCACTACCTTACTTTCACATGCCAAAAACACGGCACAGCCTATCGTTATCATAAGCCCCGCCAAAATACCGTTAGAAATATTCCAAATTGCTTTTTTCATATTTTTTCACACTTACCCTCGTTATAATAAATCTGTTACTCTTACCTTTATAAATTCGACGGCATTATCCGTAGTGCAAACCGAAAATGCGTATCCGTCGATTTCGTTACTGCAATAAAAAGAAAACTCATTTTTCTCGGCGTCGCCGTCTTTTATTTTTCCACTTAAAACGTCAACCGAAAAAGAATTGAGCGGTTTTCGTAACCCACACCCTACGGCTTTAAGGTAACTTTCCTTCATTGTCCACAGCTTAAAAAAATTATCCTGCCTTTCTTTTTCATCGGTAATTTCGTTTAAGAATAAATATTCTTTTTCCGAAAAAAACCGCTTTGCGACTTTAAGTTTGGCTTCCTTTATTTTCTCAATATCGCAACCGACAACGTTATCTCCTACGGCACAAACAGCGTACGTTCCCGAGTGGGAAATATTAAAGTTTATTCCGTCTATAAATGGCTTTCCGTTTTCGCCGATAAAAATCTTTTCGGGGAAAGGCAAGCCCTTTAATTTTAACGCATACCGAAGAAGCGATTCCGAAAGCAAAGATAACGTCTTATCGCTTTTTATCTTTAACCCGTCAACCTTTTCCTTTCCGGTTTTTGATAGCATAGAATAAAGGGAATAATAGTTTTTTTCGTCTTCTAATCCGTCGACAGACGCATAGTACACTTTAATGGCCATTTCTCCCCCAAAAAATTTCTTTATTTAATTATATCATACAAATTACCAAATTGCATTATTTTTTGTTATTTTAATCAACAGCAAAAAAAAAGTACGTTGCAGCTATAATAAGAATCGTTTTCGGATTTACAATCGTTTGGATTGCCGATATCGTTTCTATGATTTTATACGGCAAAATATTGAGAATTCTTGATTGTTAATCGTTTTTGTTTTAACACTAAAAGTACCAAGCGTTTGCTTGGTGCTTTTTCTTTATTGATTTCTTCTACCTGACTTTTCGATATAGATAAGTGCAAAGGAATAAATAAATCCCGGACCGATATTAAACAGCATACAGTCAAGTAAACTGATTGCAATTATCATAAATACGCAAATTGCCGTAAACAGGTTTTCGGTATTCGTCGGCTTTATAAGCAATTTCACGGTTTGTACTCTATGAACGATATATGCAATAAGCCCCACCGTCCCGCACGACGCCATAACTTGCAAAACCGAATTATGCCACCTAACAGGAAATATCGACTTAAACGCTTCTTCGGACCAGTACCAAAAATCGTCAACCACGGCAAACTGACTCGAATAAAACGACCCACCGAAAATCGGGTGATTTTTGAAAATATCAAAAGCCGTTTTATAAACCGTTTCCCTGCCCGAAAGATTAAGCCCACGTTCGATTAACACATGATAAACGTTTATTAAATAATCCCTAAAAATAATCAGTATAATTATCGCCACCGAAAGCGTTATGATATACGTAATTAAATTTGCCTTTTTTATCGCCTTATTTTTTGATTTAATCAAAACGAAAATTGCGCTCACGACGTAACTTATAAAAGCAAAGAGCATTGACGTTCTCGAACAAGTAAGCGTTACCGCCAACAAGAAAAACGTACTTAATGCGTTATAGATAAATCCGTATTTTTTTTGCGTCGAAAGATAGCAAGCAGAAGGGATACAAACGGCGATAACGGCACCGATATTGTTGTACATACCCCAGCCCGTATATATCTCGTCACGGTTAATACTGCCGTTTACTATTACTTCGTTTGACAAATAAGTGAAAAACAGTTGGAACGAAACGGTAATGCCGACAGACACCAAAAGATATGAAAAAAAGTGTTTGGGTATTTTTTCCCAAAAAACGCATTTCGACATAATAATATATAGCCCGAAAAATGCGAAAATCTCCACGAGAGCAAACAAAAGATTTTTAAGTACGACGGTCGAGTACTCTTCCATTATTAAACCGGAAAGAAGAAAGGATAAGGATAAAAACAAAAATCCGAAAGTCAATTTTCCGCACTTTTCCGACCTATTGTTAAACCCTATCTTTTTATCTTTGATAAGCCTTATGATAAGACATATCGCCATAACGGAAAGAACGACGATAAACGCAATTCCGTATCGTGAAAGCGAGAAAATAGATTCGCTGTTTCGACCGGGGTTATTTTCTCTCGAAGAAAAAATATAGCCGTAAATAAAAAGAGCCGAGATAGGTAAAAAATCGTCCCGAAAAATTATGACGAATATACCTAAACCGGCATACAAAAACGCACAAAAAACGTCAAGCATAAATACATAGGAAACAATGGTAAAAGCACATACGATAAACAAGAAGGCATAGACAAACGATTCCTTGTTTGCGACTGACCTTATTTTTGTATATAACTTGTTAACCTTTTCCATTTTTTTATTCGGCTCCGTCTTTTTGCAATATTTTCTTTAGCGTTAAAAGAATAATCTTAAAATCAAGCCAAAGCGAACAATTATCAACGTAGTAAAGTTCAAGTTCTTGACGTTTACCGCTCTGATAAGTGGATTTATTTCTCCCGTTTACAGCCCACCAGCCTGTAATGCCGGGCTTGATTGACAACAACTTATAAACGTCTTCCCCATATTTATCAATGGCTTCCTCACGAAGGAGAGGTCTTGGTCCGACGATTGAAATCTTCCCTGTTAAAACCTGAAACAAGTTCGGCAACTCGTCTAAACTCGTCTTCCTGAAAAAATTGCCGAGAGGGAAAACCCTTGGATCCTTTTTGATTTTATATTCCTTTTTATATTCTCGCCTTTGAGAAGCGGGAAGAAGGCGAATATCGTTATCTTCCCTCATCGTTCTGAATTTGGAAAGTTTAATCGCTTTGCCGTATTGACCGACACGGTTGTGTCCAAAAAAAACTTCTCCGCCTTGCGAAAATAAAATAATAAGTGAAATCAGCAAAAATAACGGGGACAAAATAACGATTCCGAAAAAAGCAACCAATTTATCAAAAGTAAACTTTATCGCTTTATAGCAAAAGTTTTTAAACCCCTTTTTTTTGTACTGATTAAATTTATCTAAATCAAAATCAATTTGTTTTTTTTCTGCAATTTGACTCTTTATTTCTTGTTCCATTAAGTAAAGTTTTTCCTATGGTTAATAATTCGCAAACACGTCACGTGTCATTACTGTGCTGTTTATTATACCACAAAAAAAAATTTTGTAAAAGACTTTTTAACAAAAAAAACAAATCGATAAGGGTAATAACTGTTTTTTATACACTTTTTTTATACTTTCTTCCCGTAATTTTTGAAAAAAGCATATTAAAAACTTTTCTGATTAAATGCCTCTTTTCCGTGTAACAAACAGGTATTTCCTTTATTTTAACACGGTTTGTGTTAATATAAACGTCAAGAAGCAGTTCGCTTATTCTTCCGAAAAAACGGGCGTGAAAAGCGTCGTATTTACTTATGTCAACTTTTTTATTTAATTCGAAAAGAATATCGAAAAGCCATTTTGAGTAACCGTCGAAAATATCCCTTTTCATTATAAACATATTAAATATATGCGCAGATTTTCGCTTTTTAAGTCTAATAAATTCCTTATAATATTCGGGGTGTTTTTCTTTTATTATTTCTTCCGTGATATCAAGCGGTTCCGAAAATAAAGTGTGGCAATAATGCGAATAAAGCGACTCTATAACGTAATTGCGTTTTTTGGGCAAAATAACGTCCGCTTGCTTAATAAGAGTTTCGGCTTCTTCTTGCGATAAAATTTTTATCTTTTTCTTTTTAATAAAAAAAGGGGTCTTACCCTTGAAATATCTTCTATAATGGACAAGACCTACGTACTCTGAAGAAACATTTTTATAAAAATAATATTGCGCCGTCAATTCACAAAAAAAGGGATTGAGAGAAGAAATATTGTCTTCACCGTCATTATCGTGGTAAATACCTTTGATTTCTTTTCTTAATGCCGTGCCACATTGTATAGGATAATAAAGCCCGCTTTTCGGCATCTCGTATTCTTTATGTGTTGCGACGATAATCTTTATATCTTTCATATTACGCTTTAACCGTATTATTCACAATTTCTTTACAATCGTTTTCGTAGTGAGTTACGACGGCGTCGGCGTCCCCACTATCGCAAATTTCCCCGTCTTTAAGATATATTGCCTTCGAGCATAACCTTCTTATCTGTGCGGTACTATGAGAAACAACGATAAACGTCGTACCTTTTGCCTTCAATTCATCAAGTTTTCTCGCACATTTTTGTTGGAAAGGCAAGTCGCCAACAGCCAAAATTTCATCGATAAGCAAAATGTCCGGATTTACGTCAACGGCGATGGAAAAACCAAGCCTACTTAACATACCTTGCGAGTAATTTTTAAGCGGAACGTTCATAAATTTTTCAAGTTCCGAAAAAGCGACGATACTGTCGTATTTTTCCTTCATTTGCTTGTGCGAAAAACCAAGCATTGCCCCGTTAAGATAAATGTTTTCTTTACCCGTTGCATTCATATCAAAACCCGCACCGAGCTTTAAAAGCGGTACCATAACGCCGTTGGTTATTACCTTACCCGTCGTCGGTTCGATAATCCCCGCAAGTATTCTTAAAAGGGTTGACTTGCCTGCACCGTTTCTACCGATAAGCCCTAAACTTTCACCACGTTTTACTTGTAAACTTACGTCTTTAAGCACTTCCAATTTCGTGTGTTTTATCTTGCCTTTAACGAGTTTAATGCAATACTCCTTAATACTGTCGATTTTTTCGGTCGGCAACCTGAAATTGATACTTATATTTTTTGCATCGATTAACAATTCTTCTTGTAAATTTTCTTCTATCATAACTCACCTAAATATAGAAAACAAGTTTTTTCCTCAGTGCCTTAAACAATATAATGCCGACAAGAAGGACACCGATACCTACTCCGTAACAAATCGCAAACGTAGAAATCGACGGAACTATTCCCGAAACCGCATCTCTAAAGAACGAAACGTAATGGAACATCGGATTAACCATCATTATTTCTGCATATTCTTGTGGCATTTTAAGTGTTTCCAAGGAATAAAAAATAGGAGTTAAATATAACCATAACGTTAAAAATACGTTATATAAATGGCTTAAATCTCTAAAATAAACGTAAAAAGCAGAGAGTAAAAAAGATAGTCCCGAAACAAAAAGCAATAACGACGGAAGCCATGCAAGGAACATCAAAACACCCATAAAATAAAACGGAACGTGCCTAAAAAGCATTACAAGCACTAAAGCAACGAGAGAAAACAAAAGGTTTGAAAGTGCCGTAAATACGCAAGCAAGCGGGAATACCATCATAGGCGTTCTCGTCTTCGTAATTAAGTCGTAATTGTTAACAATACTCTTCATAGCCGAAGTCGTCGATGACCTTAACAGCGAAAAGACGATATTTCCCGAAAGAACGTAAACGGGATAATCCATTGAAATGCCGTTACGACCGAAAATATTAGAAAAAACAAACGACATTACTATCATATTGAGAAGTGGATTAAGTACCGTCCACAATATTCCCAAAACCGACCTGCGGTATTGCGTCTTAATATTCTTTTTTACAAGCGAAACCAAAATTACCGAAGTCTTTTTCAAGGAAATAGGATTCGCGATATTATTTTTCCTCATTATGTATTCCTTTTTCCCACTGTCTTTCCCAAAAAGAAAAGGAGGTGATTTTTTCTAAATTACGTTTATATAATCTATTCGCCTTTCTAAAACGAAAAAGCGACTTAAACCCAAGTTTAATAAGACGCCAAACCAAACGAAAATGGTTTTTTGAATCTCCTTTGGTTAAGTAGCCTACGCTGGTATAAGGATTTACCTGCAAAACCGTTTTGGTGGCAAAAAAATCGCTTACCCTTGCGTCGTTATATCCTACCACGTTTACCCTATCATTGGCAAACCATTTGCCGTTAAAGGTCAAAAAAGAAAGAATTTTACTGCGTTTTTTCTTCGGAGAAAGAGTCGTAGGATTATAGCCTTTTTTAATTAGTTCCGAAAAAGTATATGCCTTTTCGCATTTATCAAGTAAAGATTTATGATAATCGGGCGCAGAAATTTCGTCGAAAAATTTAGGTCCTTTTAAGAAATCTTCATATCCTTTAAGAACGAGTTCGGCACTATCGTAACGGTACTTTAATAAATTACGATATACCCTTACCGACGTTTTAAGATATTGCAAAACCCACCAGCGGTTTTTAGAAACGGCGTTTGCAATCAATTCGTTTCTTGAAATATAATACTCCAAATACGGCACTTTCTTTTCGTCAAAAGCCAAGTGCGAAACCCCAATCCCCGAAGGAAATGCCCAAAAAAGTCCGCTTCGAATTCCGTATTCCACGTCGTCGTACTTAATAAACATAGGAAACGGAAGCCCTTTACGTTTAACAACCGACATAGGCATAACGCAACCCCACCAAGCACAGTAAGTTGCGTCCTTTCTGTTTGCGTTGTCGATTAAGTTTGCTAAATCCCTTAAATCGACGTTTTTGCCAAGCCCTTTTAGTTTTATTCCACCGAAAATTGCACCGAGTTCAAATTGAATAAACGGGTTTTCTTCCAAAAGCATTGAAGCCCCGACGCCGATTTTATCAACTTCGTTAACGTAAAATAAAAATCCGAAAATCCTATCGAATATTTCTTTGTCAAAAGAAATATCGTCGTCCATAAGCAAAACGTGCGTGTATTTTTTCTTGTTATATGCTTCAAACAGCCCTCTTGAAAACCCACCGCTTCCGCCGAGATTCGGATTATATATTAAGGTTGCACCCTTAACGTCGTCATCCCTTAACGTGTTTGCGTTATCGATAACGAAAACGTCTATATCCCTGCCCGTTAAAGCCTTATAATCGCAAATTTCTTTAACGTTTTCGATAACGTGTTTTTCACGCTTAAAGGTACAAAAAACGACGGATAAAGATATGTCGTTTTTAGGTAAAAGGTCGGCGTCGATTTCGCCACCGAAAACCTTTACTTTACTTAAAGCCGTTATTTTTGCAAATAACACGCCGTCATAAGTTAAAGGTGCTTTTAATAAAACCGCTTTCCGTTCGTCAAAAGAAAAATCCGTTTTCGTAACCAAGCTAACGCCTACGGTTTTTTTATTTTTTTTGCAACAAAAAATTTCAACCGTACCACTACCTAAAACGTCGAAAGAAAAGGAAACTTCTTCAATCGGCGTATAAAGTAAGTAAGGATTACAACCGAACGACGAATAAAAAGTGTCAAAAGATAAACACTCACCCTTATCAAGGTAAGCAATACCGCCCAAAATATTTACGTCCCCTTTAACGAAAAGCGGATCTTCTTTAATAATAACGCCACTAAGTAACATATCTATTATATTTATTTTACCACATTTTTTCTTTTTTTTCAATCTTTTTTGGAAAATATTAGAAAAGGACCCGCAGGTCCTTTTTTTAATTAGCTTAGACAAACAATTCTATAATCAATCCCTTCCAAAAACATCTCTTGTATACACTTTTGACATTACATCATTTAACTCGTTTGTCAATCTATTCGCAATTATAACGTTTGATTTTTTCTTAAAAACATCTATATCTTTTTCCACCTCTATCCCTTCAAAAACTGTCCCCCCCAATGTTGGCTCGTAAATAATAATTTTAGCTTTTCTTTGTAATAGTAACAACATAACATCTCTTATTGCACTTTGTCTAAAATTATCACTGTTTGCTTTCATGGTTAAGCGGTAAACCCCCACAACCACTTCTCCGATAGAAAACTTTTTCGCTTTATTGTACACCTCATTTGCAATATACGACTTTCTCGTTTGATTGCTTTCTACAATTGCAGAAATTAAGTTTTGAGGAACACCTTTGTAATTTGTTTTTAATTGCTTAGTATCTTTTGGCAAACAGTACCCACCGTAGCCAAAAGACGGATTATTATAATTGTCCCCTATTCTTGGATCTAAGCATACACCTTTAATAATATTAGAGGCATTAAGGCCAAAAGATTCCGCATAAGTGTCCAATTCATTAAAGTATGCCACTCTCATTGCCAAGTATGTATTAGCGAACAACTTAATGGCTTCCGCCTCATCTGCCGACACAACCAAAACGTCTACGTCCTTCTTTATAGCACCGCCTTTCAAAAGTTCTGCAAATCTTTTAGCGGCTGTATCCGTTTCAATATCATTGTCAACTTTACCCACAACGATCCTGGACGGATAAAGATTGTCAAATAGCGCTCTTCCCTCTCTAAGAAATTCTGGAGAAAAAATAATTCTATTGGTATTATACTTTTTGTTAATCCTTTTCGTAAAACCAAGAGGGATTGTTGACTTAATAACAATATAAGCCTTTGAATTAGATTCCATTACATCCGCCACAACCTTTTCAACTGACGACGTATCAAAATAATTTAATGTTTCGTCATAATTTGTTGGCGTGGAAACAATTACGTAATCCGCATCACTATAATCCTTCGACGCTTCGGTTTTTGCCACCAAGTTTAATCCACCTTTCGACAGATACTCTTTTATTTCCCTATCATCAATAGGAGATATACCTTTGTTAATTAAATCTATTTTTGAACCAATTATATCCACAGCAACCACTTGGTTTTGCTGTGCTAACAATATCGCATTTGACAAACCAACATAGCCAATTCCAACTATAACAATTTTCATTTGAACCTTCTTTTTCACAACTTTATACTACTAATTCTGTTTTTTAGTGAATTCTAATTCCGATTTATTATGCCACATCTCTGAAAAAATAAAACACTCTTTCCTTAAATGATCAAAATCATTATTTAAAGCCAACTGCTCAGCTAGATACTGAATACCCAAAAAAATTAAACGGTCTTCTTGAGAATTGTGTGGAATATTTCCTGCCGAGTCGTATAGCCAAAAAAACTTGTTATCTAGTTTATTTAATCCATATTGACAAGTAACATTAAGTTGTTTCTCCATATACTCTAATGTATCCATATCTTCGACACTTTGCATATTTTGAATAATCAAGTATTTCGTTTTAGATTCTTTTTTTAACCAATAAATGGAGTCGTCTCTATGCAATACATCATCTTTATTTAAATCAATACCTGTTATTTTTTGGAAATTGTCTGCCATCACGTGACTTGATATTTTTATTTGTGGGTTAATTACGACAACATTTGATCCATCAATTAATGCCCCACAATGGATAGCAGCCTGACCACCTGCCGACGAAGAGAAAAAGAATATGTTTTCATTTGTGATGCCCTTTATTGTTGCCACCTTTTTCACTATGGTCACAATGTCTTCACGATAATTTACGTTTATGTCTGCAAAATACCATCCACATTTCAATTCCGAATTCTTATACGACGGATCTGCGATATTAATCATACAACCATCAAATACCGCGTAATATGTCCATCTCTTAAATTCGGGATAAGGTTTCATTTGGGCGCCATTAAGCACAACAAACAACCTCTTTTCATTTGAATCACAATATACACATTGATAAGACATATTGTGTACAGAAATAGCAATCCTGCCATTTTTCAGCTCAACAATATCTTCTACTTTTTTATAAGTGACTGGGGAAGAAATCAAAGAACTATCTCCTTCCGTAAACATATTGCTTCTTGTTTTTAGTACACTATTCAATCGTTCAGTCTTATTCATCGGGCCTCCTACTTCTTCCTGAACAAATCCCTGACTTTTCTCGGCAACCAAGTAACCATCCTTCCAAATCTATACGAAAAAGAATGCGACTGTGCTATGAATGCCTCAGATGCATCAAGCAATCTTTTTTGCAATCTTATTATTTCTTTTTGCAAAACGTTTATTTCAGCATCTTTTGATGAGAAAGACACCATAGCACCCGTTTTTAAAGCAGGTGCCTTAAGAACATATTCCATAAGCTTATCCAAAGCCCTATCATATGTTTTAGAAATATATCTTGGCTTAATACTTTGATTCGCCTTATTCAGCAAATTTGCATCAATCAAATAATTTAACTTTCTTAAAATGTTAATTATTCCAAAATTACCGGGCTTTATCACGGCAAGTATTCTATCACTAAATTCCTTATCAATTTTCTGCACAGTATTATAATGTAAGACTTCTAACCCGTTATCTCTTGAATAACGCAGTAAATCATTTATGCCATTTAACAGGGCAGTAATTCTTTTTGCATTCCAGTCAATGTTTTGATGCCCCCACCTATATCTATAAACGACCTTTGGAATTGCATAAAACTTATCAGCCCTTATCATTGCTGAAACAAAAAATGGTGGGTCCTGAAACCTACAATAGTCTGGGAAAAAGATATTATTATTTACAAGCATATCCCTTTCAAAAATAAAACGTTGATAACCATAATCAAACTGATAGTCCTTGTAGGCAACAAATCCTTCATGAATAAACGTATAGCTCTTAAATTTACCCTCGTAAACATCTTTTACAACGCCATCTTTAATTTCACTAAAAGACCCCCCACAAATCAAAGCATTCTTTTTGACTGCCTTTTTATAAAGCGTTTCCAAAACGTTATTTGATGGATAGTAATCGTCCGGATCCATAAATATGACGAATTTACCCGTAGCCCTCATTATACCGGTATTTCTGGATTTACCCACGCCCTGATTCTCTTGATCTATTATTATAACCCTCTTATCTTGTTTCTTATACTTTTTTAATATATTCAAAGAACCATCGGTAGAGCCATCATTTACACAAATAATTTCTATATTCTTCAGTGATTGAGACAAAACAGTATCAAGACTCTCTGGTAAAAATTTTTCCATATTATAAATAGGAATAATTACGCTCACTGAAATATTTGACTTGCGTGATTTAGTTGCAGTCCGTTTTGGCGATACGCTAATTTTACTCACTTCCTTATGCGTATCAAAAAATACCTTTGGATTATCTATTATTTGATTTAATTCTTCAAGCCTTTTTGCATCAAAATAAGACAAATCGATTAAACCATTTTCTTTAGCATATTTCATTTCATCGGAATACTTTTTTGCAAAATCCAAACGAAGAGCTTCATCAATTCTCGTATAATTAAAGTAATAACTGATGAACATTCTATAATAAAATGCACCAGAAAAAATTGAAAAGTTTTTATTTTTTGAAATTATATCATAAATATATTTGTACTCTTCACATATAACATAAGCTTTGCCCTTATCTTTAACGGATGAATTTGGATTATCCCTCCTTACACAATAATACTCTTTATCTAAAAGCATAATTTTTTTTGCGAAAAAGAAGCTCAAAAAATGAAAGCCATTATCTTGAAAAGACGCACCTGGAGTTTCATTAAATTTAATATCGTTACTGTCTAAAAATTTCTTTGAATATATCCCAGTCCAAATATTCATAGTATACGTCGCACAAATAGGCTCATTTCGTGGGTCAATAACTCTATTATAGGCATTAACATCGTTAGATAATTTAACCTTTTCATAGGATCTTTCCGAGCATTCACCCGCAAAACGCAAAAAACCCGACTTAACAAATTCCAAATTGTTTTCCTTGCAAACCTTATACAGCTCCTCAAACATATTTGGTTTTACAAAATCGTCAGTTTCAACAATTCCTATATACTCGCCAACTGCTTGTGCCATACCCATATTCATTGAGTGGCCATATCCACTATTAGGTTTATCTATTATTTTAATTCTGCCATCCTTATTTGCATACTTCTTTACAATTTCCAACGAATTATCAGTTGAACCATCGTTAACTACGATAATTTCAATATCCTTTAACGTTTGATGCATTACCGACAATAAACATTCTTTAATATACTTTTCCTGGTTATACATCGGCATAACTACAGATACCTTTGGTCTCGTATTCATTAAATTTTCTCCTTTGAAAAAAATTATATATAGGTCTAGTAATTATAATATATAGGTCTAGTAATTATACTACACAACACAAGTAATGTCAATAAAAACGTAAATATAAATTTATATTTATGCGTAACCGAAACGACCAAAAATATTGCACGAATTTTTGTCTTTTAACCGCTCCCGCCTTCCATGATAAAATCTAAATACGGTTTAATAAAAAAACAAAAAGCCCCGCAGTACGCAGGGCTACGATTCTTCGCCTTTAATTAACACCTTTATGATATGTTTACGATAGCGACGGTGAGTTTTTTATCACAAATATTCATTTAATAAAATCGGTTTGTTGCTTTACGGTAATCGTCATATTATTATGCACAGAACAAAATTGTCTTTGGTTATCGTTGACAAGTTTACGTTAACTGTGTTACACTCTTTCCCATATAATCTTTTTAGGTTTTAATAAAGGTAGAAATTATGACGAAGACTAATCAAAACAACAACGTTTTATCAAAACTCGGCTTTGTTTTATTATCGGCAGGGTGTGCAATAGGTCTTGGCAACGTTTGGAAATTCCCTTATCTTACCGCAAAGTACGGCGGTGCATTGTTTTTGGCATTTTATTTTTTGTTCTTAATTATTCTCGGCATACCGATTATGACGATGGAACTATCCGTAGGCAGAGCAAGCCGAAAAAGCATTGCCAACTGTTTTGAAACTCTTGCGCCGGACAAAAAGGCGTACAAGGCAGGCAAACTTTTATCCGTCGGTAACTATTTACTTATGGCGTTTTACCTTCCGGTTGCAGGCTGGTTTATATATTATTTGATTCAGGCAATAAGCGGAAACCTTAACGGACTTACCGCAATTATGCCGTCGGCAGGCGAAAGTTCTTCACTGCTTTTTTTCACGAATTTCGTAAACGGCGGAACGAAAAGTGCGTTACTTCAAATCGCATTTTCTCTCGTTTTAATTATAGGGTGTTTTACAGTTTGCGGTTGCGGACTTAAAAAAGGTGTCGAAAGAATAACTAAATACATAATGATGGGACTTTTTGCTTTAATCGTTTTTTTGGTTATTTATTCGCTTACTCTTTCCGGAGCAAAAGATGGGCTGAAAACTTATCTCGTTCCTAACTTTGACGGTTTGAAAAACAACGAGTTTTCCATTTTCGAACTCATCTCCGCTTCAATGGGACAATCCTTTTTCACGTTAGGGCTTGGCGTCGGGTCAATCGGAATTTTCGGTAGTTATCTTGATAAACAAAATTCTCTGCTCGGCGAATCCATTAAAATTATCTCGCTTGACACTGCTATCGCTTTTTGTGCCGGACTGATTATCTTTCCGATTTTATCGACTTATGCCGTTGCCGATTCTTCGCAATTTCAAGTAGGTCCTCCTCTGATTTTCGTGTCGCTTTCAACGGTCTTTGCAAATATGGGACAGCCGTTCGGTCAAATTTTCGGCTCGCTATTTTTCTTGTTTATGTGCTTTGCGGCTATCTCGACGATTATTGCCGTCTTCGAAAATATCGTTGCAATTCTCTGCGAACTGTTACATATTTCAAGGGTTAAGTCGTGCATAATCAATGCAATTATTATGTCGATTCTCGTTCTCCCGTGTATATTCGGCTTTTCGCATTTAAGCGAAACCTTTACGCCTTTCGGTGCAGGTTCGACCGTTCAAGATTTGGAAGACTTTATTTTGAGTTATAATATTTTACCTATCGGGTGTCTTATTTATACGACGTTTTGCGGTTATAACTTCGGTTGGGGTTATGATAATTTCGAAAAAGAAGTCAACGAAGGTCGTGGGATTAAACTCCCGAAGTTCGCAAAAAATTATATCCGTTACGTTCTACCCATAATTGTTTGCGTGGTATTCGTTTTTGGATACGTATCCTTCTTTAAGTAGCCCTCAAAGATTAAATTTCACTGACAAACTCCACGGCAAAATTACAATAACGTTTTGTTTTTTGCTTTAAAAAACTTTCACTTGTTTAAGGTCTGTTTGCCATATAAAAAAAGCCAAAATCCATCGCTCGTCTTACAGCGTAAAATTGGGAATTTTTCAAATGGTCAACTTGTGCGTATGAAAAAATTATATTCGTATAATTTTATTTTTTATTCATTTTATACTACAGCAAGACTCGTTATCAGTTTAATTTAAAGCATTAAAAAACACCGATTTTTGATTAAAATCGGTGCTTTTATTCATTTTTACCTTAAAACTTACTTTCTTGGGTTCTTAATATTAGCCTGTATAGAACTACACGTTGAAAGGATTTTTATCCGTTCTTTTTAGGGTATTTTTCGGGCGGAACTTTATCGTAAACTTTTAAGTCTTCTTCCAAAACGGAAATATCGGCAATATCTTTTCCTGTATAAAATTCGGAAAACACAACTTGCCATTTGCCGTCAATAGGATTTTCAGACATTACCGCACCGAAATCCCCTTTCTTAACCCCCGCCTTTACATAAGACGGTTTTTCGTTTATCAATTCAACCAAATCTAAATATTTCATTTTCAATCTCCTAATACTATGACATATATTTTATAGTTTTATGACAAATAAATCAAGTAAAAACCCGACGAAAACTTCGTCGGGTTGCTTTACAAAAATATATTCACTATTATGTCTTTCCATTGAGACTTTCTCATCAAAACACTACTAAACTGTTTTCTGTATTGTTTT
>JAZRVM010000006.1:0-52686 GCA_045599205.1 Christensenellaceae bacterium | reverse complement strand
ACGATAGCGTCCGTTTCACGGATATTTGCCAAAAACTTATTACCGAGACCTTCGCCCTTACTTGCGCCTTTAACGAGTCCTGCGATATCTACGAATTCGATAACGGCGGGGGTAATTTTTTTCGTATTATAAAGTTTTCCCAAAACGTCGAGCCTATAATCGGGAACGGCAACGATACCGACGTTTGGTTCAATGGTACAAAACGGGTAGTTTGCGCATTCTGCACCAGCGTGCGTGATTGCATTAAAAAGAGTTGATTTTCCTACGTTTGGAAGTCCAACGACACCGAGTTTCATTTTTTTCTCCGAATTATATTTTTCATTTTTAATAATTATAATCTAAATTGTTCGAAAATACAAGTTTTTGATTTGAAATTTGTAAAAATATATGTTACAATAATTAAAGGTAAGTTGATATGGATTATAAAAAATATATTGCAAATAAATTGAATATCGAAGGAATAAGCACGGACGAGATTTCTTCAATGATCGAAGTTCCGAAAGATACGGGATTAGGGGACTATGCACTCCCTTGTTTTAAGCTTTCCAAGGCTTTAAGAAAATCCCCCGTTATTATTGCCGAAGACCTTAAAAAAGCCTTTGTTACCGACGGAACGATTACGGATTGTTCTGCCGTAAACGGATATCTTAATTTTAAAATAGGTCGTGGTGATTTTGTCGAAACGACACTTGACGCCGTTTTAAGTCAGGGCGAACAATACGGTTCTTGTAACGAAGGGGAAGGTAAGACGATTTGCGTTGAGTATTCTTCGGTAAACATTGCAAAACCTTTTCACATAGGGCATTTATCGACTACCGTTATCGGAAGTTCTCTATATAAGATTTATAAGTTTTTGGGGTACAACGCCGTTGCCATAAACCACCTTGGGGATTACGGCACGCAGTTCGGTAAACTCATCGTCGCATTTAAGAAATGGTCAAGCGTCGAAGCCGTAAAGCAAGGCAGATTAAAAGAGCTTACGAGAATTTACGTTAAGTTCCACGAAGAAGCCGAAAAAGACTCTGCACTCGACGACGAAGCAAGGCGGTATTTTAAGCTTATCGAAGAAGGGGATAAAGAAAGTACCGAACTTTTCGATTTGTTTAAGAAAATTACTTTGGAAGAAGTGCAAAAAATTTACGATTTGCTTAACGTTACGTTCGATTCATATAAGGGCGAAAGTTTTTATAGCGATAAAATGCAACCCGTTATCGACGAACTTAAAAGCAAAAACCTCTTAAAGGTAAGCGACGGTGCCTCTATCGTTGACCTTGAAAACTACGGTATGCCACCGTGTTTGATATTAAAAAGCGACGGTTCTTCGCTTTATGCGACACGTGATTTGGCTGCCGCTGAGTATAGAAAAAAGACTTACGATTTTTATAAGTCTTTGTACGTCGTTGCATATCAACAAAACTTACACTTTAAACAATTTTTCAAAGTTTTGGAATTGATGGGACGGTCGTGGGCAAAAGATATGGTCCACGTTGCTTACGGTATGGTAAGTTTGGAAGACGGTGCGATGAGTACGAGAACGGGTAACGTCGTTTTGCTTGAAGACGTTTTAGGTAAAGCGATTGAAAAAGCCTATAAGGTTATCGAAGACAAAAATCCGCATTTAACTAATAAGGACGAGATAGCAAAGACGGTAGGTACCGGTGCGGTTATTTTCAGCGCATTACTAAACAATAAAATAAAAGACATTACTTTTTCGTATGATAAGGTTTTGTCCTTTGAAGGTGAAACCTGTCCGTACGTTCAATATACGGTGGCACGTTGTAACAGCGTGATATCTAAATGCGGTGAACCGAAGACGTATAAAGGGGTTACTCCGACGGAAGACGAGTTTAACGTAATCGTATCTCTTTCAAGGTTTGGCGACGTCGTTAAAAGTGCGGGCGAAAAGTACGAGCCTTCACTTATAACGAGATACACTCTTGACCTTGCTTCTCTTTTCAATAAATTTTACATCAGCAGTAAGATTGCCGTTGATGACGACGATTTGAGAAATTTCAGATTAAAAATAACCAAAGCGGTTAAAATCACTTTAACGAACGCACTTTCGCTTTTGGGTATCGACACGGTCGAACAAATGTAATCGGGCTATGAAAAAACTTGTTATCTTTGACCTTGACGGAACAATTTTATACACGGCAAAAGACCTGACGCTTGCAATGAATCAAATGTTAGAAGAATTCGGTTTTCCGAAAATTACGGAAAGCGAAACGAAAAAAATGATAGGTAACGGTGCAAGGCTTTACGTCGAACGTGCATTAAAAAGGGAAGTCCCGTTTGAACTTATGGAAAAGTGTTTAAGCCGTTACGGCCGTATTCTTGCCGAATCCCGTAACGAAAACACCCGTTTATACGACGGCATTTACGACTTAATAAAAGAAGTTAAAAAGACGGGACGGAAAGTAGCCGTTTTAACGAATAAACCGCAAGACGCAACGGACAACGTAATAAAAAAATATCTAAATGACGTTGACTTCGATATCGTTATGGGACAGAGAGATAACGTTAAGTGCAAACCGAATCCAGACGCCGTTTTACATATCTTATCTTCGCTTAATATCGAAAAAAAGGACGCTATTATTTTAGGCGACAGCGAATCGGATTTTTTGGTTTCGGTAAATGCGGGTATTGATTGCGTTATGGCACTTTGGGGATATAGAAATCGGGCAGAACTCGAAAAAATCGGTGCTACGACTTTTATCGAAGCCCCTCAAGAGTTTTTGCGGTATTTATAATTATTTTTTATTTTCTATTTTATTTTTGTTTTTTAGGCAGTATAATATAAACGTAAGTTTTGTTATATTTTATTCATTTTATTTTTTAACTTTTTCCATTTAGGAGAATCGGCATTGAAAAAAAATTATACGGTAGCAATAGTTGGTGGTGGGTCGGCAGGCCTTTTTACTGCGCTGAAACTGACTGAAAATTTCGTTGACGGACCCCAAGTCGTTATTTTGGAAAGAAACGACAGGGTGGGCAAAAAACTGTTGACGTCCGGAAACGGTCAGGGGAATTTGACTAATAAAAACTTGTCGTGTGAAAATTACTACGGCGACAAATCTTTTATCCGTACCTTTTTTAATAACGCAAAAGAGATTAGTATCGAACAAGAATTAAAAAACTTGGGGATATATCTAACGTATGACGAAAACGGACGGGCGTACCCTGTTTCAAAGCAGGCAAACAGTGTTTTGGATATTTTTATTGCGCACTTAAATAACAGGGGCGTAAACATAAAAACAAACTTTTTCGTGAAATCGGTAGATAAAACAAACGACGGTTTTACAATAAAAAGCGACACTGACGAGATAACGGCAAAATACGTTGTATGTGCTTTCGGCGGTGCAAGCGGAACGGGGTTCGGTACCGACGGAAAGTCCTATGCGATTTTACAAAATGCGGGGCACACTTTAACGCCGATTTATCCGTCGCTCGTTCAAGTTAAAACGTCGCTTGAAAAAATAAAATCTCTTAAAGGCATAAAAGAACAGGTTTTAGTGAAAGCCTTTGACGGAGATAATGAATTAAAACGTGAAAAAGGCGAACTGTTATTTACCGAGTACGGCGTTTCGGGACCGAGCATTTTTCAAATTTCGGGGCATTTGGCAAAAGCAAAAAACCCGAAGCTCGAAATCGAGTTTTTGCCGTGTTTAACTGAAAGCGAGTTAAAAGAAATACTTTCGGGGAAATTCGAAAAAATCGGCTTTATCGATAAAAGAGAGATACTGAACGGTCTTTTAAGTAAAAGGCTCGGTCAAGTTATTATGGATAGGGTGAAAACTTTCGACGTAAATAAAATTATATACGAAATCAAGCACTTCGTTTTAGAAGTAAAAGGCAATACGGGGTTTAACAATTCACAGGTTACCAAGGGCGGAATAAATACGGATAAAATAAATCCCATTACAATGGAAAGTAAATTGTTAAGAAGGGTTTACTGCGTCGGGGAACTTCTTGACGTGGATGGCGATTGCGGTGGATACAATTTAACCTTTGCTTTTTTAAGCGGTGCCATTGCATCAAAAAGTATTATTGAAAAAATAAGGGGTGAAGAATAACTATGAATAATTCGGCAAAATTAAAAACGTTAACCAAGGAAATGCTTATGAAGGAGCATCTTGCCGTCGTAAGAGAAATCGGCAGGGTTATCGGGGTAAGGGCGCCTGCGGGAGAACCGAGCAAGGAAAAACTTATCGACGACATAATTAAAGTTCAAAACGGACAAATCGAACCCGTAAACAGAGCAAAACGTGGTGCACCGCCCAAAATCAAAGTCGATATTTCCGCTTTTATCGAAACCGACGAAAGTTCGGTTGACGCAAGCGAATATTATAAGTCCGTTGCCGTCGAAGAACATACTTTGACACTAAACGATAGCGAAGAAGACGATACGTTTAAAATCGAAGGGGTTTTAGAACAACACGTTTCGGGTTACGGATTTTTGCGTGCGAATAATTACGAAAATTCCGAAGGGGACGTTTTCGTTTCAAATCAAAACATAAAGAAGTTTAATCTTCGTCGGGGAGATAAAGTCGTAGGAACGGCAAAGATTACAAGAGAAGGGAATTCCGCCGCACTTCAAACGGTTATTTCAATCAACGGCAAAGCCCCGAGCGAAAATATGAAAAGAAAGGATTTCGATGACCTTACACCGTATTATCCGACCGAGAGAATCCGTCTTGAAACAAAGGAAAACAGCGAAGATTTGGCAATACGCTGTATAGACCTTTTTGCTCCTATCGGGATGGGACAGCGTGGCTTAATCGTTGCTCCGCCGAAAACGGGTAAGACGACGCTTTTGAAAAAAATCGCACAATCAATCGAAGCGAATTACCCCGAAATAAAACTTATCGTTCTTTTAATCGACGAACGTCCCGAAGAAGTTACCGACATTAAAAGAAGCATTAAAGGAGAAGTCGTTTTCTCTACATTCGACGAAAGTCCCGATCACCACATACGGGCAAGCGAACTGGTTATCAACAGGGCAAAGCGTCTTGTCGAAGAAGACAAAAACGTCGTTATTTTGATGGATTCGATTACAAGACTTGCAAGGGCATATAACAACGTTATCGAGCCGTCGGGTAAGACCTTGTCGGGAGGATTCGATCCTGCGGCAATGACCGGTCCGAAAAGATTTTTCGGTGCGGCAAGAAATATCGAGAACGGCGGAAGCTTGACTATTTTGTCAACCGCTTTAATCGAAACGGGTAGCAGAATGGACGACGTGATTTTCGAAGAATTCAAGGGAACGGGCAATATGGAAATTCATTTATCCCGTGAACTTTCGGAAAGGCGTGTTTTCCCTGCTATCGACCTTTATAAGTCGGGTACGAGAAAAGACGAACTGTTACTCTCAAAGGAAGAACAGGACTGCGTCTATAAACTCCGTAAAATTTTGTCGGAAAAATCCGATGCAACCGATTCGCTTTTGGAAATGCTTAAAAAGACGAAAGACAATACCGATTTACTTTCTAAAATCGACGCTTGGTTAAAAATCTATACAAAGTAATATGAAGTCGGAAAGAAATAAAACCATTGATTTTTCGCTCAATAATGCCGACGAGTTTTTATCGAAATGCGTTTACGGAAAAGACGTGAAAGAAATTTCGGAAAACAGCGTTGTTATCGGAGATTTTTTCGAAAATATCGGTAAGGTAAAAGACAAAAGCATAGACCTTCTTATCGTTGACCCGCCATACAATATGTATAAAGATTTCGGGGGGAACGAATTTAAGAAAACCGACCTTGACTCTTACGCCGATTATACGGAAAAATGGATAAAACCGTTAAAAAGCAAGTTAAAAGAAACCGCAAGCGTTTACGTTTGTTGCGACTGGCAAAGTTCAATCGTTATAGGCAAAATATTAAGTAACCACTTTATACTTCGAAACAGAATTACGTGGCAACGTGAAAAGGGACGCGGGGCAAAGGAAAACTGGAAAAATTCCATGGAAGACATTTTCTTCGTAACCGTAAGCGATAAATATACTTTTAATCTCGACGCCGTAAAAGTTCGTCGCAAGGTTATCGCCCCTTACGTGGAAAACGGAAGGCCAAGGGACTGGGAAGAAGTGAACGGCAAAAAGTTCCGTTACACTTGTCCGTCGAATTTTTGGGACGACATTTCCGTACCTTACTGGTCAATGCCCGAAAATACCGCACACCCTACGCAAAAACCCGAAAAACTTATTGCAAAACTGATTCTTGCGTCCTCAAATAAAGGCGACCTTGTTTTCGACCCGTTTGGCGGAAGCGGAACGACGGGAGTTACCGCAAAAAAACTCGATAGAGATTATATTTTAATCGAACAAAACCCCCTTTACTGTGCTTGGGCAAGTAAAAGACTTTCGGACGCAGAGAACAATAAAGAAATTCAAGGTTACTATGGCGGAGTGTTTTGGGAAAAGAATACCTTTGCCGACATAAAAAAAGAAAAACCGAAAAAGGAATAAAAGTAAAAACCACCGAAATTTTAACTCGGTGGTTTTGTTTTTCAAAAAACCGTACAACCTCAATCGACACTTGTCGCCGAAGCGGTGGCGCTATAGGTGGCTCCTTCAAAGCTACCTTATGGCACACGCACGAATCTGTTTAGTGCTGCTGTATTCCTACTCTGACACGGTTCGCAGGGGTACGTTGCATAAGACCTTGATATCAATACTCCTTGTAACGTTCTGCCTTCCACGGCAAAAGCCTCAATCGGTATTTGACTCTGCTAAGCGAATTGCAGATTACAGGGCATCGCTGACTCCCCGTCTAGTACGGTAATGATATTTTACCCTAATTTAATAAAATTTGCAACAATTTTTTATAAGAATATAAAAAGCCGTTAAAATTTTGGCAAAAATCAAAGACAAAATCTCTTTAATTACTTTACAAAAGTCGTAAATAAAGTTATACTTTATAAGTTAATAATAATTACTATGGAGTATCGTAATGTATAAAAAAGTTGAAACAACGTTAAACTTTCTTGACAGAGAAAAAGAAGTTTTGGAATACTGGAAGGAAAACAAAGTATTCGAAGACAATATGAAACGTAACGAAGGTGCGAAAGAATTCAGTTTTTACGACGGTCCGCCGACTGCAAACGGCAAACCGCATATCGGGCATATTTTAACCCGTGTTATTAAAGACATTATTCCTCGTTACCGTGTTATGAAGGGCGACCATTGTTATAGAAAGGCAGGCTGGGATACTCACGGACTTCCCGTTGAACTCGAAGTTGAAAAAGTACTCGGTATCGACGGAAAACAAGAAATAGAAAAATACGGCATCGAACCTTTTATAAAAAAATGCAAAGAAAGCGTTTGGAAATATAAGGGCGAGTGGGAAAAGATGAGTGAACGTGTCGGCTACTGGGCGGATATGGATAACCCGTATATCACCTACGACGACAAGTATATCGAATCCGTTTGGTGGGCTGTTAAGACAATCGCCGAAAAGGGTTTGCTTTATAAGGGGTACAAAGTTGTTCCTTATTGTCCACGTTGCGGAACTGCGCTTTCATCACACGAAGTCGCACAAGGTTATAAAGACGTAAGGGAAACGTCCGTTGTCGTTCGCTTTAAGATAAAGGGTAGGGATAACGCATATTTCCTTGCATGGACGACAACGCCGTGGACGCTTCCTTCTAACGTTGCGCTTTGTATGAACCCTACCGAAGATTATTCGGAAATTCGTCTTTCCGACGGAACGGTTTACGTTTTAGCCAAAGCACTTGTCGAAAAGTTCTTTACCGAATACGAAACATTGTCCGTTAAGAAAGGTAAGGAATACGAATTATCGGAATACGAACCGCTCTTTGATTTTGCGGTAAACGCACTTGAAAGAGGGAAAAAGGCATACGTTGTCATTACCGACGGTTACGTTACTATGGAAGACGGTACGGGTATCGTTCACAACGCACCGGCCTTTGGTGAAGACGACGCAAGAGTATGTAAGGACTGGGATATTGCCTTTATAAATCTCGTTGACACCCGTGGTAAAATGACCGAACAGGCAGGCAAGTACTGTGGGTTGTTCGTAAAAGACGCCGATAAAGTTATCATTGAAGACTTAAAGGAAAGCGGTGCGCTTTTTGCCGCCGTTCCTTTTGAACACAGTTATCCGTTCTGTTGGAGATGCGATACACCGCTTATTTATTATGCAAGACAAAGTTGGTTTATCAAGATGACGGCAGTAAAGGATAGGCTTATTGCCGCAAACAACTCGGTAAACTGGATACCCGAAACGATTAAGTCGGGGCGTATGGGGAACTTCCTCGAAAACGTTATCGACTGGGGTATTTCAAGAGAACGTTACTGGGGAACACCGCTTCCTGTTTGGGTATGCAATAAGTGCGGTAAGGTTCACGTTATCGGAAGTAAGGCAGAACTTAAAGAACTTTGCCATATCGACGGAGATATTGAACTTCACCGTCCGTATATCGATAATTGCACTTTCGAGTGTGATTGCGGTGGAACGTTCGTCCGTGAAAAAGAAGTTATGGACTGCTGGTTCGATTCCGGTTCGATGCCTTTCGCTCAATACCATTATCCGTTTGAAAATAAGGAATTATTCGAAAAGCATTTCCCTGCGGATTTTATTTCCGAAGCCATTGACCAAACGAGAGGGTGGTTTTATACCTTGCTTGCGATTTCAACTTTGCTTTTTGATAAAGCCCCTTTCAAAAACTGTATCGTTATGGGGCACGTTAACGACAAGAACGGTATAAAAATGAGTAAGCATAAGGGCAACGTCGTTGACCCTTGGACCATACTTGATAAACAGGGTGCAGATGCCGTCAGATGGTATTTTTACACGACGTCCGCTCCGTGGCTCCCTTCGAGATTTTACGAAGAAGCCGTGTCCGAAGCACAAAGAAAGTTTATGGGTACGCTTTGGAATACCTATGCCTTCTTTACGCTTTACGCCGAAATCGATAAATATAATCCTGCCGAGTATAATCTTAAAGATTGTAAGCTTTCGCTTATGGACAAGTGGATTATATCTAAACTCAATACGCTTATTAAGACGGTGGATAAGGGCTTAAACGAATACGATATTTTCGACAGTGCAAGGGCGCTTCAAGATTTTACCGACGACCTTTCGAACTGGTACGTTCGCCGTGGCAGAGAAAGATACTGGGGACACGAAATGACCGAAGATAAAATCTCCGCTTACACGACGCTTTACACGGTACTTGTAACAATGGCAAAACTCTCCGCACCGTTTACGCCGTTTATGGCTGAATCAATGTATCTCAATTTGGTTCCGCAATTTTATAAGGACGCACCGAAATCCGTTCACCTTTGCGATTTCCCTGTTGCCGACGAAAAGGCTATTGACCTTGAACTCGAAAAGGGTATGCAAAGAGTTTTGGATATCGTCGTTTTAGGTCGTGCGTCGAGAAATACGGCAAACGTCAAAAACCGTCAACCGTTATTAAAAGTATTCGTTTGCGGTGGGAACGGCGAACCGCTTTCGGGCGGATTGCTTGATATTGCAAAAGACGAACTCAACGTTAAAGGTATCGAATACCTTGATAACGCTTCGAGATTTATTAACTATAAAATAAAACCGCAACTTAAAACGTTGGGACCGAAGTACGGCGCACTCATCGGAAAGATTCGTCAGTTCTTGGAAACGGCAGACGGCAATTTGATTGTCGAAAAGGTTAAAGACGGCGGAACGTTTAAGACTAATCTTGACGGAGCCGACGTTGAATTTACCGAAGAAGATTTGCTAATTAGCAGTGAAAGCGCACAAGGCTTTATTGCAAGTTCGGATAAAGGTTTAACCGTCGTTTTAGATACTAACATTACCGAAGAACTTAAAGCCGAAGGCAACAGGCGTGAACTTTGCTCGAAAATTCAATCAATGAGAAAAGAAGCAGGCTTTGAAGTTACCGATAGAATCGATATTTTCTTCAAAACCGAGAGTAAAGATATTTTAAGTGCAATCACGTCAGCCGAATTAAAGAGCGTTGTTCTTGCAAACAACGTTATCGACGGCACGGCAGAAGGTTACGGAAAAGATCTTGACGTAAACGGCGAAAAGTGTTTCGTAACCGTTATGAAGGTGTCAAAATAATGCGTAGCGCAGAGTGGAAGGATTATACCGTTATTGCTACGGGGGACGGGTATAAACTTGAACAGTGGGGTAACGTTACCCTGCTTCGTCCCGACCCGCAAGTTATTTGGAAAAGCAAAGTCGATATGGATAAATATCCGAATCTCAACGCCAAATATTTACGTAGTGAAACCGGTGGCGGGCGTTGGGAATATAAACGCCCTATGCCCGACGAGTGGAAAATTTCTTATAACGACTTGACCTTTAAGATTAAGCCTATGGGTTTTAAGCATACGGGACTTTTTCCGGAGCAGGCGGTCAACTGGGATATGATGCGAAACCTTATTAAAAACGCAGGCAGAGAAGTCAGTGTTCTTAACTTGTTTGCATATACCGGTGGCGCAACCGTTGCTTGTGCAAAAGAGGGTGCAAGCGTTTGCCACGTCGATTCGGCAAAAGCGATGGTAGAACGTGCGGGCGAAAACGTCAGACTGTCTAATATTGAAAACCCAAAGGTAAGATACATTATCGACGACTGTAAAAAATTCGTTGAACGTGAAATAAGGCGTGGTAAGGTTTACGACGCAATAATAATGGACCCGCCGTCTTACGGTAGGGGACCGAACGGAGAAATGTGGAAACTCGAATCCGAATTGTTTTCCTTTGTTGAACTTTGTACCAAGGTTTTATCGGACAATCCGCTTTTCTTTTTAATTAACAGTTATACGACGGGACTTCAACCACAGGTAATTAAAAACATTTTGACGCTTACACTGAAAAACAGATTCGGTGGTGAAGTCGATGCCTACGAAGTGGGACTTAAAACTTTAGAAGAAGGAATAATTCTGCCTTGTGGAAACAGCGGAATATGGACGAAGTAAAATGGAAAAAGAACAGTTGGTTATATTGCATGAAGACAATCATATTATCGTTGTGTTAAAACCGCAAAATATCCCTTCGTGCGAAGACGAAAGTAAAGACGACGATATGCTTTCTATGATAAAGGATTATATCAGGGAAACGTATAATAAACCGGGGAACGTTTACGTCGGTCTTGTCCACAGGCTTGATAGGCCAACCGGCGGGGTAATGGTTTTCGCAAAAAGTTCAAAGGCGGCTTCAAGACTTTCCGAACAAATGAAAAACGGGGATTTCGAAAAGAAGTATTTGACCGTTTTGGTCGGAAGACCGAGAGAAGATAAGGCGACGCTTAAAGGTTACCTTAAAAAGAACAGCGTAAACAATATGGTGTATATGTGCGGTGCAACCGAGCAAGGCGCAAAGTACGCCGAACTCGAATATAAGGTTTTGGATTATAAAGACGGGCTTTCGTTTGCCGAAGTATGTTTACATACGGGAAGAAGCCATCAAATAAGAGTGCAAATGAGTTCAAACGCTACTCCTGTTTACGGAGATATGAGATACGGCGGGGAAACGGCAAAAAAAGGACATCTTGCCCTTTGGGCGTATTACCTTTCGTTTACCCACCCCGTAAGCAAAGAGAGAATGGTTTTTAGGGTTGAACCTCCGAAAGATATTATGCCGTGGACGGAGTTCGATACTTCAAAAGCGGTAACCATATTAAAGCCCGAACAAAATTTTTAACTTAAAATAGCCGTGGTCTAACGGCTATTATTTTTTTAAAAAAGTTTTGCGTAGCCCATCGTACAAAGTACAAGTGCCGATAAAAATTTTAAGTTAATTTTTTTGATTTTACGAATACCGGAAGAAATTACAATTCCGATTGAAATCATAATTCCGTGCATAAGGGCTAAAATAACGGGGACAAAAAGAGAAGTGTATCCCATTAAAAACAGCGAAAGACTTGCGATTGCACCGTCAACCCCCACGGCAAACCCCACCAAAAGTATTTCGTAAAAGCCACTATTCGGTAGACTTTTTAAGAGAAGATTTTTTTCGTTTTGGGAAAGCAGGTTCGTAAGCCCGACGAGAATTAAAATTATTCCACCGAGAAAAGTGTTCCCGAGATTGAAAAAAGGCATAACGATTTTCGCAAACAACGTCAGGGTTAAGCACATAACGAATACTGTTAGCGATATTATCGATACGATGGCTATTGAATTGTTTTTGTCTTTAGCGAGAGAAAACCCGCATGCGAACGAGTCAAGACTGACGGTTAACGACGTGAGAATAAGATAGTACATATTTCGGTTTATTAATATACTATTCAAACGGGCAATTAAAAGTGAAAAAACCCCTCTTGTTCGTTCGTCGTCGCTACGTATTATATTACTATTTTAAATAAATAGTTAAAAGTGCATTGACAAAACGTTTTTTTTTGTGTACAATATTAAAGATTATATTATAGTCGATAATTATTTTTTGATATTATGCACTTCTTTGTGCAAAATAAGGAGCTTTTCACCTACTATGTATACTGCTTCATTACGCAAAACATTAACAGTATTACTATCCGTTCTCTTTGCCGTAGCAATGGCTATCGCAACGTTATCTTTTAGCGTTACTTTTGCAGATTCCGTTCCTACGACGAGTAAGTATTTTACTTATACCGAAAAGAACGGTCATACCGTTTCGAATATCGCTTACGTCGATGATAATATCGTTATTCCGCTCAACAAGAGTGAAGTCGTTGAAACGGTTAACGACACCGTAATCGATAATTTCCGTATGGAATTTTTAATCGACTTGTTCGACACTCAAACGGGCAATCCCGAAAGCATTGAGTTTTCTTTGGTTATTAAAGCCGATTCGTACGACGTAAACGGTTATTTAGATAACGACGTTTTTGTTAAGAGTGCAAACAACAAAATAACTTTTTCCGCAACGAGTTCAGATAAAATTACGGTTAATTTCAACGGAAGCACGACACAAGTCGGCGTTAACCAAACGAATAAAAATAAAATTACTCTCGACTTGTCGGTAATCGACAACTTTATCGAAGGAAAAGTAAACGGCGAAGATATCACCGCAAACAAAATTTTAAAGTACAAGGTTTCGGCAGTAGATAAATTATTCTCCGTTCTCGGGTTTTCAAACTCCGGTAACGAAGCGTTTAATTTCACTCTCGTAAGCGTTGATACGAACACGGCAGATACAAACGGAAATTATAAACAAATTTTCAAACTTAACGATGGTGGAAATACGTTTAAGACGTTTGCCCGCCCGAGATTTACGGTTAATAAAGCGTTCTGGAACGACGGCAAAGTTATTTTGGGTAAAGAAAACACGATAACCTTTACTTCCCACGCTTTTCTCGGGAATAAAGTTTCGACGAGTGTTTATGCAAGTGTGGAAGACGGTGTAAACGCAGTCATAGGCGGTTCTTCAAATAATATCGTAAGATTTAACGAAGAAGGAAACGTAACTCTTTACGCAACTTCAACGACGGACGTTGTTACCGGTGAAAACGTTACAACGAATTACGAAGCATTTGATTTGACTGTCGTTAAAAACAGCGGGGAAGCACCTAAATACAACGGAAACGTTGATGCAATAAACAGCTTTAAGAACGCCCTTCAACAAAACTTGTTTTCCGATGCGGTTGCAGGAATTTACGTTGCTCTCGGAAGCGATAAGTACTTAACGATTCCGTCAATGAAGAATATGGTAAGCGACGACGAAAGTTCTTACGAGAACTTAAAATACACGATTTACTATAAGACTCCGACAACCGATTCGTCAAGGTCAACCGATTTTACCATTCCTATTGCCGACGAAGGTAAGTACGTTTTCTACGTTGTGTTTAAGGATGAATATAACAATTCGATGAATACGTACGATTTCATGCAAATCGACGTTAATAACGCACAACAAGTTACTTACGGTCAATACCAAGATTATATTTTCGAATTTGAAATTTACGATAACGCTCCTATGAAAATCGAAGCGATAAATCAAGATAACGGGTTTATCGGTGTTGAATACGTTGCAGGCGGATTTGAAGTAACCGGTTCGAATTACGAATCCGAATACACGCTTTATTTTAGCGAAACCGAAATTGACGAAGATGCAAGTGGTTGGAAGGAAATTGTTAAAGCAAGCGACGCAACCGACGAGAATGCCGATTATAACGGATTTACTTATGACCAAATAAAGAAGATTGCATTTAACGGAGAACTTAAATTTACGCCTAATCAAAAAGGATATTATAAACTTTCTTGCGTTGTAAATTCAAAGGCGTCGATTCGTTCGGCATCTGCATCGACGATTATCAAGGTTGAAAAAGCACCGACGGTAGTTTCAAACGACGATTTCTTTGCCGACAATTTGGGGTCAATCGTTTTCCTCGGAATCGGAGTTTTGTGTTTAATCGGTATTGTAATTTTGCTTTGCATAAAACCGAAAGACGCAGTTAAAAAAGATTAGTTTTTATTAAAACAGACGAAGGACTTCGAGTTTATCTCGAAGTCCTGTTTAGTTAAAGAGAGTTTATGGAAAGAAAAAGTTTTATTTCGCAAAAAAACGGAAAGTTATCAAAGATTGCTCCGAGTGAAATCGAAGGGCTTTCTTTTGCCACTTTTCAAAAAGCGTTAAGAAACAAGGATGTTAAAGTCAACGACAAAAGGGTTTCAAAGGATAAGGATATCGTGGTCGGAGATAAGGTAGAAGTGTATTATTATCCGAGGGAAAAAGCCGAACAAACCCAAGTGGTTTTCGAAGATGAAAACATTTTGGTCGCATACAAAAAAAGCGGTATGTTGTCGGAAACGTTTTATAACGATTTGTCCGAAAAAACGGGCGAACTTTACTTTATTCACAGGCTTGATAGAAATACGGACGGTATAATGATTTTCGCCAAAACGAGAATTGCCGAAAAAGAACTTTTACTTGGATTTAAGGAACATAGATTCGTTAAAAAATATATTGCCGAAGTCTATGGGAAAATGCCTAAAAAAGAAGATACGTTGACCGCCTTTTTAGTTAAGGACGCCGATAATATGACGGTTTACGTTCACGACGAAAAGGTAAGAGGAAGCGTACTTATCAAAACCGGCTATAAGGTGCTTAAAGAGAATAAAGACACGTCGGTTTTGGAGGTCAGACTTTATACCGGTAAGACTCATCAAATAAGAGCGCACTTATCGCATATCGGGCATTTTATCGTTGGCGACGGTAAGTACGGCGACAATGCTTTTAACAAGAGTAAAAAAGCAAAGACGCAAAGGCTTTCCGCATATAAACTCGTGTTGTTTTTCGATAAAAAAAGCGCACTTTATTATCTTAACGAAAAAGAATTTGTTTACGACGTGAAGGGGATATAATGCCACAGGACGCATATACGCTTCGTTATCTTTGCGAAGAATTAAAAGACAATTTGGCAAACGGTAAAGTAAATAAGATAATCGAGCCGTCCGCCGATATCGTTGTACTCTTTGTTTATAACGGTAAGCAGACGAAAAGACTTATTATCGACGTTAACCCCGGAAGCCCGAGAATAGGCATCACGGAAGAAGATTTTTCCGTGTCGGAAGAATGCCCGAATTTTTGTATGCTTCTTCGTAAGCACTTATCGGGGGCAACTCTTAAAGATATAACCATTTGCGAATTTGACAGAATCGTCAAAATTTCTTTTTTATCTTCACCGGAGTTTTGCGATGCGGAAGAAAAAACGCTTTACGTTGAACTTATGGGAAGATACAGCAATATGATTTTAACGCATGACGGTATCGTGCTTGGCGGAAATAGGGGAATAAATTCTTTCGATAACGGAGTTAGACCGATTTTGGTCGGAAAATCCTATAACTTCCCACCGAAGCAAAATAAAAAAGTTCCGTCTGATAAAAGCCTGATTGAAGATTTTTTCATAAGCGAGGAAAATTTACAAGACGTTATATGTAAAAACGTACAGGGCATTTGCAAAGACACTGCCGAACAAATATCATACGAATTTTTGTTAAAGTACCCTACGTATAAAGACGGTTACGATAAAAAAAGTCGGGATTTTTCCGAACGGTTCTTTGATTTTATAAATTGTTTTTTATATTCGAAAGATATTGCGCCTTGCGTCGGGTTACGTGACGGAAACATTGACGACGTTTTCGTTAAACCGTATCACGGCTACAAGCACGAATTAAAGTATTTCGATAGTCTTATTTGTGCCGAAGAGTGTTATTTTGTAAACAAACGAGAGAAAGAAACTTTTATTAAAAGACGTGAAAGGTTGTCGGCACTTACAAATACGCTGATTAAAAAAGCAAAGAAAAGATTGTCTAATATTTCGGCAAAGCAAAAAGACGCCTTAAACGCCCAAGAAAATAAAATCAAAGGCGAACTTATTTTATCGAACATTTATAAAATAAAAGAAGGTCAAAGCGAGGTAGAGGTCGAAAACTATTACACGAACGAAAAGTGCAAAATAGCGTTAGACGCACGTCTTTCACCGTCAAAGAACGCAGAGAGTTATTATAAAAAATATAACAAGCAAAAGCGCACGCTTATAGCCTTAAAACCGCAAATAACAAGCGTTAACGAAGAGATTGAATATTACGAAAGTTTTTTGGACGAAGTGGTGCTTTCGGAAAACTTAAAAGATTTGGACGCTTTGTATATCGAAGCGGAAAATTCGGGTATCCTTAAAAATGTACAGCCGAAAAAGAAGAAAAAACAGATTGCTTTTAAGTATAACGCTTACTTCGTTAAAGGATTCGTAGTTAAAGCGGGCAGGTCGAACATCGAAAACGAAGAACTGACTTTTTCATCTAAACCGGACGACGTTTGGGTTCACGTTAAAGACTACCGTTCGTCGCACGTTATCATAGAAAGCGAAGGAAAAACGGTTCCTATGGAAGTAATAAAAATTGCCTGCGAAATTTGTGCTTATTTTTCAAAGGCAAGAAACGGCGGGAAAACCGAAGTTGTTTATACCTTGCGAAAGCACGTTAAAAAACCGCCGAAAAGCAAAATCGGGTTTTGTACGTACGATAATTATTCGGGCATGATGGTGATTGCCGATAAGCATACGGAATATAACAATTTTGAAAAGATATAAAACAATTATAAGGATAAAATAATTGATTTTTGATAATCGTTGTGTTAAAATATGTTAGAAAAAAATAACATTAGGAGTGTTTTATGAAATATACTTGTGAAAAGGCAGAAAAGAGTACGGTTAAAATTACAATGGAACTCGACTCTAAAGAATGGGCAGAAGCTAATAATCAGGCTTACGAAAAGAATAAAGGAAAATATTCGCTTCCGGGATTCAGAAAAGGCAAAGTGCCGAAACATCTTTTGGAGAGTGCTTATGGTAAGGGTATTTTCTTTGAAGAAGCAATTAACGTTGCATTCCCGAAATATTATGGCGAAGTTTTGGAAAAAGAACCTTCTTTAGAAGTAGTTGCTCAACCTGAAATCGATATAAAAGATATTAGCGACAATGGTATTACGCTTATCGCCGTCGTTGCCGTTAAACCCGAAGTTAAACTCGGAGATTATAAAGGTATAACTTTTAAGAAAGTTGAGTATAATGTAAAAGACGAAGACGTTGAAAACGAATTAAAACGTTTGCAAGAAAGAAATTCGAGAACGGTTGACGTTACGGGAAAGGCTGTTGAAAACGGTGAAATTGCCGTTATCGACTTCGTCGGCTCTGTTGACGGAAAAGAATTCGAAGGCGGAAAGGCAGAAAATTATGAATTGACGCTTGGAAGCAACTCTTTCGTTCCGGGCTTTGAAGAACAAATCGTCGGAATGAATATCGGCGATAAAAAGGATATTAACGTTAAATTTCCTGAAGACTACGTTGATTCGCTCAAAGGAAAGGATGCGGTTTTTGCAATAACGCTTAACGGAATAAAGAAAAAAGAGCTTCCCGAAGTAAACGACGAATTTATTAAGGACGCTACCGGGCTTGAAAACGTTGACGCTTATAAAAAGGACGTAAAAGAAAGAATACAAAAGCAAAACGACGAAAGAGCAACGAGAGAACTCGAAGACCAAATTATTAAATCCGTTTCGGAAAAGAGCGAAGTTGAAATTCCGGACGCACTTATCGAAAATCAAATCAACCACATGGTTGAAGAAATGCAATACAGACTTTCTTATCAAGGCTTGAAGCTTGACGATTACTTAAAGTACAGCAAACAAACTATGGCAGATTACAGAAAGGGTTACGAAGCGCAAGCAAAAGATATCGTTAAGCAACAATTAGTTATCGGACAAATTATCGATAACGAAAAAATCGAAGCAACCGACGAAGACGTTGAAAAGAGAGTCGAAGAAATGGCAAAGAATCAAAACAAGCCTGTTCCTGACGTTAAAAAGGCAATGAAGAACGGACAACTCGAATACATCAAGAACGAAATTATCATCAACAAACTTTTCGATATGCTTAGAAAAGAAAATACTATTAAATAACTTATAATATAAATATTAAACATTATAATATAATAAGGTGGGAAAATGGATATAAAAAATACTGTTGTGCCTTACGTTATCGAAAATACGGGAAAAGGCGAAAGAAGTTACGATATTTATTCGAGACTTTTAGAAGACAGAATAATATTTTTAACGGGGGAGATAAACGACGCAGTGGCAGACACCGTTGTTGCTCAACTTATTTACCTTGAAGGGAAAGACCCGAATAAGGATATTTGTCTTTATATAAACAGTCCCGGCGGAAGCGTAACTGCCGGACTTGCAATTTACGACACGATGAATTACATAAAGTGCGACGTAAGCACGATTTGTATCGGTATGGCAGCATCGATGGGTGCATTTTTGCTTTCGAGTGGTGCAAAGGGAAAACGTTATGCCCTTCCGAACAGCGAGATTATGATTCATCAGCCTTTAGGTGGGGCGCAAGGTCAGGCAAGTGATATTAAAATTCAAGCCGACCATATCTTAAAAACCAAAAAGCGCTTAAACACGATTTTGTCTAACAACAGCGGAAAGCCTTATGAAGTAGTTGAAAAAGACACTGACAGAGATAATTATTTGTCGGCAGAAGAAGCAAAAGAATACGGACTTATCGACGAAATTTTCGTTAAGCGTCCGTAGATTGTCGGAGAGATATGAAAGATAAAGAAAAGAATTTTTGTTCCTTTTGCGGTAAGCCCGAAGAACTCGTTAAAAAACTCATAGCAGGACCGAGTGGCGTCTATATTTGCGACGAGTGTATTGACGTGTGTAAGGAATTGCTTACCGAATCGGAAGAAAAATCAAAACAATTTCAAGACGCAAGTGCCTTGTTAAAGCCTGCAGAGATAAAGGCAAAACTCGACGAGTATATCGTAGGACAAGACGAAGCGAAAAGGGTTTTATCCGTTGCGGTATATAATCATTATAAAAGAATTAACGCCGTTAACGTTAAAGGTGGGGACGACGTTGAACTCGATAAGAGCAATATTTTGCTTTTGGGTCCGACGGGTTCGGGAAAGACCTTGCTTGCAAAGACGCTTGCCAAAATTTTGGACGTTCCGTTTGCCGTTGCAGACGCTACGACGCTTACCGAAGCAGGGTACGTCGGCGAAGACGTTGAAAACATTTTGTTAAAACTTATTTCGGCTGCCGATTACAACGTTGAAAAGGCAGAACGGGGAATAGTGTATATCGACGAAATCGATAAGATTGCAAGAAAGAGCGAAAACGTTTCGATAACCCGTGACGTTTCCGGCGAAGGCGTTCAACAGGCATTATTAAAAATTATCGAAAGCACCGTTGCCAACGTTCCTCCTCAAGGTGGAAGAAAACATCCTCAACAGGAATGTATTAAAATCGACACGACGAATATTTTATTTATATGCGGTGGGGCTTTCGTCGGGCTTGAAGATATCGTAAACAAGAGAAAAGAAAAAGCGTCTTTGGGTTTTGGCGGTAACGTTGAAACGGAAAATAAAGATACTTATAAAACTCTTTGTGATATTCAACCGCAGGATTTAATCAAATTCGGGCTTATTCCGGAATTTGTCGGCAGAGTACCGATTACCGTAGGATTACACCCGCTTGACGAACAAGCACTCGTAAGTATTTTGACCAAACCGAAAAATTCCATTGTAAAGCAATATAAAAAGTTAATCGGCATCGATAACGTGGAACTCGAAGTAACCGACGATGCGGTAAGTGCCGTTGCAAGGCGTGCGATAGAACTTAAAACCGGTGCAAGGGGACTCCGCACGATTTTCGAAAATCTTATGATAGACACGATGTACGATTTACCGTCGGCAAAAGATATTCAAAAAATAATTGTCGATGAGGACGTCGTTATAAACGGTACAAAGCCGAAAATTGTGAAGAAAGACATAGCGTAAACACAATATTTTGTGTGTTTTTTCGGTCAAAAAAATCAGTCTGAAAAAATTTAAAAAAAATAAAAAAAACTTGTAAAAACGTTTGACACAGGCTTGACTATTAGGTTATAATAATCAAGCTGTGTTAACTGGGTTGATACGGAAAGTTACTTAATTTGCTCGTAGCAAAAGATAATTTCCGTTGACAAGTGTGGGGGCTTGACCCCTGCGACTAACTTCGAATATTTTGAATTAGTAAGGTCATCCGCAGCGACTTAAAACGAGTATCGGTGGATGATTTTTTTATTGCTTATAATTCGACACACACGGCAGAGTTATCACACAGTAAAAAGTTAGGTAAAATTTCAAGGAGAAAACAAAAATGGCAAGTCAAAAAATCAGAATTAAGCTTATGTCTTACGACAATGAAATGCTTGATCAAGCAGCAACAAGAATTGTTGACACAATGAAGGGTGCCGGTGCAAAAATCAGCGGTCCTATTCCGCTACCGACCGAAAAAGAAATCGTAACGATTCTTCGTTCCCCACACAAATATAAAGATTCTCGTGAACAATTCGAAATCAGAACGCATAAAAGACTTATCGACATCTATTCGCCGAACGTAAAGCTTTTGGATAGTATCCATCTTCCTGCAGGCGTAGACATTAAGATTAAATTATAATAAATTAAAACATTTATATATTATCGGAGGTGAACTTTATCTATGAATAAAGCAATCATTGGAAAGAAGTTGGGTATGACACAGTTATTTACCCAAGACGGAAAAGTTATACCGGTAACAGTTATCGAGGCAGGTCCATGCCCGGTTGTTCAGGTAAAAACTTTGGAAAGAGACGGCTATGCCGCAGTTAAACTCGGTTTTGGCGAAGTTGACGACAAAAAGGTTTCAAAACCTGATGCAGGTCAATTCAAGAAAGCCGGTGTAAAAGCACAAAAGGTTATGAAGGAATTCAAGCTTGACGGTGCTGAAAACATGACGGTCGGAACGGTTATCACTTGTGACGCTTTCACAGCAGGCGACAGAGTTGATATTTCCGGTATCACGAAGGGTCACGGTTTTTCGGGCGTAATCAAGAGATGGAATCAACATAGACTTAAAGAAACGCACGGTGTAGGCCCTGTACACAGAGAAGTAGGTTCTATGGGTGCAAACAGCTCGCCAAGCAGAGTATTTAAGAACAAGAACATGCCTGGTCAATACGGTCATGAAAACGTAACTGTTCTTAATCTCGAAGTAGTAAAAGTCGACAAAGAAAGAAATGCAATTCTCGTTAAGGGTGCCGTACCGGGACCTGTTAAGGGAATTGTAACACTCAGAAACAGCGTTAAAGCGTAAGGAGATTAAATATGCCAAGTGTTAAATTATTTAATATGAAAGCTAGCGAAGTAGGCACTATCGAACTCGCTGACGCATTGTTTAATGCAGAATACAACGAACCTGCAATTCATCAAGCAGTCGTAACAAGACTTGCTAATGAAAGACAAGGAACGAAGAGTACGCTTACCCGTAGCGAAGTACGTGGTGGCGGTGCAAAACCTTATAGACAAAAGGGAACCGGTAGAGCAAGACAAGGTTCTACGAGATCTCCGCAATTCGTACACGGTGGAGTTGCTTTTGCACCAAAGCCAAGAGATTTCAGAAAGAAGATAAACGAAAAGGCAAAAGAAGTTGCACTTTTCTCGGCTCTTTCGCAAAAGGTTAGAGATAATGAAGTTATCTTTATCGACGAAATAAAAGTTAAAGAGCCAAAGACAAAAGAAATGGCTAAGTTCCTTAAAGCATTTAAGCTTACGAAGTCAGTTCTTGTAGTTATGGATAATAACGACGACGCAGTTTTAAGAGCATGTGCAAACATCGCCGAGATTACGACGATACCTGCAGATCAGCTCAACACGTACGACGTAGTAAGAAACTCCGTAATCGTTATCTCCAAAAAGGCTAAAGAGCAAATCGAGGAGGTTTATGACTAATGGCTGCACACGATATAATAGTAAAACCGCTTCTCTCTGAAAAGAGTTATGCCGGTATTAAAGATAAGAAATATTCTTTCATTGTAGCAAAGAGTGCAAATAAGACGCAAATCAAACTTGCTATCGAAGAAATTTTCGGTGTTAAAGTTGACAGTGTCAACACATCAAACGTTCACGGTAAGTTGAAAAGACAGGGCAAATACGAAGGTTATACTTCGGATTATAAAAAGGCCATCGTTCAACTTAAATCTGACAGCAAATCAATCGAATTCTTTGATTCGTTGTCGTAATTAGCGGAGGAATAAAAAATGGCTATTAAGAGATATAAACCAACTTCGTCGGCTCGTCGTCTTATGACGGTTAGCGCTTATGAAGAAATTACGTCTGTAAAACCTGAAAGATCTCTTTTGGAAGACCAAAGAAAGTCCGGCGGAAGAAACTCTCAAGGTAAAATCACCGTTCGTCATATCGGCGGTGGTAACAGAAGAAAATATCGTATCATAGACTTTAAGCGTGCAAAGGACGGCGTTCCTGCAACCGTAAAAACTATTGAATACGATCCGAACCGCAGTGCAAACATCGCACTTTTACAATATGTAGATGGTTCGAAAGCATATATCCTTGCTCCAATCGGCTTAAACGTTGGGGATAAAGTTTTATCAGGCGAAACGGCTGATATTAAAGTAGGTAACGCATTAAAACTTAAGGATATTCCCGTAGGTACAATGGTACACAATATCGAAATGAAACCGGGTCAAGGCGGACAAATTGCCCGTTCGGCAGGTATGTCTGCTCAAATCATGGCTCGTGACGTTAAGTACGTTACGATTAAGATGCCAAGCGGTGAAATGAGATATATTCTTGCAGAATGCAAGGCAACTATCGGTCAAGTCGGTAACGTTGAACATGAAATTATCAGACTTGGAAAAGCAGGAAAGACAAGATACTTGGGAATTCGCCCTTCCGTTCGTGGTGTTGTTATGAACCCATGTGATCACCCTCACGGTGGTGGTGAAGGCAAATCTCCGGTTGGTATGCCGGGACCTGTTACTCCTTGGGGTAAACCTGCTCTCGGTTATAAGACCAGAAAGCATAAGAAAGCTTCAAGCAAGCTTATCATTACAAGGATAAATTAAGGAGAGCGACATGAGTAGAAGTGTTAAAAAAGGTCCTTATGTAGAACCTAAACTCTTAAAGAGAATAGAGGAATTAAACGAAAAGAACGAAAAGAAAGTCTTAAAGACTTGGTCAAGATCTTCCACGATATTTCCACAAATGGTAGGACATACTATTGCGGTATATGACGGAAGAAAGCACGTTCCAGTTTACGTAACCGAAGACATGGTTGGTTGCAAACTCGGCGAGTTCGCTCCGACGAGATTATTTAAAGGACACAGCGGTGATAAAACTACCGCATCAAAATAAGGAGGCATAAGATGGCTAAAAATCAAAAAGAAAAAGCAGCTCGTATTGCAGAAAGCAAAGACAGACGTCCGAGAGCAGTTGCCAGATATGTTAGAATTTCTCCTTATAAGGTAAGAATCGTTCTTGACATAATCAGAGGCAAAGGATACAAAGAGGCTGTTGCAATTTTGGAAAACACACCTAAATCGGCATCAGACCCTATTAAGAAAGTTTTAATGTCAGCAGGCGCAAATGCCGAAAACAACTTGGGATTTTCGAAAGATAATCTTTACGTTGCTGCTTGCTATGCAGACCAAGGTCCGACTCTTAAAAGAGTTAACCCTGTTTCAAAAGGCAGAGCATACAGAATATTAAAACGTACCAGCCACATTACCGTGGTATTAGACGTTAAGAAGGCATAGGAGGGTATTATGGGTCAAAAAGTTAATCCACACGGCTTAAGAGTCGGTGTTATCAAAGATTGGGATACCCAATGGTTTGTCGGTAAAAAAGATTTTTCCGCAAACATCAAAGAAGATTACGAAATTCGTAAAGCATTAAAGAAAGCTTATTTCCAAGCAGCAATTTCAAAAATCGTTATCGAAAGAGCAGCAAACAAGGTAACCGTTACCATTTGCACGGCAAGACCGGGTGTCCTTATCGGTAAGCAAGGTGCCGAAGTTGACGTAATCAAAAAGTTAATTGCAAAGATTGCAAAAGACAAACAAATTTCCGTAAATATTTCAGAAGTTAAAAAACCTGACGGTAATGCTCAACTTGTTGCAGAAGGTATTGCATCTCAACTCGAAAAACGTGTATCGTTCAGAAGAGCTATGAAACAAGCAATATCCAGATCGATGAGAAGCGGTATCAAGGGTATTAAGGTTTGCATCAGTGGCAGACTTGACGGTGCAGAAATCGCTCGTAGCGAAAGTTACCACGAAGGTTCAATCCCACTTCAAACACTTAGAGCTGATATTGAATACGGTCTTGCAGAAGCACATACGACGTTTGGTGTAATCGGTATTAAATGCTGGATATATAAGGGCGAAGTTATCGGCAACGCAAGAAAGAAAAAGGTTGAAGGAGGCGAAGCTTAACTATGTTGATGCCAAAGAGAGTTAAAAGAAGAAGAGTTCATCGTGGCAGAATGACCGGCAAATGCAACAAGGGTAATACCATTGCATACGGCGAGTATGGTTTAGTCGCTACCGAACCGGGTTGGATTAAATCCAATCAGATTGAGGCAGCCCGTGTCGCAATGACGAGATTTATTAAACGTGGCGGTAAGGTATGGATTGATATCTTCCCTCACAAACCTGTAACAAAGAAACCTGCCGATAGCCGTATGGGTAGCGGTAAAGGTTCAGTAGAATTCTGGGTAGCAGTAGTTAAGCCGGGCAGAGTTTTGTTCGAAATGGCTGATATCCCTGAAGACATTGCAAAAGAAGCTATGCGTCTTGCCGGATCTAAACTTCCTGTTAAAACGAAGTTTATTAAAAAAGAAGCAGACGTAGCTAAAGAAAATATTGAAGAAGGCGGTGAAGGCTAATGAAAACCAAAGAACTTCACGAAATGACGGTTGACGAACTTAATACAAAACTTAAAACTCTTAAAGAGGATTTATTTAACCTTCGTTTCCGCCACGCAATCGGTCAGTTAGAAAACCCTATGGCTTTAAAAAATTGCAGAAAAGATATTGCAAAAGTTAAAACCATTTTAAGAGAAAGGGAATTACAGGCTAAGGCGTAGGAGATAAGATTATGGAAAGAAATTTAAGAAAAGAAAGAGTAGGCATAGTCGTTTCCGACAAAATGGATAAAACCGTTGTTGTTGCAGTAGAAGAAAGATTCAAACATCCACTCTACAAAAAGACAGTTAAAAAGACTCATAAGTTTAAGGCACATGACGAATTGAACGCATGTGGTATCGGCGACAAAGTTTCTATCGTTGAAACGAGAAAACTTTCAAAGGATAAGAACTGGAGAGTTGCCGAAATAATAGAAAAGGCTAAGTAAGGAGAAGTCAGATGATACAACCATTATCAGTATTAAAAGCAGCGGACAACTCCGGTGCCAAAGAATTGATGTGTATAAGAGTACTCGGCGGTTCGTTTAGAAGAACCGGAAACATCGGCGACGTTATCGTTGCAAGTGTTAAATCCGCTATTCCGGGTGGCGCAGTTAAAAAGGGCGAAGTCGTAAAGGCAGTTATCGTAAGATCTACCAGCGGTGTTAGAAGAAACGACGGTACTTACGTTCGTTTTGACGAAAATGCAGCAGTTATTATCGACGCTCAAAAACAACCGAAAGGCACACGTATCTTTGGGCCTATCGCAAGAGAACTTCGTGATAAAGATTATATGCGTATAATCTCTCTCGCACCGGAAGTTTTGTAAGGAGAAAAGACATGAAAGTTAAAAAGAACGATACCGTTTTAGTAGTAACCGGTAAGGACGCAGGTAAAACAGCAAAAGTTTTAGTTGCACTTCCAAAGACAAATAAAGTCGTTGTTGACGGTGTTAACATTCAGAAGAAACATAAGAAAGCAAGAAACACTAACGAGGTAAGTGCAATCACCCCTCAAGCAGGTCCTATCGATGCTTCTAACGTTTTAGTTGTTTGTCCTGTATGCGGTAAAGCTACCAGAGTTGCTTACAAATTAGACGGCGATAAGAAATTCCGTGTTTGCAAAAAATGCGGTGCAAATTTAGACGAAGCAAAGGCAACCAAACCTGTTGAAGAAAAGAAGCCTGAAACTTCAAAAGCCAAAACAACAAAGAAGTCGGCAGAAAAGCCGGCTAAAGCATAATAGCGGAGGAATTAAAAATGGCAGGTAAAACTACTCAGGTTGCTAAAGCATCTGCAACCGAGAAAACCGTGAACAGAATTAAAGAAAATTACGTTAAGAACGTAGTTCCGGCTTTAATTAAAAAGTTCAATTATAAAAACGTAAATCAAGTTCCGAAACTTGTTAAGATTACGATTAACTCCGGTCTTGGTGACGTTAAAGACAATTCAAAGAGCGTACAACTCGCTCAAGAAGAATTAAAACTCATTTCCGGACAAAAGCCTATTTTGACACAAGCAAAGAAATCAGTTGCAAACTTCAAAATCAGAGAAGGACAAAGTGTCGGGATGAAGGTAACGCTTCGTGGAAAGAGAATGTATGAATTTTTCGATAAATTCATTTCACTTGCTCTTCCGAGAGTTAGAGACTTCCGTGGTGTACCTACGAAGTCGTTTGACGGCAGAGGCAATTACGCTATGGGCGTTAAAGAACAGCTCGTTTTCCCTGAAATTTCTTACGATCAAGTAGAAAAAATCAGAGGATTTGACATTTGCTTTACCACCACGGCAAATACGGACGAAGAAGCAAGAGAATTGCTTGCACTTCTCGGAATGCCTTTCGCAACGAAGTAAGGAATAAGGAGAACAAAAATGGCTAAAAAATCAATGATAAATAAGCAGCAGAAACCTGCTAAATTTTCTACAAGAGCCTATACAAGATGCAGTATTTGTGGTCGTCCACATGCTGTACTTCGTAAATACGGTATTTGCCGTATTTGTTTCAGAAATCTTGCTTATAAAGGTGAGATTCCCGGCGTTAAAAAGGCAAGTTGGTAAGGAGGGATAAAAGATGACAGACGTTATTGCAGATATGCTCACAAGAATCAGAAATGCACTTGCAGCAAAGCATGAAACAGTTGAAATTCCTGCTTCCAACACAAAGAAGGCTATTGCAGAAATTTTACTTAAAGAAGGCTATATCCAAGACGTTAAAGTTGTTGACGGGGTTCAAGGAACAATCGTTATCACTTTAAAATATGAAAGAGGTCAAAAGGTTATTACGGGACTTAAAAGAGTTAGTAAGCCGGGTCTTCGTGTGTACGTTGGTACAGAAGAAGTTCCGCAAGTACTCGGCGGGCTCGGAATCGCTATCCTTTCAACATCAAAGGGTATCATGACCGGTGCTGACGCAAAGAAGGCACATCAAGGTGGCGAAGTTCTCGCTTATATTTGGTAAGGAGGTTAAAGATTATGTCCAGAATAGGAAATGCTTATATTACCTTACCTGCCGGTGTAACTGTTAATTTTGCTAACGGTGTTATGACGGTTAAAGGTCCAAAGGGTACACTTTCACAAGAATACAACGACCTTATCACAGGCAAGGTTGAAAACAACACGGTTGTTTTCACGAGAGCTAACGATTTAGGTCCAACCAAGGCTTTACACGGTTTATATAGAGCGCTTTGTGCCAACATGGTTAAAGGCGTAACCGAAGGTTTCCAAAAGAAACTTATCGTTAACGGCGTAGGTTGGAAGGTTGCAAAACAAGGTAAAAAACTCGTTATGAACGTAGGTTTTTCTCACCCTGTTGAAATCGAAGAAATCGAAGGCATTACGATTGATTGCCCTGATATTACGACGATTGTTATCAACGGTATCGATAAGGATAAAGTTGGTCAATTTGCTTCTATGGTCAGAGGCGTTAGAGAACCTGAACCGTACCACGGCTACGGAATTCGTTACGATGACGAAGTAATCGAAAGAAAAGTCGGTAAGGCAGCAGGCGCTAAGTAATGAATTTATAGTACTTTTGGTGGTTTTATTTGATGTTTTAATAAAACTGCTGAGTGCGCAAGTGCGCGAAAAGTAATAATTTAGGAGTAAAAACAATGATTACTTTAATGAATAAGAATCAAGAAAGATTAAAAAGACATAAGAGAGTAAGAGGGAAGGTTAAGGGAACCGCAGACGCTCCTAGACTTTCCGTTTACAGAACTCTTAATCATATTTACGCACAACTTATTGATGACGTAAAGGGTGTAACTCTTGTAACGTCTTCTACGCTCGATAAAGAACTCAAAGGTTCGTTTGAAGGTAAGGATAAGAAGGCACAAGCATTTGCAGTTGGTGAACTTCTTGCAAAGAAAGCAAAGTCGAAAAAGATTAAAACCGTTGTTTTTGACAGAGGTGGATATCTTTACACCGGTCGTGTTCAAAGTTTGGCAGACGGTGCAAGAAAGGGTGGCTTAGAATTCTAAGCAATATAGAAGGAGAAAACTAATATGGCAAGAGATAATAATAGAGCACCAAGAAAAGAAGAAAATGACGGACTCGTTAAAAAACTTATCGCTGTAAACCGTGTAACAAAGGTTGTTAAGGGCGGTAAGAACATGAGATTCGCAGCATTCGTTATCGTTGGCGACGGCGCAGGCAAAATCGGTTGCGCACTCGGTAAATCTACCGAAGTTCCGGAAGCTATCGATAAGGCTACTGCAAGAGCAAAGAAGAATATGGAAGCTTGTTCGGTCATCAACGGAACAATCCCGCACGAAGTTTTAGGTAAGTTCGGCAGAGGTTCTGTTTTAATGATGCCGGCTACCGAAGGTACCGGTGTTATTGCAGGCGGTCCTGTTCGTTCGGTTATGGAAGCAGTAGGTATTAAGAACATTAGAACCAAATCACACGGTTCAAATAACCCAATCAACTGTGTTAAGGCAGCAATCGAAGGTCTTAAATCGTTAAGAACAGTTGAACAAGTAGCAGAAATTCGTGGCAAGAAGCCCGAAGAAATCAACGGTTAACGGAGGGAAGAACAATGGCAACTAAAAAAGCAGGAAAGATTAAAGTTACACTTGTAAAAAGCACTATTGCAGCACTCCCAAACCACATCAAAATCGTTGAAGCGTTGGGACTCAAAAAAATTCGTTCTTCAAACACTTTTGAGGCAACACCTGCCGTTCTCGGTATGATTGACAAGGTTAAGTACCTCGTAAAAGTTGAAAACGTATAAGCCAAAGGAGAATTAAAATGAGATTAGGTGATTTAAGTCCAGCAGAAGGCGCAGTAACCGAAGCAAAAAGACTCGGTAGAGGTATCGGCTCGGGGCTCGGTAAAACCAGTGGCAAAGGACATAAAGGTCAATGGGCAAGAAGCGGTGGCGGAGTTCGTCCGGGATTTGAAGGCGGTCAAATGCCTTTAATCAGAAGAGTTCCAAAGCGTGGTTTCAATAACCATTTTACAAAATCATACAGCATTGTAAATCTTTCAGTACTTAACGGATTCGAAGCCGGTGCTGAAATCGATATGAAGACACTTGACGAAAAAGGACTTATTAAAGTAGTTAAGGGTAGTATCGGACTTAAAGTTTTAGGTAACGGTACTCTCGATAAGGCTCTTACGGTTAAGGCAGTCGCTTTTTCCGAATCAGCTAAGGAAGCTATTATAAAAGCCGGCGGAAAAGCCGAAGAAATTTAATCCCCAATAAAAAGGAGAGTAAAATGTGGCAGACGATAGTAAATGCGTTTAAAATTAAAGAAGTAAGAAACAAAATTCTTATTACAATCGCACTTCTTTTCGTTTATAGATTAGGTTGTTATATCCCTGTTCCGGGCGTATCACTTCTAACTAACGAAAACGTGTTCGAAGGGTATACTTTCTTACAAATTATGAGCGGTGTATCCGGCGGAGCGCTCCAATACGGTTCGTTCTTTGCTATGGGTATCGGTCCATATATCAACGCTTCGATTATTATTCAACTTTTAACAGTCGGTATTCCGGCACTTGAAAGACTTTCAAAACAAGGTGAAGAAGGCAGACGTCGTATCAATAATTATACGAGAGTAATAACCCTTATCTTGGCAATAGCACAAGCAGTTGGTATTTTGTTGGGCTTTGGCGATTACGTTCATACCGAACAGATTTTCGGGAATACGGGTTTTGCCAACGTTGCAAGTTATATTCTTCTCGTAATTATTTATACTGCAGGTGCAGCATTTACAATGTGGATAGGTGAAAGAATTACCGATTACGGTGTAAGCAACGGTATCTCGATGTTAATCTTCGCCGGTATCATTGCAACCGCAGGTAACTCGATTCTTTCAACGTTTACGAACTGGACTGATACGTCGATTTGGTCGCTTATCGGTTTCGTTATTGCGGCAGTTTTGATTTTCGGTGCAATCGTAGTTGTTAACGATGCAGAAAGAAAAATTCCCGTTCAATATGCAAAACAGGTCAAGGGAAGAAAGATGTACGGCGGTCAATCCACGTATATTCCTATTAAGGTAAATTCATCGGGCGTTATGCCTCTTATCTTTGCATTTGCCCTTTTGAGTTTCCCTGATTTGATTATCAACCTTTTCGGCGTTGGTGAAAACTGGTGGACGACGAATATGGGTTCGGGAAGCTGGCCATACATGGTCGTATTGTGTTTGTTAATTCTTTTCTTCTCGTATTTTTACAATATGATTCAGTTTAACCCTGACGATATCAGTAAGAGTATTCAAGGAAACGGCGGTTTTATTCCGGGTACAAGACCGGGTAAACCTACTGCCGATTACTTAAAGAGAATTTCCAACAGAATTACACTTTTCGGTGCAATTTTCCTTGCAGTCGTTGCACTCGTTCCGTCTCTTATTTTTAAGGCTGTCGGCGGTACGGGACTTACGAACGTATTCAGCGCAACGGGACTTTTAATCGTTGTTTCTGTTGCACTCGAATTCGACCAAGCATTGACGTCGCAAATTATGATGAAGAATTATAAAGGATTCTTGAAATAAGGCGGTTTATGAAAATTATTTTGTTGGGTGCTCCCGGTAGCGGTAAAGGTACGCAGGCAGTAAATATCAAAACAGAATTTAACGTTCCGCACGTTTCTACGGGTGATATTTTCAGAGAAAACATAAAAAACGGTACGGAGTTGGGACTTAAAGTTAAGGCTATAATAGATGCCGGTAACCTTTGTCCCGACGACTTAACCGTCGAACTTGTTCGTGATAGGTTAAGTAAGCCTGACTGTAAAAACGGTTATCTCTTGGACGGATTTCCTCGCAACCTTTATCAAGCAAAAGCGTTAGACGAGTTTAACGCACCGGACGTCGTTATTGATATAGACGTTCCGCTTGACAAGATTGAAAGGCGTATCGTCGGAAGAAGAAATTGTCCAAAGTGCGGTGGTTCGTTTCATACAGACTTTATCGGGAACTCGATGATTTGCCCGACTTGCGGTGCAGACCTTATTATAAGAAAAGACGATAATAAAGAAACGGTAACGGAACGCCTTAAAGTTTATAAGGAACAAACGGAACCTTTGATAGCATATTACGAAAAAGCGAATAAGGTTAAAAAAATCGATGGCGATAAAGCGATTGATTCCGTTTTCGAAGATATCAAGAAGGCGCTTAAATAATAATGATAAGAATCAAGACACCTGAAGAAATTGCGCTTATGCGTGAAGCAGGTAAATTAACACGAGACGTTTTAGACCTTTTGGGTGATAGCATCAGAGAAGGTATGACGACAAAGGATCTTGATAAAATCGCCTACGACTACATAAAAAGTTACGGCGCATACCCGTCCTTTTTGGGATATGCCGGTTATCCGGCGTCGATATGTGCGTCGATTGACGAAATGGTAGTACACGGTATCCCGTCCGACAACGTTATGGTAAAAAAAGGTCAACTTTTAAGTGTTGACGTCGGCGTAATACTAAACGGCTGGCAGGGTGATGCGGCAAGAACGTTTGCCGTCGGTGAAGTTTCGGACGAAAAGAAGAAGCTTATGACCGTAACGAAGGAATGTTTTTTCGAAGCGGTAAAAGTTCTTCATGACGGAACACCGCTCGGCGATATAGGTTATGCCGTACAAACACATGCGGAGTCAAACGGGTTTTCAGTCGTAAGGGCACTTGTGGGACACGGAATCGGACAAGAAATGCATGAAGACCCATCGGTACCGAATTACGGCAGAAAAGGCACGGGCGTACGCCTTAAAAAGGGTATGGTCATTGCAATAGAGCCTATGATAAACGCAGGCGTATATCAAGTTGATTTTATGACAGACGGTTGGGGAGTTAAAACCCGAGATAGAAGGCCGTCGGCACACTATGAAAATACCGTAGCGATTACGGAAGACGGAGTGGAAATTTTAACTCTGTAAAATATTAAAAAGGGAGGAACTGTTTGTGTCTAAAGACGACGTTATAGAAACCGAAGGCGTGATTGTGGAAGCATTACCTAACGCAACGTTCACGGTAAAACTTTCAAACGGTCACATAATAACGGCTTATATTTCCGGAAAATTGCGTATGCATTATATAAAGATTATACCGGGCGATAGCGTAAAACTCGAAATGAGTCCGTACGATTTAACAAAAGGCAGAATCATTTGGCGTAGCAAGAACTAAAAACATAAAACAATTCCAAAATAAAGGAGAAAAAGATGAAAGTTAGACCTTCAGTAAAACCTATGTGCGATAAGTGCAAAGTTATTAAGAGAAACGGAAAAGTAATGGTAATTTGTTCAAAAGACAAGAGCCATAAGCAAAGACAGGGTTAATTCCCACGCTTTTTTCGATAGAATTAAAAGCGAAAAACATCGCCGAAAATCATTATATCCCCATTCCAGGAAAAGATGGTTTAGGCATTTATATATAATACAAAATTTTTAAAAGAAAATACGGAGGTATTTGACAAGGATGGCACGTATAGCCGGCGTTGATTTGCCAAACAACAAAAGAGTAGAAATCGGCCTTACCTATATTTACGGTATCGGGCTTGCAACGGCAAAGAAAATTATCGCAGAAACAGGCATAAATCCGGACACGAGAGTTAAAGATTTATCTGAAAATGACGTTGCGAAGTTAAGAGAATATATCGAACACAACCTTCACGTTGAAGGCGACCTTAGAAGTGAAGTAAGTCTTTCAATTAAAAGACTTATCGAAATCGGTTGCTACCGTGGTGTTCGTCACAGAAAGAACTTACCTGTAAGAGGACAAAGTTCAAAGAGAAATGCGAGAACAAGAAAAGGTCCTCGTCGTACAGTTGCCAAGAAGAAAACGGCAACCAAATAACGGAGGTAACTTATAATGGCAGTAGCAAAGAAAATCGTTAAAAAACGTAAAGAAGTTAAGAGAATTGACAAAGGTCAAGTTCATATTCAAGCTTCTTTCAATAATACTTTGGTAACAATTACTGACTTGCAAGGGAATACCGTTTCTTGGTCTTCCGCAGGTTCACTCGGTTTTAAGGGTTCAAGAAAGAGCACACCGTTTGCCGCACAACAAGCCGCAGAAACCGCAGGCAAGGCAGCAAGAGAACAAGGTATGCGTCAAGTTGAAGTTTACGTAAAAGGTCCTGGTGCAGGTAGAGAATCTGCTATCAGAGCACTTGCAAATTGTGATATGGAAGTAACTCTTATTCAAGACGTTTCACCTATTCCTCACAATGGTTGCAGACCACCTAAAAAACGTAGAGTATAAAGGAGAATTGAAAAATGGCTAAATATACAGATTCAAAATGTCGCTTATGCAGACGTGAAGGTGCTAAACTTTTCTTGAAGGGTGAAAGATGCTATAAGGGTGTTTGTGCTTTTGAAAAAAGACCTGTAGCACCAGGTCAGCACGGTATGGCAAGAAAGAAGATTTCCGAATACGGTCTTCAACTTCGTGAAAAGCAAAAATGCAAGAGAATTTACGGCGTTTTAGAAGGACAATTCAGAAAATATTATGAAAAGGCAGATAGAATGAAGGGCGTTACCGGTGAAAATATGTTATCGCTTTTGGAAAGAAGACTTGATAACGTTATTTACAGAATGGGTATCGGCTCGTCGAGAAGTCAAGCCCGTCAACTCGTAACACACGGTCATTTTACGGTAAACGGTAAGAAGGTAAACATTGCTTCTTATTGCATTAACGTAGGCGACGTCGTTGCAGTTAAAGAAAACAAAAAGGACAATAAATATTTTACCGAAATTAAGTCAATGAAGGTTGGAACTATGCCGAAGTGGTTGGAATTCAACCCTGAAACGCTCGAAGGTAAAATTCTTGCCCTTCCGCAAAGAGATGATATCGACAGTAACATTGCCGAACACATGATCGTCGAATTGTATTCGAAGTAATTCGTAAAAAACAAATAAATTTTATATGTATTTTGATGGGGTGATATAGGGGGAAAGTAAGGACAATCCACACTCTTACAAGAATTCCTATATCATCTGATATCAAAACTATTAAGGAGGTAAATTTTCTTATGATGGAAATTGAAATGCCAAAAATAGCAGTGGAAGAAAACGAAGACAACAGTTATGCAAAAATCGTTGTTGAACCTTTGGAAAAGGGTTTTGGGCTTACGATCGGTAATGCTTTGAGAAGAATACTTCTCTCTGCACTTCCGGGTGCCGCAATCCAAAACATTAAGTTTTCCGAAGAACTGGGTGTAAAGCACGAATTTTCTGCAATCGACCTTGTAAAGGAAGACGTAACGGAAATTATTCTTAACTTAAAATGCGTTGCAATCAAGACGGTAAGTTTGGAAAACGATTTCGTTAAAACGGTAAGACTTTATAAAGAAGGTCCTGCAGTTGTTAAAGCAGGAGATATTCCTGCCGACGCAGATTTCGAAGTACTAAACCCTGACCAGTATATTTGTACGGTTGACGAAGGCGGTAAGCTTGACGTTGAACTTACAATCGGCAGAGGTCGTGGTTATCAGGGTGCTGACGAACATAAGTCGGATATTATCGATAATATCGCAATCGACAGCATTTACACGCCTGTAAAAAAGGTTAGCTACAACGTAACCGCAACACGTGTAGGTCAAAGTGTTGACTATGATAAACTTACTCTCGAAGTATGGACAAACGGTGCATTCTCCGGTAGAGACATCGTAAGTCTTGCCGCTAAAATTATGGAAGAACATATCAAGATGTTCGTTTCTTTATCGGAAATCGGCAATATGGGAATTATGGTTGAATCCAAGGAAAAGGAAGAAGAAAAGATTCTTAAAATGACGATTGAAGAAATGGATTTATCCGTTCGTTCATATAACTGCTTAAAGAGAGCAAACATTCACACGGTTGAAGATTTGACCAAGAAAACCGAAGACGATATGCTTAAAGTCCGCAACTTGGGTAAAAAGTCTCTTGACGAAGTTATTTTCAAACTTACGAACATGGGCTTAAAGTTGAAGGACAAGGAGGACTAAAAAATGGCAAAATTAGGAGTGAACGCTACGCAAAGAGTAGCACTCGTAAAAAATCAAGCATCTGAACTTTTATGGTATGGCAAGATTGAAACAACGGAAGCAAGAGCAAAGGAAGTTGCTTCGTACGTTGCAAAGATTATCACTCTTGCTATGAATACTTATACCGATACTATCGAAGAAGAAGTTACCGTTAAAGATTCAAAAGGCAAAGAAACAACAAAAACTCTTATTAAAGACGGACCGACAAAACTTAACGCAAGAAAGAAGATTTTGACGATGGTTAATAATCTTAAACCGGTTAAGGGCTTTAAGGAAAGCAAGGCTGACTTTAAGAAGAGATATAACGAAGTTAAGTATCCGCTTGTTGAAAAGATTTTCGACGACTATGCAACGAAATACGCTGCACGTAAAGAAGAAAAAGGACAAGGTGGCGGATATACAAGAATTTATAAGCTCGGCGCTCGTAAGGGTGACGCAGCCGAAGTTGTTGTTATCGAACTCGTTGACTAATTTTAATACAAAAACAGGCACAAAATTGTGCCTGTTTTTTTCATAGTAAAATTTTTTTTGAATAATATATACTATGAACTTGTTTGATGCACCTGTAAATAAAAGGCTAATCGTAACGAAAATGGAAAACAGCGGAGGGATAAACCGACTTCGCTTTATGGGTTTAAAGGAAAAAATACAAACGGTAAAATTAAGGAACTTTTATTCTTTCGGTCCCGTTGAAGTTTTACTTGACGGGTTTAGAATTGCGATACGAAAAAAAACAGCGTTGAAAGTTTTTGTGGAAGTGATTGATGAATAAAAACAACGAAATTGTTACCGTCGCACTTATCGGGAATCCGAATTGCGGGAAAACGACGCTTTTTAACCGTCTTACGGGAGCGCATCAAAAGGTCGGGAACTGGACGGGGGTTACGGTAGAGAAAAAAGAAGGTTTTTATAAAAAAAACAAGAACGTAAAAATAGTCGACTTGCCGGGGATATATTCTTTTGACACAAAGTCCGAGGACGAAAAAGCCGTTACCGATTATCTTAAAAACAATAAACCCGATTTAATAATAAACGTCGTTGACGGAAAGGCGATAAGAAGAAGTTTTGAATTAACGAAGGAATTATTGAAAATCGGAATAACAACGATTATCGCAATCAATTTTTCTGACGAACTTTCAAGGCTCGGAATTACGGTTGATTTTAACGGGATTGAAAACGAACTCGGCGTTTATTGTCGGGGAATTTCCGCTTTGCGTGGTAACGGAGTCGACGATATTTTAAAAAGGATTTTTGATGGCGGATATAAACAAAAACGCCTTATAAACAAAGACTTTAATATAGACGATTTCATAATTAAAAAGCCGATAAAAGAGGAACTCACGGAAAAAATCGACAGGGTATTATTAAATAAATTTTTAGCGCCCGTTTTTTTCGTCGTCATTATAACCGTAATGTATTCGGTTTCGATTATGCTCGGAAACAACGCATCAAAGTACGTGGAAGCGTTTTTCGATTTATGTATAAACGGCGGTTATAAAATGGTGGAAAACCTTTTTGGAATTATGCCGATAACGAGTTTTACCGTCTGTGTTTTAAGCGGGCTTAAAAGCGTTTTTTGTCTTTTACCGCAAATACTTATAATGTTTGCTTTTTTGTCCGTTTTGGAACAAAGCGGTTATATGGCAAGGGTTGCCTATATTCTCGACGGATTTTTCGGAAAAATCGGACAAAACGGAAAATCGGCAATTCCGCTTATTTTGGCTTCGGGTTGCACGGTTACGGGGCTTATGGCAACGAGGACCATAGAGAATAAAGGCGAAAGAGATAGAACGATAATATCAATGTTATATATACCTTGCGGTGCAAAAATGACGGTTATCGCCTTTTTTACCAAGGCCTTTTTTAACGATAACTTTTTTGTAAGCGTCGCACTTTATTTTTTATCGTTTTTACTTGCCGGAATAATCAGTTTTTTTAACAAAAACGAAGAAAAAGAATCGGATTTTTTTTTGGAAATGCCCGTATATAGGTTGCCTTCGGTAAAGAGAATTTTGTTCGTTATGCTCGAAAAAATAAAAGACTTTACGTTAAAGGCAGGCACGGTAATAATGTCCGTTTCGATAATACTTTGGTGCCTTAAAAGTTTTAATTTTTACGGATATACGACCGACGTAACGAAGAGTTTTTTATTTTATATCGGTTCGGGCTTAAAATACCTTTTATATCCGCTCGGCATAAAAAGATGGGAATGCGGTGTTGCGTTTGCGTCGGGATTTTTGGCAAAGGAAGCAGTGGTGGAAACGCTGGGCGTTTTGGGTGTTGATTGTTTAACCTTGTTTTCAAACAGTTTTTCCGCATTTGCTTACGTTTGCTTCGTTTTATTTTCCCCGCCGTGTGTTGCAAGTATTTTCCAGCTCGGTCAGGAACTTAAAGACAAAAAACGTGTTGTGAAAATACTTTTAACCCAGTTTCTCGTTGCCTACGGCGTTGCCGTTATTATCAATTTTATCGGCAACGTAATTTTCGTTGATTTTAATTTGCTTTTAATCGTTTTTGTTGGTATAATAATACTTGTAAACATAAAAAGTTTGATAAAAAATTCAAAGATTTGTTCGGGTTGCATGAGGGACTGTTCAAATTGTAAAAGGGTTTAGGATGGAAGGGAAAACACAATACGATTTAATGCGTGAATCGGAATATAAAGAAGAAGACGCCGAATATCCCGAAGAAATTTTGTCGGATAAAAAACAAAGCGCAAGAGAAAAATATTTTGAATATTACGACGATATAAAAACCAGCATAAAAGAAGACTGGTAACTATCCCCTTATTATAGGGGATTTTTGTTTTAATTAGGTATTTACAATTAGTTTTGATTGTGTTAAAATACAAAAAGTAGTAATTTATTAAAGGAGTTATTATGGAAAATAAAAGATTCGGTGCACTTATTTGTTGTTCAAGTGCAGGCATTATGAAGGTTGAAAGGGTAAAAGATTTCATTGATAAATTGTCGATGATGGGCTATAACTTACTCGAACTTTGTACGGACGATACTTATAAAATAGAAGACGAACCGTACTTTGGGTATCTTCGTGGCGGTTACACCAAAGAAGAAATCAAAGAAATGGACGCTTACGCCATTTCAAAGGGTATTGAACTCGTTCCGTCGATTCAAACGCTTGCTCACCAAACGAATCTTGTAAAATTGCCGTGCTACTACGATATAGTAGATATCGACAATATTTTACTTGCCGATGAACCGAAAACTTACGAACTTATCGAAAAAATGTTTAAGACGCTTCGTGAGTGTTATACGACGCATAACGTCAATATCGGCTTTGACGAAGCGCATAAAATCGGTCGTGGTAAATATATGGATAAACACGGTTACGTTGACCATTACGAAATTTTGCTACGTCACTTAAACAAGGTTGTCGAAATTGCCGCCAAATACGACTTTAAGGTTCACATGTGGTCGGATATGTTTTTTAGAATTGCAAATAAAGGCAATTATTACGGCAAAGGACTCCATATCCCGAAGGAAGTAAGAGATTTGGTTCCGAAGTCGGCAGGTATTTGTTACTGGGATTATGACCATACGGAAGAAGATATTTACGATGAAATGTTTAAGTCCCACGAAGAATTTGATAACGAACTTTGGTTTGCCGGTTGCGCAGGGTTTACTTCAAACGGTTTTGCGCCGTACAATAAGATTATGGAAAAATCAATGTGTGCCGCTATGAAACAGGTTAAAAAACACGATATCAAAAACGTTATTTTAACTATTTGGGACGACGACGGACACGATTGCCCTTATTATACGGCACTTCCGTCACTTTATTGTACCAAACAGTATTACGACGGAAACTACGATATGGATAGCATTAAGGCGGGTTTTGAAAAGATGTTCGGTGTTAGTTACGACGACTTTTTAAGGCTTGACCTTCCAAATAAGAGTAAGTTTAATCCCGACCTTTTGGTTTGCAAAAACGGTTGTAAATCGCTTTTATTTAACGACGTTTTCGTTGGTTGGAAGGACGGTGCGCTTCGTGACCAGTTACCGACGGAATACGGTAAGTATGCCGAAGAACTCGAAGGCTTGGTTCCTAAATTCGGTGAATACAAGTATTTACCTGATTTTTATGCAAAGTTGTGCAGGGTATTAGAGCTTAAAGCCGAACTCGGTATTAAAACACGTGACGCTTATCAGGCAGGCGATAAAAACGCACTCAAAAAACTCGTTCCCGATTATTACGAAACGGCAAAGCGTATTGACGCTTTCACGGAGAGTATGAGATATATTTGGATGCTTGACAATAAGCCGTACGGTTGGGAAATCCACACTATTCGTCTTGGTGGACTTAAAGCAAGAATTTTGGATTTGGCGAGAAGACTTGAAGATTATTTAGAAGGGAAGGTAGAAGAAATTCCCGAACTTACCGAAAAGATTTTGCCGTATGCCGACTGGGGCTTACAATGGAATCAATATAAAGGTAGCGTTTCGGTTTCAGAGTTATAAAATATGAAAGTTTGTGTAATTGAACCTTATTATTCGATGAATTTCTGCGATGCCGAAAAGTGTTTTGAAGGCATGGTTTCGCTTCTTGACAAGTGCGACGACACGCTTGACGTTATCGTTCTTCCCGAGTATTGCGATATACCCGTAAGCACCCCGAATAAAAAGGCGTTCCATTCGTTGATTGAAAAATATAACGGATTAGTAAAAGAAAAGGTTATCGAAACGGCAAAGAGATGCAGGGCAATCGTTTTTGCCAACTTTTCCGATAAGGTCGAAGGCGGATACCGTAACACGACGTTTGCGTTTGACAGGGAAGGTAATTGTGTCGGAAAGTATTATAAAGCACACCCTGCGCCGTCGGAAGTTAAAACCGAAAGTCAGGGCGGAAACCAACTTGACGTACGGTACAGTTACGAGCATAGAAAGCCTTATACTATTACCGTTGAAGGCGTTAAGTACGGGTTTTTAACTTGTTATGATTTTTATTTTTACGAATATTTTTCACAACTTGCGAGAGAGAAAGTCGATATAATTATCGGCTGTTCGCATCAACGAACGGACACGCACGAGTATTTGGAAACAAACGGTAAGTTCTTGTGCTACAATACGAACGCATATCTGTTAAGGTCTGCCGTTACGCTCGGGGATAATTCGCCCGTTTGCGGTTCGAGTATGATTGTTGCGCCAAACGGAGAAATCGTTAAAAGTTTTACTAACCAAGTGGGGCTTTTGATTGCAGATATCGACCCGAGTAAAAAGCATTATAAACCGGCGGGGTTTAAGGGCAAACTTAAATCTCACGCCGATTATATGGAAGAAGGCAGGCGTCCTTGGCTTTACAGAACGGCAGGTCCCGACCTTTCACTTAACGAAGCGCAAAAGGGTTACCCACGTATTTGCGCCCATAGGGGATTTAACACGATTGCACCCGAAAACAGCTTGCCTGCTTTTGCCTCAGCCATTGCCTTGGGTGCGGATGAGATTGAATTTGACTTGTGGGAAACAAAAGACAATAAACTCGTTTCAATTCACGACTCGACGTTAGACCGTGTTTCAAACGGCAACGGAAACGTTTGGGATTATACCCTTGAAGAATTAAAAAAATTAGATTTCGGGAAAGGGTTTAACGATAAGTATAAGGGATTGAAAATCGTTACGTTTACGGATATTTTGGAAAGGTTTTCAAAAAAGACGATTTTTAATATCCACGTAAAATATTCTAAAGGGCATCACTCCGAAAAGGAGACGCAAAATATCGTTGATTTAATCCGTGAATACGACTGTGCCGATTACGTTTACGTTATGTGTGATAACCCTAATATGTCGCTTGAATTAAAGGGAATTGCACCTGAAATAAAACGAAATGCGGGTGTTGACTGGACGAATCCAAAAGACGTTGTCGAAAAGGCAATAAAACTTAAAACGGATAAAGTTCAGCTTGCGTCGGTTTACTATACTCAAGAAATGATTGATAAAGCGCATGCGCACGGAATAAAGTGCAATATGTTTTTCTCCGATGACGTAAACCAAGCGATTAAGATGATTGATATGGGTATAGACACGATACTCACAAACGATTACCTTTCGATTGCAAACGGCGTAAGAGAGTATATAAAAAACAAAAAATAAAGTAAGCCGACGGTGTTCCGTCGGCTTTAATATTTAGGACTAAAAGGGTATAGTAAAAGAAAAAGGCGTATAAAAACACGCCTTAAACTTTATAATTATTTATTATGCCCTCGTTACTTTGTTGCCTTTTAAGCATCTTGCGCAAACGTATTCTTTAGAAACAGTTCCGTCTTCGTGCTTAACGCTTACCTTTTGAAGGTTGGCATCATAAGTTTTTGGGGTTTTACGGTTTGAGTGGCTAACAAGGTTACCCGAAAGTTTGCCTTTACCACAAACGCTACATACTCTACTCATATTGAAATCCTCCTTGGAATTTACGCATTATTTAACACGTAATACTTTACCATAAAACCAAATAAAAGGCAACAAAAAACGAATAAGTTTGTTAAAAAAAATTTTTATTTATACTAAACAAACAAAAAGATAGAATAAAATTTAAATATATTATACTTAAAGGGTTGCAAAATATTGATAAATATTGTAAAATAAAAAATACTCAAAGTGAGGTTATTATGTCGTCTAAAACTAATAATATCTATGGAAAGATAACAATTACGGATACAACCGTCGAAAGATTTGTCGGTCACATAGCAAACGATTGCTATGGGATTGTTGAGTTTGTTCCGAAAAATTTTTTTGAAAGAGTAATTAGTTTTATTAAATTCGGTAACGAAGTAAAAGGCGTCAGAGTACATTCAAACGGCGACAGGCTTTCTATCGAACTTTCCGTTATCGTTAAATACGGTGTGTCGATTAAAGCTGTTTCCGAAGCACTTAAAGAATCCGTCAAGTACAAGGTAGAACGCTTTACCGGTATGATTGTGGATTCTATTGACGTAAACGTTGCAGGCGTAAAACTTTAAGGGTAATTTTGAATTTTTCTTCTTTTTGGAGTATGATATGCAAAAAACGATAAATGGAACGATGCTTAAGTCGATGATAATCACTGCGGCAAAACTTTTAGAAATAAATAGGGTTTCAATCGACGCCCTAAACGTATTTCCCGTTCCGGACGGCGATACGGGTACAAATATGTCTCTTACGATTCAATCGGCAGTTAAAGAAGTTATGGCTTGTAAAAGCAATAACGTTCTTGACGTTGCGGATGCGATTGCAAAAGGTGCGCTCCGTGGTGCAAGAGGTAACTCGGGCGTTATTTTGTCGCAAGTATTAAGGGGTTTTTGTAACGTTGTTAAAAATGCCGAAGAAATTGACGTAAAACTTTTCGCACAGGGGTTGTTTAACGGTGCGGAAGTTGCTTACGGTGCCGTTTCAAAACCAAAAGAAGGAACTATGCTTACGGTTGCACGAATGGTTGCGGAACACTCTCAAACTATTCGTGGAAGAATAAAAGATTTCGATACGTTTTTACCTGAAATAATTAAGAAGGGTAACGAAGCCGTAGAATTGACTCCGACACTTTTACCTGTTCTTAAAAAAGCAGGCGTTGTTGACGCCGGCGGAAAAGGGCTTATGTGCTTATACGAGGGTATGTATAAGGCTATGATGGGAGAACAGGTTGGTGGTGACGTTGTTACCGCTATCGACAACACCCCTTCGTCCGAAACGGCAATGGAACACGCTGATATTATGAGCCTTGGGAATATCGAATTTGCTTATTGCACGGAATTCTTTATTACAAATATAAAAAAGAGTACGACGCTTGCCGATATCGAAAAGTTAAAAGAAGAACTTATGCAAATCGGTGATTGCGTTATCGTTATCGGTGATCTTGAACTCGTTAAAGTTCACGTTCACACGAATCAACCGGGGCTTGCTCTTACTAAAGCACTTATAATCGGCGAACTCGATAAGCTTAAAATCGAGAACATGCTGGAACAAAACAGAGCCCTAATGAGAAAATACGAAGAAGAGAAAAAGCCTATGGGTATGGTTGCCGTTTCCGCAGGTGAAGGCATTTCCGGTATCTTTAAGGATATTATGGTTGACGAAGTTATCGAAGGCGGTCAATCAATGAATCCGTCTGCAAACGATATTGCAAACGCCGTTCAAAGGGTTAACGCCGAAACGGTATTCGTGTTCCCAAATAATAAAAACATTATTCTTGCTGCCGAACAGGCAAGGTCATTAGTTGAAAACAGAAATATTTACGTTGTTCCGACAAAGAATATTCCGCAAGGTTTTTCTGCTGCACTTTCATGTAATCCGGAACTTTCTGTTGATGAGAATAAGGCGAATATGATTCACGCAATGGATACCGTTACCGTAGGTCAAGTTACACGTGCTGTAAGAACAACCAAGATTGACGGCTTTGACCTCAAAGAAGGCGATATTATCGGGCTTGACGACAAGAAGGTTTTGGCAACGGGAAAAGACGTTAATATGGTTACGTTGGATCTTATAAGCAGATTAAAGAGTTCGGAAGAAATCATTACGCTTTACTACGGAAAGGATATAAAGGAAGCGGAAGCAGAGGCACTTGCCGAACTTGTCAGAGGAAAGTATCCTGACTGCGACGTTGACGTTCACTACGGCGGTCAACCGATTTACCACTATTATATTGCACTCGAATAGACTAAAGGGAAAGAAAAATCTTTCCCTTTTTTGATAATCAAGGAATAATATGGAATTAACGAAGATAAAAGGTATAAGTGAAAAACGCAATGAAGATTTTAAGAAGATGGGGATATTCGGTACAAAAGAACTCATCAGTTTTTTCCCACGGGCATATCTTGATTTAAGAAATCTTCAACCGTTAAAATATGCATATCATAACGACGTCGTTTTAACGAACGGCAAAGTCGTATCCATTCCTGTAAACAGGTTTATGGCAAAACGTGGTTTTGTGAAAGTTGTATGTGAACAGGAAGGTCTTATTTTTTCGGTAATATGGTTTAACCAGCCTTACGTTTTATCGAAACTTTCCCAAGGCGTCGAATATCTTTTTTACGGCAGGGTAAGTCTTAAAAACGGCGAGATGACCATTGTTAATCCTTCTTTTGAATTGTGCGAAAAGGCGTTTAGGCTTTGCGGTATCGTTCCGCAATATCAAATAAAGGGTGCGCTTACGCAAAAAACGGTAAGGGATAGCGCAAGAATTTCCGTGGATTTGGAAAAACCGACAAGCATCATTCCTATTGACTTGCAAGCTAAATACGGTCTTAAAAATCTATATTATGCATACAAGGAAGTTCATAACCCGACTGACTTCGATAAGTTAAGCGAGGCAAGCGACAGGATTGCCGTTGAAGAATATTTTTCGCTTATCTCCGCTTTTAAGATAATAAAAGGTGATAGGAATCAAGTTAGATTTAATAAATATTCCTGCACGTCGAAAGAGTTGGTAGAATTTATTAATACGAGATTTTCTTTTGAATTTACCGAAGGTCAAAAAAATGCGGTAAACGAAATTTATGCCGATTTAAGCGGGGCTTATACAATGAATAGGCTTATGCAGGGGGACGTCGGCAGTGGCAAAACGGCAGTTAGCACTTGTGCGATTTTTATGGCAGTTTCGTCAGGGTATCAAGTGGCTTATCTTGCACCGACGGAAGTTTTGGCAAGACAAAACTTTGAAGTGATAAAAAGCGTTTTTCCTGATTATAACGTAGAACTTTTGACAGGGTCAATGACGGCAAAGGAAAAACGTGAAATAAAGCAAGACGCAGTAAACGGCAACGTAAACGTGCTTGTAGGTACGCATGCCATTATTCAAAAAGACGTTGAGTTTAAAAAATTGTCATTATGTATTTGTGATGAACAGCAACGTTTCGGCGTAGCACAAAGAAGTAGCTTGTTAAATAAGGGAATAACTCCCGACGTTTTGGTAATGAGTGCAACGCCTATTCCGAGGACCTTGGCACTTATCCTTTACGGCGACCTTGATATAACGACTATTCATGATAAACCGAAAGAGAGAATCCCTATTCAAACGAATATTGTACCGAGTGAAAAATACGGCGATATGTTAAAGTTTATCGAAAAGGAAATAAACGTCGGGCATCAGGCATACTTTGTTTGCCCGAAAATCGACGGCGACGAAGAAGGTTCGGTCATCAGCGCAACCGAACTATACGAGGAATTGAAAGAGAAACTGCCGAACATTTCCGTCGGTCTTTTGCACGGCAAAATGAAAGACGCTGAAAAAAATCAAATAATGGACGATTTTAAGAATAAAAAAACAGGTCTTTTGGTTTCGACTACCGTTATCGAAGTAGGTGTGGACGTAAAGTCGGCGTCGGTGATGGTTATATATAATGCAGAACGATTCGGGCTTTCACAACTTCATCAACTTCGTGGCAGGGTAGGGAGATCCGATATTAAAAGCTATTGTTTTTTGATGACAAGTTCGGCGAACGAACAAGCGATAGAGAGATTGAAAATAATAAAAGATAATACCGACGGATTTAAGATTTCGGAGTTCGACTACAAACTCCGTGGCGGTGGCGACTTTATGGGAGAAAGGCAAAGCGGAAAATATATAAATGATCTCGGGAATTTGAATTATTCGGTAGAATCGATTTATACAGCAAAGAAAATAAGCGACGAAACTTTTGAAAAAGGATATATTTCGGAAAACCTAAAAAGTATTGCACTTGCAAAATACGATAAACTGAAAAATATATCGCTTAATTAAATTCTTATTTGCTAAACTTAGGTAAAATAAGAAACGACAACGGGTAAATAAAAAAACGCACTTCATTAGGTGCGTTTTTTTGTTTGATTTTAATTATTTTTTATTGTTTCTTTTATACGTAAAACTTAAAACTAATAATATTTGAATGGGGATAGGTATTAAAAATATCATCCATAAATTACTTGATGCCGAACAAAAAACCAAAACAGAAAGGAAAATCGCAAGAGCAATCGTCCACACGAGAACAGATGCAAAAATAAGGTTGGGTACCGATTTCCCCCAAACGAAAGTGAGAGAAAGTAAAACCACCATGCTTACGGGAACGGCGTAAATAAACGCCAGCCAACTTTCCGTTACCGACGGGAAAATCATACCGAGAAAGACGAAACACGCAATGGCAATCATCCAAACAAGTACGGCGGAAGAAAGCGCAATTATAATACGTTTTTTCGGAAGGAGCGAAAGAGAATATTTTGACTTTTCTTTCGGCAACGAAATAAGCGAGTCGATGGACGTACGGTAAAAGTCGGCAAGGGTTTTAAGAACGATAACGTCGGGAATAGCCTCGCCTCTTTCCCATTTTGAAACCGCCTTATCGGAATAGTTTATTTTTTCGGCAAGTTCCGCCTGTGTGAGATTTGCATGTTTTCGCAACTGTATTAAATTCTTGGCAAGGTTCTCTTTTATGTCCATACCGTTATTTTATCATATTATTTAACTTTTCGTCAATTATTATTTGTATAAAATAAGAATTCTACCGTCGGCAGAGTTATAAAAAATTCTCTACTTTATTAAAAATAAGAGTAGAGGGGCATAATACAAAAATAGAGTGCTTTTTTATTTTTTTTGATTTACAATAATAAAAAAAGGAGAGGTAATATCGTGAAAATAGCAATTTCAACCGAATCGACGGTTGACTTATCAAAAGAATTGATTAAAAAATATAATATAAATATTGTTCCGTTTACCGTTTTGCTTGGTAATATCAGTTATCTTGACGGAGAGATATCTCCAACGGAAATTATTGAACAGACAAACAAAACGGGTGTGCTCCCGAAAACTTCTGCGGTAAACGAATTTCAGTACGAAGAATATTTCGGTAACTTATTAAAAGATAACGATGCGGTTATTCATTTTACACTCTCGAAAGAGATGAGCAGTGCTTATAATAACGCCGTAAACGCATCGCAAAAATTAAAAAACGTTTACGTTATTGACAGCAAAACTTTGTCGACGGGAATAGCACTTCTTGCAATTTATGCGTCAAAGCTTGTTAATAAGGGTTTGCCTATTGATAAAATTATCGAAAAGGTAAATAACCGAATAGGTTACGTTCAAGCAAGTTTTGTCTTAAAAAGACTCGATTATCTTTATAAGGGCGGAAGGTGTAGCGGTCTTGCGTTTTACGGAGCAAATATCCTTAAAATCAGACCGCAAATCGTGGTTAAAAACGGAAAAATGAAACTCGGCAAAAAATACCGTGGAAATTTTGAAAGAATTGTTGAAAGTTACGTTGACGATACGCTGAAGGAATTTTCAAATCCCGATAGAGAAGAGATTTTTATTACGTACACTACGGCAGATGAAAAAATGATAAATTCGGTAAGAGATAAGCTTATTGAACGTGGATTTAAAAACGTAAACGTGACGACGGCGGGAGGGACGATAACAAGTCATTGCGGTGAGAACTGTTTCGGGATTTTGTTTATTAACGACGGAGAAAAATTTGTCGATTAAATTTCATTATAATATTCATTATATTATCTAAAAAACAGCCGTTCTTAAAACAAACGGCTGTTTTTATTCGTGCTTAGCGCAAAAAATAGAATAATATAATAAAATATTCATACAAATATTCATAATGTAAAATAAATTGAATAAAAAATAAAAAATTTTGAAAAAATATGCAAAAATCGTTTGACAAAAAAATTTTAATGATTATAATAACATGTGTAAAACAAAAAAATTATTTTTGCAAGGAGAAAAATTATGAAAAAACTTATTACACTTATTTTAACGGCAATTATGTCGCTTGCTTGTATGTTGGGGCTTACCGCTTGCGGTTCTTCCGTTAGTGTCGGCGCACAACAAGGAACGACGGGATATATGTACGCATCTGCACTTAAAGGTTGCAATGCTTTGGCATACGAAACGCCTGCTCTTGCAGCACAGGACTTAAAGAACGGTAAGATTTCTTACATCGTTGTAGATAAGGCTACTGCAACGAGTTTGGTTAACAGCGATCCGACGAATCTTAAACTTATCGATATTGCTTTAACTTCCGAAGATTACGCAATCGGCGTTGATAAAAATCAAACGGCTCTTTTAGCGAGTATCAACAACATTTTAACAACGAAGTCGAACGAAATTCAGAGCATCTTAAATAAGACTGAAGACGAATTAGACGAAATCAATTCCGCTACGAAAGACCTTAATAATCAAGCCGGTCAATTAGTTGTTGCGACTAATGCGGAATTCCCACCTTTTGAAAAAATTTCGGGTGAGGGGTTTAAGGGTTACGATATTCAAATCGCAAAACTTATCGCTCAAGAATTAAATCTTGAATTGGTTATCGAAGATATGCCTTTCGATGCGGTTGTAAGTTCAATCGGAAGTAACGGTGTTGACGTCGCAATGGCAGCATTGACCGTAACCGCAGCACGTAAGACTTCTATTAACTTCTCGAATCCGTACTACAAAGAATCACAAGTTGTTGTTACTTTGACTTCAAACGATTCGCTTGACGAAGCAGGTACCGTAATCGATATTTTAACCGTTTTCGGTGCAATCGGCGCATAATAGAATATAAAAGGAAATACCAAATAACCAACGGCATTATTGTCGTTGGCTATTTGTAAGTTAAAAGAAAAATGAGTGAAATGAGTGAATGGGAAAAATTTGTCGATCAATTTATTACTCGCGGCGGATATAAAAGGGTTCTTGGCGGACTTTTATCTACGATTGAGATTGCTGTTTTCGGACTGATTATCGGTATCGTTATCGGTACGTTGATTGCCGTTATCAGGGTTATGCCGAAAAAGGGAATAGTTTCAAAAATATTAGATAAAATTTGTATAACGTACGTTGCCTTTTTCAGGGGTACGCCTATGGTTGTTCAGTTACTTATCGGGCATTTTATTTTATTGCCTGCGTTAGGGATAACCGTTGACACCGTTATCGAAGCAATATTAATTTTCGGTATGAACTCGGGTGCATACGTTTCGGAGATTATGCGTGGCGGTATCAACTCTATCGATATAGGGCAAATGGAAGCAGGTAGGGCACTCGGTCTGGGATTTTGGACGACTATGCTTAAAGTGGTCGTTCCGCAAGCGGTAAAAAATATTTTGCCGACCTTGGGAAACGAATTCATTTCCTTAATAAAGGAAACGTCCGTCGTAAGTTTTATCGCCGTAACGGACTTAACACGTGCTTTCCGTCAAATAGGTGATGCAACTTACGCATACCTTGTTCCGTATTTAATGTTGGCGGCAGTATACTTGATTATCGTATTGTTAATTACATATTTGGTAAGATGCTTAGAAAGGAGGATGAAAGTCAGTGACAGAAAATAATGGTGAAAAACTCGTTGATATAAGCGGACTTTATAAGTATTTTGGTAAAGTTCAAGTATTAAAAGGCGTTTCATGTCAAATAAAAAAAGGAGAAAAGGTCGTTATTATCGGGCCGTCCGGTAGTGGTAAATCAACGCTTCTTCGTTGTATGAACCTTTTGGAAACCCCGACGTATGGTGAAATTTGGTACGAGAATAAACTTTTAACCCCGATAGACCCTTACCTTCATTTTGACGTAATCAGGCTTTCCGATACCTATAAAAAACTTTTTGAAAAATCAAAGAGCGAGAATCCCGATAAAAAGGTCGAGGAAATCGACGAGGCTGTTATTAAAGACATTAAAGCCAACGATTTACTTAAAAAACACGAAGGGAAAGAATATAAACTTGCAATAAAAAAACTTTTTGACGAAAGTTTTTTGGAAGTTGATAAGGCACGCCAAAAAGTTGGTATGGTATTCCAACATTTTAACCTTTTCAATAACTTAACGGTTATGGGGAATATGACGCTTGCACCCGTTCAGCTTAAACTTAAAACAAAGGAAGAAGCCGAACAAAAAGCAAAAGAACTTCTTGAACGTATAGGGCTTTTGGATAAGGCAGACGTGTATCCGTCAACCCTTTCGGGCGGGCAAAAACAGCGTATCGCAATAGTACGTGCGCTTATGATGGAACCCGACGTAATGTTGTTTGACGAACCGACTTCGGCACTTGACCCCGAAATGGTAGGTGAAGTTTTGGAACTTATGAAAGGTCTTGCAAATTCGGGTATGACAATGGTTGTCGTAACTCACGAAATGGGCTTTGCAAGGGAAGTGGCGTCGAGAATTTTGTTTATCGACGAGGGCGTAATAAAGGAAGAAAACAATCCGAAAGATTTTTTCTCTAACCCAAAAGACGCACGACTTAAAGACTTTTTGTCGAAGGTGCTTTAATAAAATAAAAATCAAAAAGCGAACATTTGTTCGCTTTTTTTTTGTGCTTACGTTTAACGGTTGACAATGTTTTTTTGTAAATGTTATAATTGATAAGGGTGAGCGTTATGTCAAAAGTATTTACAAGTGCAGACCAACTAATCGGTAAAACGCCGATTTTGGAACTTACGCATATTGAAAAAGAATTAAACTTAAAGGCAAAAATTTTTGCAAAGTTAGAATTCCTTAATCCTGCCGGTTCAATAAAGGACAGGGTTGCTCTTTCTATGATTTTAGATGCCGAAATGGAAGGAAAAATAAATAAGGACACCGTCCTTATCGAACCGACTTCGGGTAACACGGGTATCGGGATTGCTTCCGTCGGCACGGCGAAGGGGTATAAAGTTATTATCGTTATGCCGTCAACCATGTCGGTAGAACGTCGCCAAATGATAGGTGCGTACGGTGCAAAAGTCGTTTTATCCGACGGAGAAAAAGGTATGTCGGGAGCGATTGAACTTGCAAACGAAATCGCAAGGAAAGAAAACGGCGTCGTTATGGGACAGTTTAATAATCCGTCCAACGTTAAGGCACATTATTTTACCACGGGTCCCGAAATATTTGACGATATGGACGGCAAAATTGATTATCTCGTTGCGGGCGTTGGTACGGGTGGAACGATTACCGGTACGGGAAAGTTTTTGAAAGAAAAACTCAAAGGACTTAAAGTCGTTGCGGTTGAACCGCAAGCTTCTCCGCTTTTATCTAAAGGCGTTAGTGGGGCACACGGTATTCAAGGCATAGGTGCAAATTTTATTCCCGAAATTCTCGATACGGATATTTATGACGAAGTAGTTGCCGTTTCCGATGAAGACGCTTTTTCTTTTGGTAGGTTAATAGGTAAAAAAGAGGGAGTTTTGGTCGGCATTTCGTCGGGTGCCGCACTCTTTTCCGCAGTCCTCCTTGCAAAAAAACAAGAAAACGCAAACAAAAATATCGTAGTAATTTTCCCCGATAGCGGAGACAGATATTTGTCAACGCCTATGTTTAACGAATAGGAGATAACATGAAACCGTATTTTACAACAAAAAAACTTTGTTTCGTTGCACTCTTTACGGCAATTAACGTTGTTTTAAGTTCTTTTGGTATCCCCGTTCCGGGCGGACATTTGTATTTTAACGACATAATAATTTGTTTTGCCTCCCTTCTTTTTGACCCGCTTTCGGCATTTATAGTGGGCGGTGTCGGTGCGTTTTGGGGCGACTTTTTCTTTTATCCGACGCCGATGTTCGTGTCGCTTGCAGTTCACGGGCTTCAAGCCGTTTTGATTTCGATTATTTCGCATTGTAACGGTAGTAAGGTGTCTAAAAAGTGGTTAAGCGTTATTGCTCTCGTTGTCGGCGTTATTATTATGGTTGGGGGATATTCGTTGGGGCGTGCCTATATATACGGTACCCCTGAATACGCAATAACAAAACTTCCGTGTCAGATTTTGCAAGCCGTTGTCGGTGCTGTCGTCGGTTTCGTGTTGTATTTTAAAACACCGCTTAATAAATATATCGTAGGCATAGACAAAAAAGACAGCGAAAAAGAAAACAAAAACGAAGAACAAGTAGAACAAAAATAAAAAGCAGACACATTTGTCTGCTTAACTTAAATGGAGCAGGTAATGGGAAATTCCCTTGATAAGGGAAATGTCCCGAAGGGACAAAAGGATTGCCGTCCCCCGCCAGGGGATAGCCTTTGGCGACGACCATTACCAAGAGAAAAACAAAAAGCAGACAAATGTGTCTG
>JAZRVM010000005.1:0-15938 GCA_045599205.1 Christensenellaceae bacterium | reverse complement strand
ATCGAAAGTTAGACCGTGGTCATAGTGAACGACAACGGGAACTTTTGCCCTTTTTGCCAAATCGATAATCGACGGAGCGATAAGTTTAAGGTCGCCGTATGGAAGTAAAACTTCTGCCGTACCTATTATAATCGGCGAATTGAGTTCTTCCGCAGCACCGATTGCAGCTTCCAACATATCGGTATCCGTGGTATTAAATAACCCAACCGCATAGTGTTCTTTTTGTGCTTTTTTAAGCACGTCGTTTAAGTTGACTAACATTTTTACCTCCTAAAATCTTTTACGAGTTCCAAAAGCGAATCCATTGAACGCACCCCGCTTATTGCGTCGGCTTTTGAAAGTGCCGAAACGGCACTCATTTGAGCAAGCGAAAGTATTTCCATATCACAGTACCCCTTCATAATACCGATAAGCGAGCCTGCACAAAATGCGTCGCCCGCACCCGTCGTACCCAAAATAAAATCTTTCGGCAACTTATATGAAGGTAACTCCGTGTAACCGTCGTTCGATAAACATACCGCCTTTTCGGGACAATGAATAATTACTCTATCTTTAACGCCGAGAGCCTTTAATTTTTCACATATCGTTTTAAGGTCAATAGTGTCTTTAATACCGACGATTTTCGCACCCTCGGTTTCGTTTATGATAAGGTTATTAACGTACTTTAAGCAAGGAACGACAAGAGAGTATCTGTCGGAATTCTCACTCACCAAATCGATTGACGTTTTTATTCCCTTCTCTTGTGCTTTTTTAAGAATCTTTACGCCGTCGCCGTTGTCGATTTTATCGAGAAGTAAAAAGTATCCGAGGTGGAGATAATCTATCGTACTGTCAAGCACGACGTCGTCTTCACCGAAAGTAGCGCAAGCGCCTGCGTAAGTGAAAAAAGTTCTCTGTCCGCCGACGATACTCATAACCGAAGTAAAACTCGTCGAAAGTTTATCGTCGACCTTTAACCCCGATACGTCAACGCCGTTTTCGTTGAGTTCTCTTTTCAAAAACTCTCCGTCGCCGTCATTGCCGATTTTTCCGACGGCACGAACGTCTATGTCGTTTGAAATCTTTTTAATATCTATACTAACGTTGGGGACTTGTCCGCCGACTGCGGTTTTAACCGATTGAATTTGCGTAAGTTCTCCAACGTTCGGGTAAGATTTTATTTCGTTAATTTTATCTACGAGAATACTTCCCGCAATAACGATTTTACTCATATCAGTTTACGTCTGAACAAAGCGGACCTGCAAGTTCCGAAACGAAGAATAATTTTCCCGGAATCGTAGGAATCCAGCTTGACGTTACGAATCTTGTCGGAGTGTAACGAAGTGTCATCCAAAAACTCATACCTTGCCATTGCATACCACGGTTAAATGCACCGTCGGCGCCACCGATAGCATAGTCGGCTTGAAACATAAGTCCGGGGCCCATCGTGTTTGCTCTACATGGAACTAAACTCGTACGGCTTCTAAACGACGTGATTGCGTTTTGTTCAATCGTAAGCGGGTGAAGTTTTGCACCGAGCCTATAGGGTTGTTTTTTCCATTCTTCGTCGGTATTAAATTCCGAACCGAAGTGAGGTTCCCAAAATGCGATGTGGCACATTCTTCCGATACCGTAAACCAAAACGAGTTTTGCACCTTCACTTTTAAGTGCGGTAATCTTTTCGGGGTAAGTCGGAAGGTTTTCCTTCGTTGCAAAATTTCTGTGGTCTTTCGGAACGGTAAGTTCGCCGAGCGGATTATAAAAAGCGTTTTCCATAGCGGACTGGAAGGATGCTTCGCCTTTAAGCGTGTTGCCTTCGCCGTCAGCCCATTCGTCCATATTAAAGCACCAAACGTTCTTGCAAGAAACGTTCCATTCTTTAAGGAAATAAACCGCCCACTTATACATACCCATAGGTCCTACGGGTAAAATGAAAGCGATTTTTTTGCCGGCTTCGTTTGCCTTTTTGATTTCGTTTGCGATTTCGTGTCCCATTTTAACGTCGAATTCGGCAACGCTTCCGCACATAATCGGAGCAAAATCCTTGTTCCAAAAATCTTGTCTGTCGAAAACTTCTTCGGGTTTATGCGAACAGCATTTGTCAATCTTTTCGAAATCCCAGCCTTCAGGATAAAATCCTTCTAATAAACTTCCTTTAACTGTTGAATTAAAATCCATAATTTTCTCCTATTATCTTTATTATTGTTTTTCATTATAAATAGCGTCGGTTAAACTTTGAATATGGACGGCTTCCTTTGCCCATTTATAATTCGGCTTTCCGCTCTCCAAAGTTTTATTAAAGTCGTTAAGTTGCTTTAAGTAAATGTTACTGCCCTTTGCCTTATATTTTCTCGGCTTAACGATAACACGTTCTTGCATTGCGCTGTAATCGCCTTGCGGAGCGTAAAGGTAATTCATAACGCCCGCTTCTTCTTGTCCCAAAGTGCCGTTACAAATAATGTATCCCTTCGTGCCGTAAATTTCAAGTTTTGAAACGCTTGCGTCGTCAGGAATATTGAAGTTTACGGAAATTTGACCTAAAACGCCACTCTTGGTCTTGAAGATAATAACGCCACCGTCTTCGACTTCGTAATTAAACGTCTTGGTCGAATAAAAACTCTTTAAGTCGGTTATCTTTTCGCCCAAAATAAATTCGATAAGTTCCAAACAATGAACGCCGAGGTCCATAACCGCACCGCCACCGCCGAGTGCTTTATTCTGTCTCCAAGCACCTTTGATTTCAGGATACCAGCAAGAGAATTGAAGTCTTACGTTGCTTACGTCGCCAACCTTTCCGCTTCTAACCAAACTCTTTGCTTTAAGGTGAAGGTTATGATACTTCATCATATACCCGACGGTAAGTTGCTTTCCTGCTTTTTTAAAAGCGTCGTAAATTTCTTTGCTGTCCTTTTCGGTTATCGCAAGCGGTTTTTCGATAAAGACGTTCTTATTATATTTTAACGCCAAAAGTGCTTGCTCCTTATGACAGAATACGGGCGTGCCGATATATACGGCGTCGCACTTTTCTTTTGATAACATTTCGTCAACGTCGGTATAGTAAGGAACACCATACTTTTCGCCTACCGTTTTTGCGGCTTCCGGAACTCTGTCCATAACGGCAACAAGTTCGTTATCAGGGTTTTGCTTTAATGCAGGGATTGTTCTTCTGTCGGCAATACCTGCCGCTCCGATAATACACCATTTGATTTTCATTTTCTTTCTCCTATATCTTGTAATAATTTTGTTTAATTAAGGTAAAAGTCTTTTCGTCGTGCCTTTAAGGTAAACTTGACATTGCCTAAATCCTTCGGCGTATTCCGCACCGCATTGGTAGCCACGGTATCTCGAACACGTCCTTACCATATCGGCAAAATCAATGTGGTCGTGATCTCTCATCCACTTTAATTGCGAAACGTGGCATTCGAGCATTTCGAGTTTTTTGTCGATTTCTTCGCTGATATCAACGAAATCGGTAGGAACGAAATTTACCCCTGCCAAAGTGTCCATATAATAAATTGGAACGAGTTTTGCGGGCTTTTGATTTTCTCCGCCCGTCTTCGTCTTGTAATTCGGAAGGGTTGCCGTAAAGCTTGCGTCGAAAACGAGTTTTGCCGTTGCCGTGTGGTCGGGCATATAATCGTCCGGATTATGCGTAATGATAAAATCCGGATTAGCGTACCTTATTATATCCACGATTCTGTCCCTTGCTTCGGTACTGTCGGGAAAAATTCTCAAATCGGAAAACTCTGCCGATAAAACTTCAATTCCCGCAAGGCTACCTGCCTTTCTCGCTTCTTCCCTACGTATTTCAGTCAATTCGTCAGGCGGAATAATAACGTGCCCCAAATCACCCTTCGATACGTGGCAAACAAAAACCTTATCGCCACGCTTAACACATTTTGCAAGCGTACCCGAACATGCTATTTCAATATCGTCGGGATGCGCACCTATTGCTAAAACTCTCATTTTTGCCTCCTAAATTTTTTCAATTATATTTTACCATTACCACGCTTCGTTATCAATAGTAAAAAGTATATAAAAAGAGTAAAATAATCTACTTGATTTTTTTTATTTTTTATTGTATACTTTTATGTATGGAAAGATATTTTAAGCATAGAATCGAAAATTTGATTAACGTAAACAAAATTATAACCCTTCACTTTTTCGAATTTGATAAGGATTATTCTTTCAAGGGTGAATTCCACGATTTTTGGGAGATTGTTTTTTGCGTTAAAAACGGTATTTATTGCACGACGAACGGCAAAAAAGTGTACCTTAAATCGGGCGAAGCGATTTTTCACAAACCCAACGTCTTTCACTCGCTTTTTGCCGACGGAGAAAACCCTTCGAACGTTATAATTATTTCCTTTGACAGTAAATCTTCTGCCATGCGGTTTTTCGAAAACAAGGTTTTTTTGCTATCCGAATTCGAGCAAAAACTCTTTTTCGATATTATGGAAGAAGGGAAAAAGACTTTCGATATTCCCTTTTCCGACCCCGAAATAAAAAAAATGAATCTCCTTTCCGAACCGACGCTCGGCGGAAGACAACTGATTAAAAACTATTTGGAAGTGCTTTTAATCAACGTTATAAGAAACAGAACGGAAACCGAAAACGGAAACAACATCTTTTTAAGCGAAAGGGAACTCGATAACCGTATGGTAAAATCCGTTATAGAATTTTTAAGCCAAAACGTTTATAATAAAATTTCTATCGACGACGTAATAAAACAGATAAATTACAGCCGTGCGCTTATGTTCCGTGAATTTAAAAAAGAAACCCGAAAAAGCGTTATTGAATACTATAATATCCTAAAAATAAATAAAGCGAAAGAACTCCTTTTAAAAGAGAAAAAAACAGTAAAAGAAGTTGCGGAAATTCTCTGCTTCGATACCCCGAATTATTTTTCAAAAGTGTTCAAAAAAACCGAAGGCGTGTCCCCGAAACAGTACGTATTAAGTAAAAATAAAAAGCGTTAACGAGTTGTTAACGCTTTATTTTATTCTTTCACACTAAAAGGCATATCGGAAAACTTAATATGTCCCCACCAGTTGGACTTCCATTTAACTTCCGGATTTTGCGTTTCAAAGATAAACGCCTTTTCGATTTTATCGCTCACTATCATTCTGTCTTTTACTTGCGTGTAAGCAATTATGTTAATGTTGTATTGACCGGGAGCTAAATTTTCCGTATCAAAAACAGTTGAAACCGTTTTTTCTTTTCCCTTATTTAAGCTTAAATCCGATTTCAAAAATGCTGAACCGATAAGCATTCCGCTTGCCGAATTGACTTCAAACATAAAGCTAATTCCTTTAACGTCAGCGTTTGACTGCAACTTAAACTCAAAGTCCATTTCCTCACCGCAATCGAAAATCGCACTCTTTTTATGCAAAATGTTAAGTGAATCAACACGTACGTCGTGCTTAAAATTATCACGACGTTCTAAAGTAGAATAATCGTACTCCGTCTTTAATTCTTCATTAAAGCCCATATACTTATTGATGCCTTCTTCAACTTCGCCGTCGTATTCGACTTTACCTTTATTCAGAACGACGCACCTATCACAAAGTTGACGGATTGTATTCATATTGTGGCTAACGTAAATAATCGTTCTTCCGGAATCGGCAACTTCTCTCATCTTTTTTAAGCACTTGTTTTGGAACGCCATATCGCCGACAGCCAAAACTTCGTCCATCAAAAGAATTTCCGAATCAAGGTGTGCGGCAACCGAAAAAGCAAGTTTAACGTACATACCCGACGAATACCTTTTAACAGGCGTGTCGATAAATTCTCTTACTTCGGAAAAGTCGATAATTTTTTCTACCTTATTATCGATTTCTTTTTTGGTCATACCCAAAATCGCACCGTTGAGATAAATGTTTTCTCTACCCGTCAATTCTTGGTGAAATCCCGTGCCGACTTCAAGCATAGAAGCAACTCTGCCGTTGAGATAAATATTGCCGTCCGACGGGGCAGTAACACGTGTGATAAGTTTAAGAAGGGTTGATTTCCCTGCACCGTTATGCCCGATAAGACCAACAGCCTGACCTTTTTTTACTTCAAACGATACCCCGTCAAGGGCGTGGAAAAGTTCGCCGACGTTAATTTTTTTTGCGCCAATACGCTTCGTCGGGTCTTCTTTTTTACGAATTTTCGCCCATTTTCTCGACAATTCTTCACGGAGAGTCGTTCCACCGATTTGACCGAGTTTATAGATTTTGGATACGTTATCTATTTTTATCATTATATCTTCCATAGCCGTTCTCCTAAATTGTATCCATAAACGTTCTTTCGATTTTATTGAACAAAAGTAACCCGATAAACAAAACGAGTACGCTTATTCCTATTCCCGCCATAAAGTAGGTAAGATTAAAATACCCGACACCAAAGAGCGCATACCTAAACGTGGTTACAATCGGCGTCATAGGAACGAGCATATAAACCGCCATAAGCGGTGCCGAAAGTTTTTCGGTTGCAAGCGTAAGTCCGTATGCAATAGGCGAAGCGTACTGAAGTAGTTGAAGTCCGAACGCAACGAGCATTGCAAGGTCACGATACTTTGTCGTGAGTGCCGAAATGATTATACCCGTCCCCATCGACACCATAATAAGTTCCAAAAGGATAACGGGGATTAATAGTAAGTTCCACGAAAAGACGATATCCGTTCCACCTGCAAAATAATAATAAAGCCAAAAAACAATAAACATGGCAAACTGAATCACAAACGAAATAAGCCCCGACAGCGATTCGGAAAGTGGGGATACGATACGGGGATAATATACCTTACCCATAATGTGAGCGTTACTTATAAACGTTCTCGAAGTAAGGCTAACCGTCGAAGAAAAGTACCCCCAACAGATGTTACCTGCCATATAAAAAAGGAAACTCGGAATAATAAGCCCCTCAACGTCAGACGTAGGAAGTCCTGCCAAATTTCCGAAAATAAGCGTGAATACGACCGTCGTAAGTAAAGGCTGAATAATTGCCCAAAGCGGACCTAAAATCGTCTGCTTATATTTAGATATAAAATCTTTTTTAACAAACATAAAAACAAGGTCACGATACTTCCACGTTTCCTTTAAGTGCAAATCAAATAGGCTGTGTTTTGAATTTATCGTAACCTTAAAATTATTTTCGTTTATATTTGATTTATTTTCCATTTCTTTCCCTTTAACATAATTATATTTTTCTTATTTTACATCATTTTGACGGCGTTGTCAACCGTACGAAATATAATGAATTTAATTAAAAAGGGCCTTAAACCAAATTAAAGCCCTGATAATTATTCTTCGTTTGTAACTTCGTTTAGCGATTTTTCGATTTTACCACGCAGTCCGTTTTTCTCCATATTATACGCTTGTTCTATACAATGATAAACCGAAAGAGCCTTGCTACTGCCATGCCCTTTTACTATCGTTTTTTTCGCACCCAAAAGAACTGCCCCGCCGTGGTTATTATAGTCGAGCATACCTTTAATATCTTTCATATCTTTTTTAATAAGAAGTGCGCCGATTTTCGTTTTAAGATTTTTAAGGAAGGTCTTTTTAATCAAATGCAATAGTTCAAGGCACGCACCTTCCGTCGATTTAAGAAGGACGTTACCGCTAAACCCGTCGCACACAACGAGGTCAACGTTTCCGTTTAAGAGTTCACGTGCTTCCATATTTCCAACGAAGTTTACGTTCTTGTTGTCTTTAAGTAACGGGAAGGTTTCCTTACGTAATAGGTCGCCTTTTTCTTCTTCCGTGCCGATATTAAGTAGTGCCACACGTGGGCATTTTATCCCGTAAGCGCTTTTAAGGTATAAACTACCCATAACGGCAAACTGATTAAGCATTTCAGAAGTACAATCGGAATTTGCCCCGCTATCGCAAATACTTACGATTCCGCCCGAAACCGTAGGTAAAATCGGGCAAAACGCTGGACGTTTAACTCCCTTTATTCTTCCAAGGCGAAGAACGGCACCTGCCAAAAGCGCACCCGTCGAACCGGTGCTTACGAAAGCGTTTATATCTTCGCTGTTTCTTAAAAGTTCAAACGATTTAACAAGCGAACTATCCGGTTTACATTTAATAACTTCGGTCGGTTTATCGTTACAGGTAACCACGTCCGGCGCAGACAAAATTTCAAGTCTTTTTTTATCGTACGTCTTATTTTCAAGATATTCTTTAATAACCTGTTCGTCGCCCGATAAAATCAGATAGACGTTCGGGTTACGGTTAAGTGCCATAATTGCGCCGTCGATGTTTGCGTGTGGCGAATTATCTCCGCCCAATGTGTCAACAATAATTTTAATCATAACTATCCTTTTTTTTTATTTTAACATTATATAATATACGGCGTCAACGGATTAAAAAAAAAATTTTAAAAACTATTGCAAAATATAATCGTTTGTTTTATAATTACTTTAATCTTTTACATTTAAGAGGAAAAATTATGTACGTTATTTTTACCGATAGCGATACCGACATAACACCGGAAATCGCATCACGCTACGGTTATAATATAATCAGTATGCCATTTACCTTCGGTGGTAAAGAAATTTACCCATACGAGGGAGAATATAAAAACTTCGATTGTAAAAAGTTTTACGACGACCTTCGTGCGTCGGGTGAATTACCGAAAACAAGCAGTATTTCGCCACAAAAATACAAAGATTATTTCGAACCGTTTTTTAAGCAAGGAAAAGATATTCTTTACGCACATTTTTCAAGTGAAATGTCCGGCACGTTTACCGCAATGAATATGGCATTGTCGGAACTTAAAGAGGTTTACCCCGAAAGAAAATTCTACGCCGTCGATACCCGTGCGATAACTATGGGCGCACTTAACATCGTCGAACAAATCGGTGAAATGTATCTTAAAGGTAAATCCCCCGAAGAAATCGTCGAATGGGCAAAAGACGGCATTTACCACACGGCAACGTATTATTTTGCAGACGACTTAAAGTATCTTCGCCGTAGCGGTAGGGTTAAATCCATTTCTGCAATCGTCGGCAATCTTATGGGGATAAGACCTATTATCAATATCGGTTCGGACGGCATTATGCGTTCAATCGACAAAGTTAAAGGGCAAAAGGCAGTTATTTCCCGCTTGCTTTATTACGTTGACGAACTTGGGGACGACGTTCAAAATCATAGAATAATCGTCGCCCACTCCGACATTCCCGAACTCGTTGATCTTTTGATAGAAAAGTTAAAAGAACGTTACGGAAATAATCTCGATATCGAAACGGTGCTTCTCAACCCGACTGCAGGTTGCCACGCAGGACCTAATTGCGTAGGGCTTTCCTTCCACGCAAAACGCCGTGAAATTTCCCTTCCCGCCGATTCCGAATAATTTTAGAAAATAAAAGCCACCCGCTTGGGTGGTTTTTTTATTTACCATTATTTAAGTTCCTTTGTGTAAGTTACAAATCCGTCGGGCATTAAGCCTTCCTTTATATATAATGATTGTGCCGAAAGATTGGTCGTCAAAACTTCCAGAGTTATTGCCTTCGCAAATTTTTTGCCGTTATTTATAAGCCAGTCGAAAAAATAACTGCCATACCCGTTATGGCGACTTTTCGGTGAAATATAAAGTTCGTCCAAAACGATAATGTTTCCGCCTTCTTCGTTGCACCAGTAAGACGAAACGAGCGCATAACCTACGTCTTCCCCCGTTGTCTTATCGACGAACATATATCCCCAAAGATTTTCATGGCGTTCAAGCACACGTTCGAAAGTAAGAATTGCACTCTTTTCGGAAAACGGACGGAGCGTCGAATCGCTATTATAAAATTCCTTGCAAAGTTCTATAAATCTGTATTTATCTTTTTTCTTAAAGGTTTCGATTTTCATATTTTTACCGTTTTTTCTACGTGTATTATATATTTCGCTATAAAAAAAGTCAATACAATGGAAAAACAATTAAAATTTTTTACATTTTTCGACAAAAACCTTGTTTTTCCCTTGACACGACACTTTGCGGTATGTTAAACTTTTTTTGTTCAAAAAATTAAATTAAGCAACAGAATTGAACGCTCTCACCCCCAAATATTTCGATATGGTGTTTTATTTACTTAAAATTTTTATTTTTTTGAACAAAGGAACAATATGAAAAAAATTATATCTTTATTATTTGCTTTTATTTTATCATGTTCGGTTTTTGCTTTTTTCGGTTGCGGAAACAAACCCAAAGTAGTTATTGCGACCTCAACCGAAGAATATAACGCAACACTTCTTAAAGAACGCCTTACCGCACGTTTCCCCGATTACGAAATCGTAATCAGTATCGACGGTACAGCAAGTATTGCGGCGAACGCTATCGAAGCAGGTGAAAGAGTTAAATTCGACATCGTTTACGCAGAAGAAGACGGGTACTTGTCAAAAATGCAACAAGCAGGCGTTTTGGCCCCGTTAAACAATAGATACGACTTTTCCGTTTTCACCGACGACTCTTATTCGGTACAAAGTAAACTTAATTATATTCCGTCGATAAGAACGGGCGGTGCGGTAATAATAAACAAAACCAAACTTCAGGAACGCAATTTAAGTGTACCGACCTCTTACGCCGACCTTCTCGACGATGAATATAAGGTAGATGGACTTATTGCCCTTCCGAAAATTACCGGCGGAACGGGATTTATGTTCTATGCCTTTATGATGAATAAACTCGGCGATGACGCAGGTCTTGCTTATTATAATTCGTTATTTGATAACGGTGCTTTCTTTACGTCGGGCGGTTCGGGGCCTATTACAAGACTGATAAACGGTGAATCCTGTATCGCTTTCGGTATGATTTCACAAGCAGTTGAAAAAATTAACGGAGGCAACACCAACCTTGAAATTTTAACCTTCGAGGGCGAAAAAACTCCGTTCAATATGTATAGCACTGCGGTAATGAAAGGCAGAGAAGAAAATCAAGCCGTTTGGGACGTAATGGATTATATTTACTCGTCGTATATCGACGAAAGTTGTTCGGTTTACTATCCGGAACAAATCTTAAAAAATAAGACTTATTCCGTACCAAACTTCCCGCAAGTTGAATATGCGAATATGGCAGGGACGCTTGCAAGACGAGAAGAACTCGTTGGAAAATGGACACACTAACTAATTTAATAAAGTAATTTTTTATGGGGAAGAACATGTCAAGTAACGTAAAATTACACGTAGAAAACTTAACCAAAAATTACGTCGAAGGAAAAGGGGCAGTTTCATCTGTCTCTTTTGACGTTTACGAAGGAGAATTTTTATCCATTTTAGGGCCTTCGGGCTGTGGTAAAACCACCATTTTAAGAATGCTTATCGGCTTACTCAAACCGACGTCGGGCAAAATTTACAAAGAAGGCGTCGATATAACCGACGAAAAAATTTCAAGCCGTGGTATGGGTATCGTTTTTCAAAACTATGCCCTGTTTGAAAATATGACGGTTTTGGAAAACGTCGAATACGCATTGAAAATCAAAAAGGAAACGAAGTCCGTTGCGAGAAAAACCGCTCTCGACCTTATCGAGATGATAGGGCTGAGTGAACACGTGAACAAAAAGCCGTCGGAACTTTCGGGCGGACAATGTCAACGTGTTGCGATTGCGAGAACGCTTGCGCTTCACCCCGATATAATACTTTTCGACGAACCTATGAGTGCGCTTGACGTTGCAACAAGACTTACCCTTCGCCGTGAACTTAAAGAGATACAAAAAAAGTTTAATACGACGATGATTTATATTACCCACGACCAAGAAGAAGCCTTTGCGATGAGCGATAGGATTATGGTTATGAATACGGCGAAAATCGCACAAATCGGCACGCCCGAAGAAATAGTCAAAAACCCTGCAAGCGATTACGTAAAGACTTTCGTTATCGACAACATAGTAACGAAAATAAACTCGCTTAAAAGATTTGCGGAGATAAAGTAAGATGCAAAACACTCCTTTATCAAAACCCAAAAAATATTCTTTTTTTAACGGTCAAAACACCCTTCAATTTCTCTTGATTTTGTTTTTGGCGTTGGTAATCGTTTTACCGCTTATAAGAATGTTTTTCTATATCGACGGAGAAACGTTTATCTCGGTAGTAAAAAAACCGCAATTTCTTCCTGCGCTTAAAAATTCGCTCGTTTCCACGACGATTTCAACGGCAATTTCCGTTTTGATTGCCTATGCCCTTGCTTATATCTCGGCAAGAATAGATATAAAACTTAAATGGCTTTTTAAGACGGTTTTTATTTTGCCTATGCTTATTCCTTCGATATCCCAAGCGCTTGGCTTAATTGCCCTTTTCGGCAACAACGGTTTTTTCACAAATCTTTTGGGGCTTAAAACAAGCATTTACGGTATTAAAGGTATCATTATCGGGTCGGTACTTTATTCTTTTCCCGTAGCTTACCTTATGATTGAAGATATTCTTAAATACGAGGACTATTCCCCGTACGAAGCAGCCGACGTTCTCGGAATAAGTAAATCACGTCAAGCGTTAAAGATTTCACTCCCCTATCTTAAAAAACCGCTTATATCGGTAGTATTTGCAACCTTTACGCTTATAATCACCGATTACGGCGTTCCGCTTTCCATCGGCAATACGTATAAAACTTTGCCGGTAATTTTATACGAAGAAGCGGTTGACAGTTTGAATTATTCGACGGGAAGCGTTATCGGTATTTTCCTTTTAGTTCCCGCAGTCATCGCTTTTATTCTCGATTTAATAAATAAGGAAAGCGCAAAAACCACTTATACCACTAATCCGTTCGTGGAAAAAGACGGGAAAGCAAGTAAAATTTTCGGATACGTCTTTTGCTTTCTTATCGGAATTTTCGTCTTATCAATCGTCTTTGCCTTTTGTTTGCAAGCCTTTGCAAAGGCATACCCGAGAGATATGACCTTTACTTTTAATAATTTCGAAAAGGCGTTTGACAAAGACATTTTAACTTACCTGTTAAACTCGGTTGTTATGTCGGTGCTTTCTGCAACGGTAGGTGTTACGGTAAGTTTTTTAACGTCGTATTACTCGGCAAGAATCAAAAACAAATGTTCGAAAATTATGCACCTTATGTCGATAATCAGCTTGGCAATTCCGGGGCTTGTTCTCGGGTTATCGTACGTTATCGTATTTAATAAGACCTTTTTGTACGGAACACTCACTATCTTGATTTTGGTAAACTCCGTTCACTTTTTTGCTTCACCGTATCTTATGTCGTATAACGCACTTTCTAAAATGAACGAAAACCTTGAAAGCGTAGGCGAAGTTCTGGGAATAAGCAAATTCCGTATGGTCATTAACGTCATAATTCCGCAACTTAAAAGTACCTTAACCGAAATGTTTTCGTACTTTTTCGTAAACTCAATGATAACGATTTCGGCAGTATCTTTCCTTTCAGCATACGACACGAAACCGCTTTCACTTATGATTGACAACTTCGAACAATTCAATATGATTGAATGCGCAGCCGTCGTTGCGATAGTTATTCTTGCGGTAAACGTTTTGTTCAAGATTGTCGTTTCTCTGTTAAAGAAAAAATTCGATAAAAATAAAGAAGGTAAAAAATGATGACGAAAAAACAATTTGATATTTTAAGTTATCTGTGCGAATTTAAGGGCGAATATTCCCAAAGGCAATTATCTGTCGAAACGGATATGTCGGTAGGGTCCGTAAACAAGACCTTAAAAGAACTCGAAAACGATAAATATATCGACGGTATGTCGGTAACCGATAAAGGCGTTAAAGCGTTAGAGCCTTATAAGGTAAACAGGGCGATTATAATTGCGGCAGGATTCGGGTCAAGACTTGTTCCGATAACCTTAAACACCCCGAAACCGCTTGTAAGAGTCAACGGCAAAAAAATAATCGAAACAACTCTCGACGCCTTAAATAAGGCGGGAATAGAAGAAGTTTATATCGTGAGAGGATATTTAAGAGAACAATTCGATCAGTTACTTTACGACTACAAAAACATTAAGTTTATCGACAACCCGCTTTATAACGAAGCGAATAATATTTCGTCGATTATACTTGCGAAGGACTTACTTAAAAATACTTACGTTTTAGAAGCCGATTTATTTCTTTATAACCCAAAGATTATAAGAAAATATCAATATTCATCAAACTTCTTGGGTATGCCCGTTGAAAAAACCGACGACTGGTGTTATTACCTAAAAGACGGAATCATAAAAGAAATCTCCGTCGGAGGTGAAAACTGTTATCAAATGATAGGCATTTCTTACTGGACCGAAGAAGACGGGGAAAAATTATCGAAAGACGTTGAAAAAGTGTTTACTTCCCCCGGCGGTAAAGAAAGATACTGGGATCAGGTTCCGCTTTTATATTGCAAAGACAATTATCAGGTTTCGGCAAGACTTTGCAAGCGTGAAGATCTTATCGAAATCGACACCTTTACCGAACTCACCCAAATCGATAAAAGTTACTTGATAAAATAGAAAAAGGACTAACTTTCGTTAGTCCTTTTTTCGGTTTAATTAACTACCGTTTATTTACTTTTCTTTTTAATTTCGGCAATTTTAAGTGCGGCTTCTTTGTCGATAACGGCAATTCCGTTCTTTTCGGCGATTTGCGCTATTTGAAGAAGTGCCGCTTTCATAAACGGTCTTGGAATCTTAACGTACAGTTCGCACGCTTCTTTTGTAAACTTAACTTTCGTGTCCAACCTTTCGGCACAGTACATTACGCTTTCAACACTACCCGCATTGCTTTCCGCAATACTTTCAGAAGTGGGCTTAAACCCCTTAAACTTTTTGTACCAGAAGTTTTTACTGTCGTGATAGCCGTAGTCAACGGGAACGTTCGGAAAGGAATTTTTCTTTAAGCCGTTCTTTAAGTTGTCGGCATACTTTTCTTCCATCAAAATATCGTCGATTTTCAGAATAAAGTGGCAACCGAATTTAGACGTTATGCCGTTAAAATTGTTGTACGGCGGTTCAACACCTTCAAGTTCGCCGATATGCTCCTTACTTTTATATGCGTCTTCCAAAGTATCATCCCAGCTACACTCGATTACTTGGTAAGCATCCTTTAATATCAAAGGTCTTTCCCCTTCGGCTTGACCTTTAATGAGTTCGAAATTGCAATCCTTCATCTTCTCTTGCGGAGTTTTTCCGGGGAAGCCTAATCTTACCGCTTCCTTAAAATACTTTCTGTCGTCCTTAATAAAGTTTAACGCACATTTGCCGTTACGGAGAAGGTTTTGCGCCGTGTTAGACGAATTTCTGCACTCCAAAATCATTGCGTAATAATTTTTCCCTGCAATATAATACGGGAAGACCAACGAATAACTACCTATCGTCGTGCTTCCGTCTTCACATAAAGTTGAAATTTCAACTGTCGGCATAGGGAAAAACAAATTGTTTTGATAAAAGTTATCTACTACCTTTAAGCTTCTGAATTTTGACATTTTTTCACCACCTTTTATTTTTCTTTTTCATTATAGCACCTTAATATGAATAATACAAGTTAAAACCATAATAGATACGTAATATAAACCATAAGTTTCTGCTTTAACACAAAAAAGGATAGGTTTATACCCCTATCCTTTTTCGTTGGCGGAAAGTTCGCAAGTCTCTTTGAACTCGCTATTGAGTTTTTTTATTTATATTCATAAGGTTTTGTGTTTTTCTTTTCGCCTTTTAGGTTTAATATATAACCATTTTCTACTTTACACCACCAATGAGGATCGTGTAAAGGTAAATCCTCTAAAATATCCTCATCAGTCATATTAGAACTTTTTACTACTTCAAGATCTTGCACGTGTATTAAAATTTCCGCATAATCTTTCCCGTCTTTATTACTAAATACAACTTCAAATTTATCGTTTCTAAGCCAAGCAAAAATAATTGTTCCAACTGCACCTTTTTTTACGCCTTGATTTTCATATTTATTTGTAATAACTTTTACCGTATCTAACCATTTCATGTTTTTTCTCTCCTAATCTTTTATAAGCGGTGTTGCTATTTTAATTTTACCATAAGGATA
>JAZRVM010000004.1:0-10138 GCA_045599205.1 Christensenellaceae bacterium | reverse complement strand
TTGTGCACCGTCGTCGCCCTTGTCACCTTTTACTTGCCCTAATTCTACAAAGTCTTGACTATTCGTGTATTTAATGTAAAGTTTGCCGTTTTCTATTTTCATATCGGCAATACCTACGCCGTCGTCGCCCTTGTCACCTTTGTCGCCTTTATCTCCCTTAATGCTTTCAAGCCAATCTTCATAAGACAATGGTGTTTGACCGTTACTTTCTGCGTAAGCCACGTAAGTATTATAAACGGCAACGATTTGTTCGTCTTGTTTGTCTTCGGTAAAATTACAGCCTGTCAAACAAGAACAAAACCCAATAATTGTAAAAATAACTATAAGTATTTTTTTCATAAAGTGCCTCCCAAAATTTATAAAATTATATCACAAATGTAACTTATATGTCAACTCTTATGTGTTTTAATAATTTTACAAATGTGTTGTAAACTATATGTAAAAGATTTAAAAAGGGGGAAGATTATGGAAATTATTGATAAAATAAAACAAATTACCTTACAAAAGGGATGGACAATTTATCAACTTTCAAACGAGGCAGGTATAGGACAATCTACGCTTACAAATATGTTTACAAGAAAAACTTTACCGTCAATAACCACCCTTACGAAAATTTGCAACGCTTTTGGTATAACTTTATCAGAGTTTTTTCAAGACGAGGACGATGCCGATAATCTTACGATAAAAGAAACACGATTGTTAAAAGAGTTTAGGAAATTGCCAGACAACAAACAAGATTTATTGATTGAATTATTAAAATGAAATTTTTTTTAATTAAGTAATCAAATAAGCACCAAAACAAAGGGGTGACACAACATTATTTACTCCCGAAAAAGATTTTATTCTATAAAAGATTTTTCGGGAAAAAGGAAGGGCAGGCTAAACAGTCTATGCCCTTTTTTTGACATAAAAAAGGGCAGGACCAAAAGCCTTGCCCTGACGAGGTGCCGCTGATCGGACTTGCTTCTCTCGAGCCTCCCGATAAACTGTCCACAGGACAGTTTAGTCCTTCGGACAAATTGTCTTTGACAATTTTCTCCTAATTCAAGTCCGATCTGTTATTGACTATTCAAAACAAAAGACCGGCACTTTTTGTGACAGTCTTTTGTTTTGGTGCCGCTGATCGGACTTGAACCGATACGGTATCACTACCACTGGATTTTGAGTCCAGCGCGTCTGCCAATTTCACCACAGCGGCATTTTATTAAATTATGTTGCAATTTATAAGTATTTTTGATAAAATTAAAGAAACAATAATTTTATACGTTATTTTTTGACTTGCTTATTGATAATACCATAATTTTTTTAATAAAGCAAGCAGATAAAGGAATTTTTATGGAAAAATTAGTTCTTATCGACGGCAACAGTTTAATTAACCGAGCATTTTACGCCATGCCGATTTTATCGACTAAAAACGGCACGTTTACTAATGCCGTGTACGGGTTTTTGAACATGTTTTTTAAGATGCTTGAAACGGATAAGCCGTCGCACGTCGGGGTTGCTTTCGACTTAAAAGCACCCACATTCCGTCATAAATTATATAAAGAATATAAAGGCACGAGAAAACCTATGCCGGATGAACTTCGTCCGCAAATTCCGCTCCTTCGGGAAGTGCTTACCCAAATGGGCGTTGCTTGTTTTTCCAAAGAAGGGGTTGAAGCCGACGACATTATCGGCACGATTGCAAAAAAAACTCATATCCCGACCTTTATTTACACGGGCGACAGGGACTCCTTTCAACTTGTTGACGGCGAAACGTCAGTTTGTTTTACAAAGCGTGGAATTACGGACATCGACCTTTTGACCGAGAAAAATTTCAAGGAAAAAACAGGAATAAACCCTACTCAAGTTATCGACTTAAAATCACTTATGGGCGACGCATCGGACAATATTCCGGGGGTAAAAGGCGTGGGCGAAAAAACGGCGCTCACTCTCGTTCAAACTTACGGCTCGATCGAAAACTTATATAATTACGTTGACGAACTCTCGGGGAAACTTAAAGAGAAAATAATCGACGGAAAAGAAAGTGCGTTTTTATCCAGGACGCTTGCAACTATCGATACCGATTGCGGAATCGACTTTAACCTTGACGATATGCTCTTTTCTTTGCCGTTGTCTATTAATGTTAAACAAAAATTTATCGAACTTGAATTTCGTGCGCTTCTTAAAAACGAAGGGCTGTTTGAATTAAACGTACCTACGGATTTAATAACCGACACAAAGGTTATAAAAACCGAAATAAAATCGGCGGACGAACTAACAAGCGCCGTTAAAACGCTTAACGGCAAAAAAACTGCGTTCGTTTTTTCCGACGAATTTATTTCACTTTCCGACGGAGAAAGAGAGTTTTTCGTTAAAACCGCCCTTTCGCTTTTGGACGAAGGTTTAACGCAATCGGAAACCGTAAATGCGTTAAAACAATTTTTAATCGGTAACGACGTTATTACTTTTAAGAAAAAAGACGTTAACCATTTTTTATGTCAAAACTTTAACTTTACTTTGACCAAAAAATCCGACGACGTTGCGCTTATTAAGTATCTCGTAGATTTTTCGAGCGACGCAACCTTTACGGAGGTTATCGCCGAATACGGTTATGACGCTACCACCCCTGCTTCGTCTTTATACAACGTTTATCAAAAACTGACGGAAAAATTAAAGTCGGAAAACATGGAAAGCCTTTATTACGATTTGGAACTGCCGTTATCCGACGTGCTTTTCGAAATGGAAAATTCCGGTTTTAAGGTCGATATAGACGCACTTAAAGAAACGGGGAAAAAATATGCCGAAAAGCTTAATGACCTTGAAAATCAAATCCGTACTTTATGCGACGAGCCGACGCTTAACGTGAACTCTCCCAAACAACTCGGCGACGTTATCTTTGAAAAGTTAAAACTCGGAAAAGGCAAAAAAACCAAGACGGGTTATTCTACCTCCGCCGACGTTTTGGAAAGTTTGGAAGACACACACCCCGTTATTTCACTCATTGAAAAATATAGAAAAATCCAAAAACTCCGTTCGACGTATATCGAAGGTTTTTATCCTGTTATCGATAATAAGACGGGACTTATACACACTTCGTTTAACCAAACGGTAACGCAAACGGGCAGGCTTTCTTCTAAAGAACCTAACCTTCAAAATATCCCCGTAAGAGATGACGAAGGAAAAGAACTTCGAAAATTTTTTGTACCGAAAGATACGGATAGAGTGCTTATCTCCGCCGATTACTCGCAAATCGAATTAAGGCTTTTGGCTGCCTTTTCAAATTGTAAGCCGTTGATTTCTGCATTTAATAACGGCGTGGATATTCACACGGCAACGGCGTCGAAAGTTTTCGGCGTTAAAAAAGAAGACGTTACCCAAAATATGCGCCGAAACGCAAAGGCAGTAAACTTCGGCATTATTTACGGCATAAGCGAATACGGACTTGCAAAGAACATAAAGACGACGCCAAAGGAAGCAAAACAGTATATTACGTCTTACTTTAACACCTACCCCGAAGTAAAAGAATATATGGACAAAAACGTATCCGACGCCAAAAAGACGGGGTACGCCGTTACCATGCTTAACCGTAAACGCTATATCCCCGAACTAAATTCAGGTTCGTTTATGACACGCCAGTTCGGCGAACGTGCCGCCATGAATATGCCACTTCAAGGCAGTAGCGCAGATATAATCAAACTTGCAATGATAGGGGTTAATAAAAGACTTAAAAAAGAAAACTTAAAAAGCGAACTGATTTTGCAAGTACACGACGAACTGATTATCGACGCATATAAAGAAGAACAGGAAAAAGTTATAAAAATACTTAAAGAAGAAATGGAGAACGCAGTTAAATTGAGTGTTCCGCTCACCGTTGAAGTGGGCGTCGGGGACACTTGGTTTACCGCAAAGTGATTATGAAAAAACTTATTGCGATAACCGGTGGAATAGGTAGCGGAAAATCTTTTGCATTATCTATACTCAAAGATTTAGGCTATAACGTACTCTCGTGCGACGACTTTACGAATACCGCCTATCAAGAAAAAGAGATACGGGAATTTTTACTTCGTGAGTTTAATTCTACCGACAAAAACGAAATAAAAAAACTTGCCTTTATAAATAAAGAAAAGTACGAAAGACTGACCGACGTCGTAACGAAAAAGGTCTATGAACTTACCATAAAAAAAGCAAAAACACTTGAAGGGCTTGTTTTTTTGGAAGTTCCGCTTTTATTTGAAGGCAATTACGAAAAGGACTTTGACGCCGTTATCGTTATCAAACGGAAATTAGCCGACAGAATAAAAAGCGTTTTAATAAGGTCAAACTTAACCGAAAACGAAGTAAAGGAAAGAATTGACCGTCAGTTCGATTACGAAAACGCCGACCTTAAAGATTATTTCGTTATCGCTAACGATTCTACCCAACAAGCCTTAAAGGAAAAATTATTAAAAATCATTTCGGACATAAAAAAATAAGAGAGCAATATGCAAGTTTCATAGGGATTATTTTGAAACAATAAATTAAAATCATAAAACGGAGTTTTATTTTCAATACTCATCGGCAAAAGCCTTTACTGAACCGCCAGACTATCTGGCGGTTTTCTTATAACAATAAAAGCCGATAGATTAACTATCGACTTTGTTTTTTAACAGTTTTTTATTTATAACATTATTATTTTTTTATATATTTATTACAGCAAGAACAATTTTTCTTTGAACAGTTGCAAGAGCATTTGCCTTGTTTTTTGTCTATTATAGATTTTATTATTACTCCAAAAACGAATATGCTTAAAAAAACAACTAAAATAATTTCAAAAACTTTCATTATAAACTCCTTTTTTGTTTTGATAGATCGTTATTTTTAAGTTTAATTATTAAAACGGTTAAAGCAACAACCACTGCCCAAATAAATAAGGTCCACCACCAAGAGCCTATAGTGTATACGGCACAAGCAATTAAATACGATGCAATAATCCAAAAGGCAAGTGTTCCGTTATACGTCTTTCCATTTTGCAATTCTGCTTTTGCAGTTCCAACTGCCGCAAAGCAAGGAATAGTAGTCATATTAAATGCTATAAACGAAATGAGAGCAGGGATAGTTATGTTTGTTGCGAGTATCATAGCCTGAACTGCATCAATTCCGTCTTCAGCGGCAATTTCAAGCTCGCCAACGTCAAGCCTGGCAACAGCCACAAGACAAGTGGCAATAGTGGCAAACGTTGTTATTACGTTTTCTTTAGCAATCAAACCTGCAACAACGGCAACAACGAATACCCAACCGAATTCACCAAGTTGGCTACCGAATCCGAGTGGTGTAAATAAAGGTTGAACAAGACTACTAAGTTGTGCTAAAATGCTTAAATTAATTTTTTCATCTTCTAAAAATTGCCATTTCATTGAAAAGTGCGTTAACACCCAAATAACAATAGTTGAAGCCAATATAATTGTAAACGCTTTTTTAACGAAATGTTTTGTTTTATCCCAAAGGTGAGCCATTAGGTTTCTAAACTGTGGTAAATGGTATGTAGGTAATTCCATTATAAACGGAGGAGTTTCGCCTTTTAGCGTTGTATTTTTCATAAAAAGCACTGCTAAAATAGCACTAATAATACCGAGTAAATACATTGAATAGGTAATTAAATCAGCATTTCCAACCCCAAAATACGTAACTATTGCTCCTGCAACAGAAGTTAAAATGGGTAATTTTGCACCACAACTGAAAAACGGAATAACTCTAACCGTTGCCGTTTTTTCTTTGTCGTCTGCAAGAGTTCTTGTGTTAATCATAGCGGGAACAGAGCAACCGAATCCCATAATCATAGGCATAAATGCACGGCCCGAAAGTCCGAATTTTCTAAATGCTCTGTCTAATATGAAAGCAATTCTTGCCATATAGCCTGAATCTTCTAAAATAGAGAAAAATAAGAATAAAACAAGTATTTGTGGCAAGAAAGATAAAACCGCGGCTAATCCTTCAAAAATACCGTTAACTATAAGACCGATAGCCCAAGGCGATAAAGAACTTGTTTCAACAAGACCACCAAGCCAACTAAATAATTCACCGACTATAAGTTCGTTCCAAATATTATTTATAATTACACCGGGAGAGAAAACTGCACCGTCATAAATACAAGCAAGTAGTTTTCCGCCAAAAAGTTCCGTATCAACGCCCAAATCGTCAAGTGTTGGCAAATTGAAAACAGACTCTAAAAATAAAAAGTTTTCACTAAAAGTTAAATGAAAAATACCAAACAATATGATCAAAAAAATTGGAATGCCCCATACTTTATGAGTTAAAACTTTGTCTACTTTATCTGATTTTGTCATTTTAACTTTATCTTTACTTTTACGTGTTACAATTTCGTTAAAATTTTTAGAAATGTATTTATATCTTCCGTCTGCAACAAGGGCTTCAAAATCGTTACCGAATATTTCATCGTTAAAAGTTTTTTTGAACTCGTCTATCATACAAACGGGTTCTTTGTACATTTCTTTTTCTAGACTGTCGTTTTCAATAAGTTTTATTGCGTGAAACAATGGACTTTCAACGTTTTGTTCTTTAAGGGCAATAGTAACGTCGTTAATAAGGTGCGAAACAGAAGACTTTTCTAAAACGGAAACGCCTTTTCTTATTTTATTGCTTTCGTTATAGGCTTTATCCATAAGTTCTTTTAGCCCCGTTTGCTTTAATGCAGATATTTTAACAACAGGTACGCCAAGCCTTTTTTCTAATGCTTTTTCGTTAATTTTATCGCCCGTTTTTTCTACTGCGTCTATCATATTTAACGCAATAACCATAGGAACGTCTATTTCAAGTATTTGGGTTGTTAAATATAAGTTTCTTTCTAAATTGGTTGCGTCAACTATGTTAATAATACAATCGGGTTTTTCTTCTAAAATATAATTTCTTGCAATAACTTCTTCTGAAGTGTAGGGCGATAACGAATAAATACCGGGTAAGTCTACAACCGCAACGGGTTGTTCACATTTTTTATAAATACCGTCTTTTTTGTCTACCGTTACTCCCGGCCAGTTTCCTACGTGGGCTGTTGCCCCTGTTAAACTGTTAAAAAGAGTAGTTTTACCACAATTCGGATTTCCTGCCAAACAAAACTTTTTCATTTTATTACCTCCAATAAAACACACTCCGCCTCGGTTTTACGAAGCGTTAATTCGTAGCCTCTAACGGTTATTTCAATAGGATCGCCAAGCGGGGCTTTTTTTCTCATATAAACTTCAGCCCCCGGTGTTATACCCATATCAAATAGTCTTCTTTTAATTTTACCTTCAGCTGATACCTTTTTAATTATTCCAATAGCTCCAATAGAAAGCATATTAAGTGTTTTTTCCATTTTTATACTCCTTTTATGATTAAATTTTTTATTTTACGAATATTTTAGTTGATAAATTATTATCAAGTGCGACTTTACCGTCTTTAATTTGACAAATAACGCTTCCGCCTGAATTGCTTACGATTACAATTTCACTGTTTAAGATTATTCCTAAACTTTCTAAATGCTTTTTCAAATTATCATTTGTTGCAATTTTTATAACCTTTAACGGAAGGTTTATCGGCGCTAAAACAATAGGCATAGTACAAACTCCTTTTAACTTACTGCAAAATATGAATTGGACTTCATATTCATATTATTATATTAGCAGAAAAAATAATTTTTGTCAACAAAAATATGAACAATTATTCATATTCACAATTTTTTATATTTTGAATTATTTTTGCTTGATTTTAATTTGTTTATGATATAAAATATATATATGGAAAATAAAAAGATTAGAGAGCCTATGCAAACTCGCTCTATAGACAAAAAGAATAAAATTATTGAAGCCGCTTACGATATTTTTTCAGAAGTCGGTTATTATAATGCAAACACTACGGAAATTGCAAAAATGGCAGGGGTTTCTACGGGAATAGTTTACGGTTATTTTAAGGATAAAAAAGATATTCTTCTATACGTAATAGATATATATATTAAAAAAGTGGCCTGTCCCATAATGGAATACGTTGGCAATTTATCGTCACCTATAGATATGCAAAAAACTATATGCGACTTAATTGAATTAACAACTAAAATTCATAAAGAAAACTCTAATTTACACAATATTTTACACTCGCTTACGGCGTCAGATGAAAAAATAAATAAAAAGTTTATTTGCCTTGAAGACCATATAACTTATAATGCTACAAACAGATTAAAAGAACTTTGTGTAGATATTCCTAATTTAACTGAAAAAATTCATATTGCTATGAATTCTATACAATCGTTTTCTCACGAATACGTTTACGATAGGCACGAATATATTGATTATGAGAAAATGAAGATTTCAACTATTGAAATGCTATATAATTTATTAAAATAAATTGCGGTTAAAATTATAAATAAAAACGCAAATAAAAAAATAAGAGAGCAAAGGCGTCTTCTCATAGGGAAAACAAACTTATAACAAAAGTATAGCCCACTATACTTCGCATTTTGCGAAATATAGTGGGCTTTTCTTGTCCCCAAAAGATAAAATAAAAAAATTATATTTTTAACCTTGTGGTTAAAAGTGATATGCAAAACAAGTTTTGCATTATATTTTGCGAGAAATACAAGGTTCTGCGTTTCGTAGGTTCTTCGTTTTTCTATTAGAGAAAGGTTTTCTCGCAAAGTTATATTAAATAAATCCTAAACTTGCCGATAGGCAAATAACACTTGTCCTGAAGGACAAATATCACTGCGTAGCAATATCACAAATCCGCTTGCGGATTTATTTAACTGTCGCCTTTCCATACGGGAAGAGCGACAAAGGCGCTCTCTTTTTTTTACTTATATACTTACTCGCCGACGATACTTTGAATTTCCTTAATCGAAACTTCTTGAAGCGAGCTTAAACCGTGCTTAACCATAAGCCCCGCAGCAACCCCTGTCGCTTCGCCGATTGCCATACAGATAGGCATAACACGGTAATTCGAACTTGCAAGGTGGCTTCCGCTTATGTTTCTGCCCGAAAGCAAAAGTCCGTCAACGTTTTCGGGGAGTAAACAGCCGTAAGGAATGGTATAGTCCTTATCTTGTTTCCAGTTCTTTTGAACGCCTTCCTTGTCAAGGCTTGCACCCGTCATATTGTGAACGTCGAAGTTAAAGAACGCCCTTTTAACTACCCACGTGTCGTATTCTTTTGCCGTAACGATATCTTGGGCAGAAAGGGTTGAAAGCCCCTTAAAGTGGCGTGTTTCTCTTATTCCCAAAAGCGAACCCGAACTCATAAGCCAACATTTTTCGTACCCCGGAACGTACTCATGCAAAAAGTTGATTATGGCTTCAATCTGACTTCTGCAAACCATAATACCTTTGGTCATATCTTCTGCCTTCGTTCCGTCGATATCGATACAGTTGGTCATATTGACGCAAACCGTACCCTCGGTCGGTTGTGGATAAAGTAAAACGTGCCCTGCAGGAAAAGGCAAAAGTTTTTTAGCAAGCGCTTGAAGTTCGCCCTTTGGCGTTTCAACCGTTTCTTCAAAACTTTGTGGGAAAACGGCACGCTTATAATCGACACCACCTATCTTAAACATAAGCGTTGCAGGTTGCATTTTCCCGTCTTCTTCTCTACCCTTAAAAAACGGAACGCCGGCATAATAAGCGACGTCGCCGTCACCCGTAGCGTCGATAACGCACTTTGCGTAAATTACGCTCCTACCCGTTTTGTTTTGAATAATAACGCCTTTGATTTTCCCGTTTTCCACGATACTGTCAACCACCATAGTGTAATAAAGAATTTCAACGTTTTTTTCCTTCATCATTTCTTCTAATAAAATCTTATACGATTCATGATGAATAGCGTGTAGCCACGGGTGATTTTCTTCCGCCCAACCGAAAGTCTTGCATTTTTCTTGGTTTCTACGGAATACTTCAAGCATAACTTTGCTTGAACTTCTCCCCGTAAAGTGCGACATCATACCCGCCGTCATAACCCCGCCAAGACAGTCTTCCATCTCGACAATCATGGTTTTAACGCCAAGTTCGGCAGAGCGTAAAGCCGCCGAAACCCCGGCAGGTCCGGCACCGCATACCAAAACTTCAACTTCTCTTTTCGGTAGTTTTGTATAATCTTCCATAATTTTACCCCTTGACACGTTTTTTTATTTATTATATAATAAT
>JAZRVM010000003.1:0-104771 GCA_045599205.1 Christensenellaceae bacterium | reverse complement strand
AAATGACGATAGCTTTTTCAAGTCTTCCAAGAACGAATCTTTTAAAGACAGGCTCACTTCTCTCTGCAGCGAAAAGGATGTTACCATTTACAAAGTAAGTCAAGAGTGTTTTATCGAACGAAGTTATTTCTCAAAATGGATTAACAATAATTATTTCCCATCTTTAGAAATGCTCGATATACTTTGCGATTACTTCGGTGTTTCAATCGATTACATTTTAGGAAGAACTGACGATAAGTAAGTCGGTTCTTTTTTTATGGTTTTATTATAACACATTTTTTAGTTGCAATCTCGGTTTTGTGCAACTGTTTTTTTTGTCTTATTGTGTCTTTCTTTGTCGCTTTTTGTAGAAATATGTAGAACTAATATCAAACGCTTAATTTTAGACATAAAAAAAGAATAGCCTCAACTATTCTTTTATCAATTTACAATGTATTGTTTTTCGTATGCTGAATAGATTACGAAATAAATTCCTCGAAAAAACATACCACATAAATTGTTCAAAATTAAACATAAACAAATGGGATTTGTAAAAATCAATTAAAAAATTATGACTAAAAAACGCCTTTATTTTCCTAATGTTTTTCTATGACCTGGTACTATAGTATCACAATACTCCTGTTTTACCGCCGATTCGGTATCCTTCGATATATGCTTGTTTGCCGGAACCATCACGCACAACCCCCTCAAGCATTTCTCGAAGTATGCTCGACGCCTTATTGCTTATTACCCTATTTTTCAGGTTAGGTTGCATTTTATCGATACGTGTACCGTCATTTGTGTACACTTCACTTATAAAATGCGGAATATAATAATTACCGCCATTGATAAGCGCACTCGTTGCGCAAGCGATTTGAAGCCCCGTTACGGCTATAGTTTGACCAAAAGCAATACGTGATAAATCCATATTTTTTACGGCAGATACGGGCAAAACCATACCTTGCGATTCCCCGTTAAAATCCACGCCGGTCTTACTTCCGTAATTGCAAAGTTCTATATACTTATACATTGTTTCTTTGCCGAGCGACATTGCAATATCGACAAAAATAGGATTGCAACTGTTATTGAGCGCACCTGCGAGATTAAGGCTACTATGTTTCCCGTTTTTGTGGTCACTCCAACATTTTACACGTTGCCCGTCAATGTATCTATATCTCGAGGAATTAAAAACGTGAGAAAGAGAAAATGCATTTACGTTTCCGTTTAAGTACTCTTCGATGTTTGCCCCTGCCGTAAGCACCTTAAAAGTTGACCCCGGTTCATACATATCGCAAATCAAATTGTTCCTTAAAAGATTATTGAGTTCGGTTAAATTATCTCTCGGAATATTATTTAGGTCCAAAGAAGGCTTATTTGAAAGTGCCAAAATCTCACCGTTTGACGGATCCATAACGAGCATTGAAGCCGTTTTCGCCCCATGAAGTTCGATGGCTTCCGTCATTGCGGTTTCGCAAAGGGCTTGCACGTCGTAATCTATCGTCAATTTAATATTAAGTCCGTCTTTCGCCGGCAAGTACGTTATACCACCGTCTTCAAGTTCTAATCCGACGATATCGGTTTCATATAGTATTTCACCCTTTTCGCCTTTAAGATATTTATCGTAAAACAATTCCAACCCCGCCTGCCCGTAACCGTCCGACGACGTAAACCCCAAAACTGTGGACAATAAGTCGTTATAAGCATACGTTCTGCTGTTATCTCTCGAATAATAAACTCCACTTAATTCGTAGGACAAAAGTTCGTCAATCTTTTTCTTATCAACTTGCTTTTTTATCGTAACCTCGCTCGATTTTGTATTCGTAAGTCTATTGTAAACGTAATCGAAATCAATATTCAAAACTTTTGAAAGAGTCATAGATAACTCTTTAATGTTTTCTACTGCTCTTTTTCTGACAAAAACGGAGTAAGTGTCGAGATTTCCTGCTAATACCACGCCGTTCCTATCAACAATCTGACCCCGATTAGCCACAATAGGTATTTCTCTTGTCCATTGATCAAGAGCCTTTTTTTGAAGGGCATTACCCCATACGACTTGAACGTAAAAAAATCTTCCGAAAATAAACAAAAATAAAAAGGCTATTGCAATAATAACTGCAAATAACCTCTTTTTAATTGTGGTTACAGAATAACCTGTGTAATTTTCATCAAATTTAGCCATTGATATATTATATTTTTATCAATAGCATAAAATACCAAATATTACTTAATCATACCATATTCGGTTTCGGCAACTTTGATTGCTTCGTTTTCAAGGTTTTCAAGTTGTTCTACCGATTGATTATAAGTATTGTTTAATGCTTCGAGTTCGGACGTTAAACTTGCCTGTTTTTCTTGAAGCGCAGATAAAACGCCGGAGTTAAGCATAATAAGAGAAAAAATACCGGCAATCGCAAGACCGTACAAAACTGCAACGATTTTGCTTTTTAAACTAAACTTCGACTTATTATTAGTGCCAACTTCTTTTGCTTCTTTCATTACTTCGGAATTTTCGGATTCGGCAAATTGCAAAGTCGTCGATGTCGGCATAATATCTTCATTTGTCGTAGGCGACGTTTCACCTTGAGTTTGAATCTCAGGCATTACGGCGTTTGCCATTGCCACTTCGGCTTCTGCCCTTGCATACTCTTCATAATGAAGGAGTTTGTCAAGATTTTTTTGCATTCTTGCTCTTGCTTCTTCAGTTGTTTCTCTTTTCGTTTCCGTCTTTTGCTCTCTTTCTAAAAGCGCAACGTCGGATTTTGTGTCAAAAACACTTGAAGTTTCACCATAAGAACGCGTTGTTGTAACCATTGTTTTTCTCCTTTTATATCTTTTCCGCAATCCTCAATTTTGCACATTTGCTTCGACTGTTATCGTTTTGCTCAATCTCGCTTGCAATAATCGGATGCTTTGTGATAATTTCCACCTCTTTTCTTTTTCCGCAAACACAAACAGGAAAATCTTTTGGACATATACAGTCGCACTCTAATTCCTTAAATGCGTTTTTTACTATTCTGTCTTCTAACGAATGGAACGTCAGAACAACTATTCTTCCGCCTTTTTTAAGTGCTCGTCCCATTTTAAGAACCGTATCGAATAAACTGTCCAGTTCGCCGTTGACTTCGATTCTTATCGCTTGATAAACCCTTTTGGCAGGATGCCCGTCGTGTTGAAATTTTTTCGGTATGCTGTTTATAATTATATCGTTTAATTCACCAACGGTTTTTATTTCTTTAATTTCCCTTTGTTTTACGATATTTTTTGCAATAATACCGCTGAATTTTTCTTCCCCGTATTCAAAGAAAATATTTTTAAGTTTTTCCTCTGTATAGAAATTGATAATTTTTTTTGCGTCTAACGGATTACTTTTATCCATACGCATATCAAGTTCGATATCTCTTTCTAAATAAGAAAAACCCCTGCTTCTATCGTCAAGTTGAAAACTTGAAACCCCGAGATCTAATAAAATACCGTCAAACCCGTCGATAGAATATTCTTGCATTATTTTATCAAAATTTTTGAAATTGTCTTTAATTAAATTAAATCTTCCGACAAACTGCGACAGTCTTTCACTTGCATAATTTATAGCAAAATCATCAAGGTCGGTTGCAAAAAGTCTGCCGTTCGGAGCGCTTCTTTTTAATATTTCAAAGGAATGTCCGCCACCGCCGAGTGTACCGTCAAAATACACCCCGCCATTTTTGATTTTAAGCCCATCAATGCACTCGTTAATCATTACGGGTATATGCTGAAAATTATCCATTATTCTTCATAGCATCAACCGCATCAGCTAAAACCTTAAAATCAATGTCGCTAAAATATGCGTTCCATACTTCCTCACTCCATATCTCTATACAGTTCGGACCCTTAAAGACTTTAACGTTTTTGACAATCTTTGCGTAATCTCTTAAATTATCGGGAATTAAAATTCTTCCCTGATTATCTTCTTCTGCCTGCCATGTATTGTAAAGAATGAACCTTGCAACCTTTAACGGCTTTTCGTCGTAAGGATTAATATTAAGGAGGGTCGCTTTTACTTCTTTCATTTGCTCTTCGTTATAAACGTAAAGACAATTTCCTGTCCCGACAGTAATGTAATAAACGTCACCAAGTTCTTCCTTTAACTTTGCCGGAATACGCATTCTGTTCTTTGCGTCAAGTTGGTGCAAATAGTTCTTGCCTGTCAAAAGATTCTCCCCCCTTTGTAGATTGTATGAGAATTTTAACATATTTTTTGACCACTGTCAACCCCTTTTAACTAATTTTTTAACTTTTTTTCAATTTTTATGTCATATTTTTGTGGTAATTTGACCACTTTTTTGAAAAACAAGGCGTTTTCTTCCGCATAATCATCAATAAAGAAAATCGAATTTCGCCTGTAATTTTCAGGCTTTTTTTGATTATTAAGATATTTTTTTACCATTTGTGCCGTATTTACTTCCCCCCGAAAGAAATACTGTGGTTTTAAGTGGTCATAAATTAAATTCTTAACCAAAGAATAGTGCGTACAGCCCAAAATAACGTTCGAAAATAATTTTTCATTAAAAGGAATTACACTTTTAAAATCAATCTTTTCACCATATTTCCCGTAGTTCTCTACAGCCCGAACCAACTTATCCGCCCGATAATATTTTATATTGTTTATTTTTTTTAATTTTTCAACGGTTTTCGTTGTTGCAAGTAATAAGGTATTGCCGGAAACATTTAGGGTTGTCTCCTGTGGTGGAAAAGTAAAAAATATCGGGACGGGACAATATTTTTTTAATATCATAGAAAAAGAAACCGATACGGTATTGCAGGCAATCACGATGATTTTCACGTTATGCCCCAAAAAAACGTCAATGGCTTTTATTGTTTTATTTAATACGTCTCTATCCGTTCGGGTTCCATAGGGAGCATTTTTATTATCGCCAAAATAAATATAATCTTCATTTGGTAGTATTTTTACTAATTCACAAAGAACGGATATTCCGCCAAAACCGCTATCGAAAACGCCTATTGCCCCGCATGATTTCCTTAAAACTTTATTTTGCATAATAAATACTATGAAAAAAAACAGAAAATAGTTAAAAATAAATAAAAAAGGTGAATAAAAGCAAAAATGTAGTTGCATTTATATTTTATTTGTGTTAAAATACTATGCGATAAATAAGAATTTCAAGGAGCAAATTATAATATGCCAAACATTAAATCCGCAAAAAAAAGAGTATTAGTTAACAATAAAAAGACCGAACAAAACAAAATTATTCGTTCGGCTTTCAGAACTGAAATTAAAAAAGTTGACGCTTTATTAAAGGAAAACAAAATCGAAGAAGCAAAAGTAGCATTAAACGAAGCATTTGCCGTTATCGATTCCGCTGCATCAAAGAATATTATTCACCCTAACAATGCTGCAAACAAAAAAGCAAGACTTGCCAAAAAAGTTTCAGCAGCTTCAAAAGCTGAATAGTTTTTTCTAAAACAAAAACCACCTGTATTCAGGTGGTTTTTTTAATGTTTTTTAGTTTTATTCTATTGGTTCTTCTTCGGAATCGTCGCCCTCTGATTTAGGAGTAACGGCAATACTTGAAACGGAAGAATTGTCTATCTTCATAATTCTGACGCCTTGCGTGTCCCTTCCGAAAGTACTGATTTCCATCGAATCGATTCTTATAATAATACCGTTTGTCGTGATTATCATCAAATCTTCATCAGGCGATACAAGTTTCATACTTACAAGGTTGCCGGTTTTGTCGTTAAATATGCCTGCCTTAACCCCCTTACCACCACGCTGTTGTTGACGATACTCACTCGGTTCGGAACGCTTTCCATATCCCTTTTCGGTCATCGTAATAACTTGACAATCATCTTTTATTACAGACATATCAACAAGATAATCGTCATCGTTTATTTCAATACCTTTAACGCCTTGCGTATCTCTTCCCATCGGTCTTACGTCGCTTTCGGCAAATCTTATACATTTACCGTAATAAGTTGCCATCAAAACGTCGCTGTTACCGTCGGTTAGTTGAACGGAAATAAGTGCGTCCCCTTCTAAAATATTGATGGCGATTTTACCGACCTTTCTTATACTTGCGAATTCGGAAAGCGAAGTCTTTTTGATAAGGCCGTTTCTCGTTGCCATCATAATATATCCTTCGGTTCCTTTTTTAAGCGGTAACATCGCACAAACCTTTTCGCCCTGTTCTACCTGAATAAGGTTAACAATCGCTCTGCCCCTTGCCGTTTTTTGCGCCTCCGGTATCATATAACACTTCATACTATATACTTTACCTTTATTAGTAAAGAACAAAATATCGTCGTGCGTAGAAGTAACAAACATATTATCAACAAAATCTTCTTCCTTCGGCTTATGTGCAGTAACGCCTCTTCCGCCACGACGTTGTTGACGATATTCGGTAACAGGTAATCTTTTAACGTAACCGGCATGCGTCATACTTACAACAACGTCTTCTTCAGGAATCAAGTCTTCGTCTTCAATATTACCGTAATCGGCACAAAGCTCCGTCTTTCTCGGCGTTGCATACTTATTCTTAATTTCAAACATATCGTTTTTAACAATATCAACGATACGATAATCGTTTGCGATAATATCTTTAAGGTCTGCCATAAGATTGTCAAGGTATGCAAGTTCTTCGTTTAATTTTTCAACTTCCATTGCGGTAAGTCTTTGCAATCTCATTTCCAAAATTGCATTTGCCTGTTTTTCGGACAACCCGAATTCACCCATCAACGCATCGATTGCGGATTGTTTGTCGGCAGATTTTTTAATAAGCTCGATAACCTTATCGATATTTGCAAGCGCAATAACAAGGCCTTTAACAATATGCTCTCTTTCTTCTGCCTTTCCGAGATCGAATTTCGTTCTACGTAATATAACTTCTTTTTGATGGGCAACGTAATGCTCTAAAATTTCCTTCAAACTTAAAACTTTCGGCTCGCCGTCAACAAGCGCAAGAAGAATAATTCCGTCTTTTACCTGTAAATTCGTGTGTTTATATAAAGTGTTTAAAACGACTTGGGAATTAGCATCACGTTTTAATTCGATAACGATTCTCATACCATGACGGTCGGATTCGTCACGAAGTCCGCTAATACCTTCAATCCTCTTATCGTTTACCATCGAGGCAATATTCTTAATCAAATCTTCCTTAATAACCTGATAAGGAATTTCGGTTACGATAATTCTTTCTTTTCCGTTATACTCTTCGATTTCCGCTTTAGCACGAAGAACAAATCCGCCTTTCCCCGTCCTATATGCTTGCTTAATTCCCGCTCTACCCATCAAAACGCCAGCCGTCGGATAATCAGGTGCCGGAATATATTCCATAAGTTCATCAACGGTAATTTCCGGATTATCTAAAAGTGCAATACATCCGTCGATACACTCTCCGAGATTGTGTGGCGGAATGTTCGTTGCCATACCAACGGCTATACCGTCGGCACCGTTTACTAAAATATTAGGAAATCTTGACGGAAGAACAACCGGTTGCATTTCGGTATCGTCGAAGTTTGGATAAAAATCTACGGTTTCTTTATCGATTTCACGAAGCATTTCATCAGACAACTTCGAAAGTCTTGCTTCCGTGTACCTATAAGCGGCAGCGGAGTCGCCGTCAACCGAACCGAAGTTTCCGTGCCCGTCGACAAGCGGGCAATTTATCGAAAAGTCCTGTGCCAAGCGAACAAGTGCGTCGTAAACGGAACTATCACCGTGCGGGTGATATTTACCTAAAACTTCACCGACGATTTTGGCGCATTTTTTATAACCCTTATCGTACGTTAAGCCCATATCGTGCATTGCGTATAAAATACGTCTATGAACGGGCTTCATACCGTCTCTAACGTCAGGAATAGCACGTGAAACGTTTACTGCCATAGCATAGGCAATAAACGATTTTTTAATTTCATTATCAACTTCGATATTGATAAGTTTTGTTTTTTCAAGCGTTTCTTTGAACTCCGCCGTAAGCTCGGCAGGATTTTCTCTCTTTGCCATAATTCCCTCCCCTTAAATATCCAAGTTAGTAACGAGTTTTGCGTTTTCTTCAATAAAAGCACGACGCAATTCGGGATCTTCACCCATAAGTCTTGTAAACGTTTCGTCTGCTTCAACAGCGTCTTCAACGGTAACACGAAGCATGGTTCTCGTTTCCGGATTCATCGTTGTTTGCCACAACTGTTCCGGATCCATTTCGCCAAGACCTTTGTAACGTTGAATATCACACTTGCCGGCTTCAGCGAGATAATCACTCAATTCCTTATCCGAATAAAGATATTTTTCTTCTTTACCCTTCGTTGCTTTATATAGCGGAGGTTGAGCGATATAAACGTGCCCCTGTTCAACGAGAGGACGCATAAAACGGAAAAAGAAGGTTAAAAGCAAAATTCTGATATGGCTACCGTCAACGTCGGCATCGGTCATACAAATAATTCTGTCATAACGAAGTTTCGTTACGTCAAACTCTTCCTTCATACCACCACCGAAAGCCGTAATCATAGCCCTGATTTCTTCATTTTCAAGCGCACGGTTTATTCTTGCTTTTTCGACGTTTAATATCTTACCACGAAGTGGCAAAATCGCTTGAAATCTTCTATCTCTTCCTTGTTTTGCGCTACCGCCTGCCGAATCGCCTTCGACAAGGAAAATTTCACACAATTCCGGATTTCTTTCGGAACAATCGGCAAGTTTTCCGGGTAGCGTCGTCGATTCCAAGGCACCCTTACGCCTTGTATTCTCTCTTGCAAGACGTGCCGCTTCTCTTGCACGTTGGGCGGTCAAACATTTCATCAAAATCTCTTTTGCAAGTGCAGGATTTTCTTCCAAAAACGTTCCGAAATACTCGTTCATTGCCTTCGAAACGTAATTTCTCATTTCGGAATTGCCGAGTTTTGTTTTGGTTTGACCTTCAAATTGAGGTTCGGTAAGTTTAACCGAAACAACGGCAAAAAGACCTTCTCTTACGTCTTCGGGAGAAACTTTTTCTTCACCCTTAAAAATATTTAATTTTTTACCGAAGTCGTTAATTATTTTAGTTAAAGATGTTTTGAAACCTTCTAAGTGCGTTCCGCCTTCTTCTGTATTGATATTATTTGCAAATGCGTAAATAAGTTCATTATACGTGTCGGTATATTGAAGTGCAACTTCAACTTCCGTGTCGCCGTAAAAAACGTCAAAGTAAACCGGCTTATTAAAAATCGGGGTTTTACTTTTACTTAAATCTTCAACGAAGTGGGCAATACCGCCTTCGTAATAAAACTCGTCACGTGCTTTTTTGTCTTCCCTTTTATCTTCGATAATGATTTTTAAGCCCTTATTAAGATAAGCAAGTTCACGAAGACGTGTTTTTATGTTATCATAAGTAAATACGGTGGTTTCGAATATTTCCGAATCGGGCATAAACGTAACCCAAGTACCTGTAAAATCGGCATCGCCGACAACGGTAAGCGGACCTTGCGGAACACCACGTTTATAATATTGTTCATGTTTTTTACCATTTTGGAATACTTCGACTTTAAGCCATTCGGAAAGAGCGTTAACAACGGATAAACCAACCCCATGAAGCCCCCCGGAAATCTTATATCCTCCACCGCCGAATTTTCCGCCTGCGTGAAGTTTGGTTAAAACAACTTCAACTGCGGAAATACCTTCTGTACGGTGAATAGCAGTCGGAATGCCACGTCCGTTATCTTTTACGGTACAAGACCCGTCTTCGTTTATTATAACGGTAATCGTATTGCAATAACCCGAGAGTGCTTCGTCAATGGAGTTATCAACGATTTCTTGAACCAAGTGATGAAGTCCACGGACGTCGGTTGAACCGATATACATACCCGGTCTTTTTCTAACAGGATCAAGCCCTTCTAAAACTTGAATCTGCTCTTCTCCGTAATTTGAATTTACCTTATTTTTTTCTTCCATAACAATCCCTTTTTTTAAAAAATCATGAAAATATTTTGTATAAAAATTATACCATATTTTTAATAATATTACAAGCGTTTTTTAAAACTTTTAAAACTATATATAGTTTTAATAAACGGAAAAACTCAAAGAAAAAATAAAACGGGATTTAAGTATAATTTTTTAAAAAAAACGAACACTACTTTCGGGAGGAAAACAAAATGCTCGAATGCAAAAATTGTAGAAACAATATAGAAAAAGGCAACTTACTCGAATGTCAAAACTGCGGTGCAACAATATGCAACAAATGTGCGGAAAAAACAAAAAAAATCTGCCCATACTGCTACTCCTCGTTAGAATACAGAGGATAATGTTTACTAAAAGAAAAATTTGTGCTATACTAAATAAAAAAAGAGATTATTTATGAAGGTTATTTTTAATCCAGATAAAGATATTGTAAGGGCAATAAAAGAAGGTTTAGAAAAAAACGGCGGATATTGCCCATGCAGACGAATTAAAACCGAAGAATTTAAGTGCATGTGCAAAGAATTTCGAGAACAAATAAAAGACCCCGGATTCGAAGGTTTTTGCCATTGCATGCTTTATTACAAGAAAAAAGATTAAACTGCTGTTAATTAAAAAATCACCTACAAAAGTCGGTGATTTTTTATTATCAAATAAAATTTGTCATGATCTTTTTTTCCGATGCAGGAGGGAAAATACCGTTATTCTTCCCTTCCTTTATACATTTAATCAGCCACGCCACGTTTTTGCCGAGTTCTCGCATCGTTTGTAATCCCTCTAAATCAAGTTCGGCGTCTTCGGCATTTGCCCCGTGAACCATATTCCAGTAATTTGAAGGAGCAACAACCATATTGCTTATTAAAAAATATTTGTTGATAATATCAAGCGATGCGGATGTTCCCGCCCTTCTTGCGCAAACCACACCTGCGCCGACTTTGTGCGAAAAATCTTTTCTTGTATAAAACAGTCTGTCTAAAAAACATTTAAGCGTCCCGTTTATCGAAGCAAAATACACAGGGCTTCCGATAATAAGCCCATCGGCGTCTTCCATTTTGCTCGCAACTTCGTTTACAATATCGTCCTGAATACATTTGCCGATTTTTTTGCAAGCCCCACAACCGTTGCACCCGAAAATGTTCTTGTTTCCAACGCAAATAATTTCAGTTGAAATTCCTTGTGTGTTCAAAACTTTTTCCACTTCAAAAAGCGCACGGTAAGTCGTTCCCGTTTCATGCGGGCTTCCGTTAATCAATAAAACTTTCATAATATCTCCGTATTTTAAAAAGAATAAAAAGTTTTTACAAAAAAGCCTTTGTTTATATTGACAAAGATTTTTTTATTTTATATAATAAATAAGCGTTTTGATGCTGCTATGGCTCAGTTGGTAGAGCACATCCTTGGTAAGGATGAGGTCACCGGTTCGACTCCGGTTAGCAGCTCCACCAAAAAGTCCCGTTTCGGGGCTTTTTTATTTTTAAATTCATAGTGCAATCAAAACGGAATACGAGTAAGGTTTAACCGTAAATTTGTTTTCATATACCTCGTTTGACAAAACGTCAACCATCTTTGTATCGAAATTTAAAACTATCGAGTCATTATTCGTATTTACGGCAATGAGTATGCCTTCGTCGTCTTTTTCTCTCGTAAAGGCAAAAACACCGTTTTTTGCGTAAATAATTTTAATTTCCCCTTCCTTAAACACGTCGTACTTTACACGAAGCGCCGAAATTTTTTTATACCAGAAAAAGATTTCGTCGTCAATTTTGTTCCAGGTAAAATATCCACGGTTAAGAGGATCCGAATAACCTTCCATACCTATTTCGTCGCCGTAATAAATCGAAGGAATCCCGTACAACGTAAACTGCAAAAGCGAAGCAACTTTAAGACGAAAAACGCTCTTTTTTCTATCGCTATCCTTTTGCGTAATTTTTGCCATCTCTTCTTTTTTAAGCCCCAAAACGTTGACGTCGGAAAGGGCCGAAAGCAACCTAAATGTGTCGTGAGTTGACAATATATTCATCAAAACGTCTCTATTTTGTTTCGGATAATGATCGATTTGTTCTTTAATAACGTATTCAAGATTTGACGAATCTCCCCTTTTTACGTAATCAATTATTGCTTCTTTTAACGGGTAATTCATAACGGAATCAAGTTCTTTACCCAAAAAATATCTCCTTCGTTTCCCATAAGAAATCTTGTTTGAGGCGTCTTCCCATACTTCTCCGATAACTATTGCATTATTATCGTTTTCTTTTACCCTTTCCCGTATTTTTTCAACAAAATGTTGTGGCAATTCGTCAACGACGTCAAGTCGCCAACCGCCGATTCCCATTTTCGTATAATAATCGATAACACCGTTTTTACCGCAAATATAGTCGATATATTCAAGACAATTTTTATCCGTCGCCGGTAGAGTTTTTATTCCCCACCAACTATCGTAATTGTTTTCATCGTCGATTTTAAACCAACTTCTGTATTTTGAATTTTTATTATAATACGCCCCGTTGCCATACTTATTTTCAATATCGAAATAAATCGAATCGGACCCCGTATGATTAAATACGCCGTCAAGGACAATCTTTATGCCTCTTTCTTTTGCTTTTTTGATTAAAAGTAAAAAATCGTCCTTCGAGCCAAGCAATTCGTCTATTTGCATAAAGTCACACGTGTCGTATCTGTGGTTCGAAAAAGCCTTAAAAATCGGGTTAAGATATATAATTCCGACGTTAAGCGAAGATAAATAATCAAGTTTATTTATAATACCTTGGAAATCGCCCCCGAAAAAATCGTTATTAACGACTTCGCCTTTTTCGTTCGGCAAAAATACCGGCGTATCGGTTACGTCGTTATGAAAAACTTTATCGCTTAAAAGCGTTACGTTTTCACGACTTCTGTTAAACCTGTCAGGGAAAATCTGGTAAATAATCTTTCCGCAAAATTCACTCGGAACATGGTAATCTTTACTATAAACCGATAATTGAAAAGGGGGAAGATTCTCACCCACGGTTCCATCAAAATTGACGTTACCTATCATTTGTCCGTTACCGATATCAAAATAATACCAATAAAGACCAACGGGCAAATCAAAACAAACGGAAAAAACCCCGCCGTTTTTTTGCATATCAAATTTATTTAAAACGTCGGAACCGTCTTCCCGAATTACAAGAGCGCAATAATCTCCGTTAAAATTAACAGAGAGAGAAAGTTTTTCACCTTCTCTCACTGCCCCTATAATACTTTTATGTTCAGTTAAAAGCGGACAATACAAAACCATGGCTATTTAATCTTTTTCAAATTCCAAATATTATCTGCGTAATCTCTTATACTTCTATCGCTTGCAAAAATTCCTGCGCTTGCGATATTATTTAAACTCTTTTTTGCCCATAATTTTCTGTCAAGATATACTTTATCGACTTCATTATGAATATCCAAATAAGCGCCGTAATCCGCCAAGCACATATACGGGTCGGCAACAGGACTGCCTGTAAGCAAATATCTTGAAATATCGGAAAAAGACTGACCGTTAAATCCTTTATTTAGCGCATCGATTACCCTTTCGAGTTTAATGTTGTCGTTATAATAAGAACTGGAGTTATAGCCACTCTTCCAAAGCTTATCCACTTCTTTTGCCGTCAAACCGAAAATAAAGATATTTTCATCACCGCAAGCTTCTTTCATTTCGACGTTAGCCCCGTCAAGCGTACCTATCGTAAGTGCGCCGTTTATCATAAATTTCATATTGCCGGTTCCACTTGCTTCCTTACCCGCCTGTGAAATTTGCTCTGAAATTTCGGACGCAGGCATAAGTTTTTCTGCCATAGAAACCTTATAATCTTCCATATAAACGACAGAAAGTTTTTCATTTATTTTAGGATTCTTTTTTAAGTCCTCGGAGATTGAACAAATAAGTTTGATGATTTGTTTTGCAAAATAATATCCCGGTGCTGCCTTTGCTCCGAAAATAAACGTCTTTGGCGTCATGTTTAATTCAGGATTATCTTTTAATTCGTTATAAAGCGTAATAACATACAAAGCGTTTAATAATTGACGCTTATATTCATGCATACGTTTTGCTTGAACGTCAAATACGGATTCCGGATTAATGACAATTCCTTGCGTCTTTTTCGCATAATCACAGAACTGTTGTTTTTTGATTTTTTTAATTTCGTTTAACTTTTCCAAAACGCCTTTATCGTTTTCGAATTTCTTAAAACCCGATAGTTTACTTGCATCTAAAACGTACCCGTTACCTATGCACTCGTCTAAAAGCGAACAAAGTTCGGGGTTAGATTGACAAAGCCATCTACGGTGTGCAATACCGTTTGTTACGTTGGTAAACTTTTCCGGCCACACATCGTTAAAATCCTTAAAGATACTGTTTTTGATAATGTCCGAATGAAGTGCGGAAACCCCGTTGACTTTGTGAGAAGCAACGACGGAAAGGTTTGCCATTTTAACTTGCCCGTGTGAAAAAATACTCATTCTGTCGATTTTATTCCAATCACCCGGAAACTTGTTCCACATTTCGGCACAAAATCTTTGATTGATTTCTTTTAATATCATATAAATTCTCGGAAGTCTTCTTTCAATCAAGTCTTCGTTCCACTTTTCCAAAGCTTCACTCATAACGGTATGGTTCGTATACGCAACGGTTCTTGTAACAATACTCCAAGCATCGTCCCAAGAAAATCCATTTTCGTCAATTAAAATACGCATAAGTTCCGGAATACAAAGTGCGGGGTGCGTGTCATTAATATGAATCGACGCCTTATCGGGAAGCGACGTAAGCGAGCCGTACCTTTTTTTATGGTCGGCGACGATATCCTGAAGCGCAGCCGAGACAAGTAAATACTGCTGTTTAAGTCGTAACGACTTACCTTCAAAATGGTTATCGGAAGGATATAAAACTTTAGAAATCAAATCGGCCTCGTTATCTTCTTGCATACTCTTAAAATAGTCGCCCTGAGAAAAGGTTTTCATATCAAAATCTCGTATATTTTGTGCCTTCCAAAGTCTTAATACGGAAACTGCTTCGCTATCTTTACCGGAAATCATCATATCGTAAGCAACCGCTTCGACTTCTTTCGTATCGTAGTGATGAATTTTTAATCCGCCGTCAGTCCATTCTTCCTGAATATGCCCGTCAAATTTTATTTTATAAGTCTTATCAAGTCGAGGTGAAAGCCATACTTCACCGCCAGGAAGCCAAACATCCGGAAGTTCCATTTGCCACCCGTCAACGATTTTTTGCTTAAAAAGACCGTATTCATATCGAATCGAATATCCCATTGCAGGATAATTTTGGCTTGCAAGTGCGTCCATAAAACATGCGGCCAAACGTCCAAGCCCCCCGTTACCGAGACCTGCATCGGGTTCTAAATCATAAAGATCTTCCAAATTACATTTATAGTCTTTCATTAAAGCAGAATTAAATGCGTCTGACACGCTTAAATTATAGGCGTTATTTTTAAGTGATTGACCAAGCAAAAATTCCATACAAAGGTAGTAAACTCTCTTACCACCCTTTTCACGATATTTTTTATTGAAAGCACTTCTTTTTTCAAGTAGCATATCTTTAATGCACATTGAAACCGCTTTATATATCTGTTCTTTTGTCGCTTCGGCAGATGTAACACCGAAAAATCTTGAAAGTTTGCTCTTGATTAAATTTGACGCTTCTTTTTCAGTAAAATTAGTCATTTTATTCTCCATTGAAAGTATATTAATTATTTATTGTACATTTTTTCGTATTCTTTTGCTGAAACATTCCAAGAAAAATCGGTTTTAATAACCCTATCCCTTAAAATCTCCCAATTCTTTTTATCGTAAAAAAGTCTAACCGCTTGGTTAATAACGTAAAGCATATCGTGTGCGTTGTAATCGTGGAAGGTAAATCCGTTTCCGTTCTCACCTGCCTTTATGCTATCGTTAAGTCCACCCGTTTCTCTTACAATCGGCACCGTGCCGTATCTACTTGCAATCATTTGAGAAAGCCCACAAGGTTCCATTTTTGACGGCATTAAAAACAAATCCGCACCCGAATAAATCTTTCGGGACAGGTCTTGATTATATGCAATAATCGAAACGCATTTCCCTTTATAACAGTAGGCAATGTGGTTAAAGAAGTTTTCGTAACCTATTTCGCCCTTACCGAGAATAATTATCTGAATATCTTGACTTAAAAGGTTTTCTAACGTTGCTTTAACCAAATCAAGCCCCTTGTGAGAAACAAGCCTTGAAATAATCGCAATAACCGGTACGTCGCTCTTAACGGGAAGTCCCAACATTTTTTGCAATTCAGCCTTACAAACAGCTTTCCCGCTAAAATCGTTTGCGGAATAATTTTTAAAAAGAAATTTATCGGTTTCGGGATTATAATAATCGGTATCAATTCCGTTAAGTATCCCACAAAGTTTATGTGCGTTACGATTGATAATCATATCAAGCCCATGCGCAAAATAAGGATTTTTTATTTCTTCGGCATAGGTTGGACTTACCGTCGAAACAATATCCGTCATTTCGATTGCCCCTTTCATGAGATTGACACAACCGCCGAATTCGACAAAATCTTTGACGTTATTCGAAAATCCGAATAAGTCTTCAAAGGTATTCATTCCGAAAACGCCCTGATATTCAATGTTGTGAATAGTAAATACCGTCTTGATTCTTCTAAACTGTTCGTTACCGTAGTACATCCCTTTTAAGAATATAATGGATGCGGCTGTTTGCCAGTCGTTCGCATGAATAATATCAGGATAAATATTAAGCCTACTAATAGTATCGAGTGCCGCACGTGAGAAAAACGCAAATCTTTCTCCGTCATCGAAAAAGCCGTAAATATTTCCTTCACGCTTAAAATAATATTCGTTATCGATAAAATAAAACTTAACGCCTTCGTACTCGTAAAAGAACACTCCGCAGTATTGCCATCTCCAACCGACCGAAACGTTAAAATTAGTTAAGTACTTAAATTGCGACTTAAATTCATCACTAATACTACCGTACATAGGCAAAATAACACTGATATCGAAATTGTCATTTTTTGCAAGTGCTTTCGGTAACGACCCCAAAACATCAGCAAGCCCACCTGTTGCAATAAACGGTGCCGCCTCCGAACCTAAAAATATTACTTTCTTTTTTAGGGCAACGGTAATTTTCGGAAGAGGTTTAAGTGCGTTTTCCTTCTTCTCGATTACTGCTTCGGTTTTTTTGTCGGTTACTTTTTTCACTTGCGTTGATTTTTTTGCCGTTGAAACTTTTGCCGTTGACTTTTGTTGTGCCATACTATCTCCTTCTTAAACCATTATTCCCTTTCCGATATAAAACGGATGATTTTCACTTCCCGACAAAACACGTTTATCTCTGATAACGACGTTCTTATCGGTAATAATACAGTTAAGTGTACAGTTTTCGCCGAGAACGGTATTTTGCATTACGATACTGTTTTTAACAACCGTACCCCTTGCAACCTTAACGTTTCTGAAAATTATACTGTTCTCTACTTCTCCTTCTATGATACAACCGTCGGCTATCATAGAATTTTTTACAATGGCGTTTTTGCCGTATTTCGTCGGAGCCGAGTCACGAATTTTAGTAAAGACGCTTCTATCCCCGAAAAGTTCGTGCCTGTTTTTTTCATCAAGAATTTTCATAGAACTGTTATAATATGCTTGAAGTGATGAAATTCCGGCAAAGAATCCTTTATGTTCATAACCGATAATATTCATACTCTTTAAATTCTCAACGATAACGTCCGCCATAAAATGATGTTTGTTGTGCGAAATACTGTCTAAAACGATACTTTGAAGCAAAGTTTTTTTCATAACGTACACGTTAATAAAGACGTTAAGCATTTTATTCTTTTTAACGTCTTTATAATTGACGTTGACAACTCTACCTTCATCGTTAATGACAAGGTCGTTAAAATCATCGTCGATAATATCTTTAGCATCGATTTTCTTGTATACCAAAGAAATGTCGGCATGATTTCTGATATGATTTTCAATGATATCGTTATAGTTTATTCTCGAAACCGTATCGCAGTCCGTCATAACGACGTATTCTTCATCGGCTCTAAACAAAAAACTCGTAATACCTTTTAGTGCTTCGAGCCTAGACGTATATAAACTTTGACTTTCGACGTCGCCGTAAGGCGGTAATAAAATCAAACCTCCGTCTTTTCTTGCCAAATCCCAGTCCTTACCACTTCCGACGTGGTCCATAAGCGACTGATAATTGCTTTTCGTAATAACACCGACGGTATCGATACCGGAATTAACCATATTCGAAAGCGGAAAATCAATTAACCTATATCTTCCACCGAACGGAATTGAACCCATCGTTCTAATCCTGACAAGTTCAGGGACTTGACTATCGTGTATATTAGAAAAAATAATCCCAACAGCCCTCATATCAGTTATCCCCCTTAACGTCTTTATCAATCATTTGTCCCGCATCTATTTTAGCGTCGTCGCAAATCCTAACGTTTTTACCGATAACGGTAAGTTTTGCCCCGTTTTCTTTACTTCCGCCGATATTTGCCGATTTACCAATTACGACACCTTCATCAACAATCGAATATTCAACGTTTGCGCCTTCACGAATAACGGTATCTGCCATAATAATACTTCCCTTAACAGAAGCACCCTTTTCGACTATTACCGACGAAGCAAGTACGCTATCTTCGACTTTGCCGAAAATTTCGCACCCCGACATAATAATACTGTTATTGACTTTCGAACCGTCAGCCAAATAATGTGGCGGAGCAAGAGGACTTCTTGACTGAATCTTCCAAGAACTGTCGGCAACGTCGAATTTAGGACAATCCCCAAGCAAATCCATATTTGCATCGTAAAGAGAATCAAGCGTCCCAACGTCTTTCCAATATCCCTCGAATTCGTATGCCATCATTTTTTCGCCACGAGAGAGCATCTTCGGAAGAATATCCTTACCAAAATCGTTTGAAGATTTTGAATCGGCGTTATCTTCTTTTAAGTACTTATAAAGTTTTTGTGCGGAAAAAATATAAATACCCATCGACGCCAAAGTCGATTTAGGGCTTTTAGGTTTTTCTTCGAATTCATAAATACTGTTATCTTCGTTCGTGTTAAGAATACCAAAACGGGACGCTTCTTCTTTCGGAATGTTTATTGCCGCAATAGTACAATCGGCATCGTTTAATATATGATAATTAAGCATCGTCGAATAGTTCATTTTATAAATATGGTCGCCTGATAAAATTAAAACGTAATCAGGATCAAACTGCTCTATAAAGTGAATATTTTGAAATATTGCGTTTGCCGTTCCTTTGTACCAATCGGAAGAAGTCTTTCCCTGATACGGCGATAAGATATGCACGCCACCGAATTCACGGTCAAGGTCCCACGGCTGACCGTTTCCGATATAATCGTTAAGTCTTAACGGTTGATACTGCGTTAAAACTCCAACGGTATCGATACCGGAATTTACACAGTTAGACAACGGAAAGTCGATAATTCTATACTTTCCGCCAAAGGAAACCGCAGGCTTTGCCATATTGTTGGTAAGCGCATATAGCCTACTGCCTTGTCCCCCTGCAAGCAACATTGCTACACATTTCTTTTTTCTTATCATATTATTTCTCCTTAATTTCCGTCTTCTTTAATAAATATAAAGCAGACAATCTTGGAAGTTTTAGTTTAAGCGAGTAATCAAAACCGTGATTTGGCAACTTAAAAGTATTATAAACTTTTTTCGTACTGTACCCATTTCCCCCAAAAGCCACGTCATCGGTATTCAAAATTACGTCGTATTTCCCTTTTAATGCACCTATATTAAATTCAGGATAATCGTTCCCCGAAAAATTGATAACGACGGTTAAAATTTCCCCTGACCTATCTATTCTATTAAACGCAATGACGTTATTATAACTGTCGTCAGCGGAAACCCACCTAAATCCGTCCCAAGAATCTTCTATTTGAAATAAAGGTGGTGTCGTCTTGTATAGTAAGTTCAATTTTTTATTAAAAAGTTGAAGTTTTTTGTGGTTATCGTATTTAAGCATAAAAAACTCCAAGCCCTCTTTATCTTTCCACTCGGTAAACTGACCGTATTCGTTACCCATAAAATTAAGTTTTTTACCCGGGTGTGCAAACATATATGCGTTAAATGCACGAAGCGAAGAAAACTTTTCTTCGATACTCCCCGGCATTTTATCCAGTAGCGATTTCTTGCCGTGTACGACTTCATCGTGAGATATCGGCAAAACAAAATTTTCGCTAAAAGCATAAAACATCGAAAAAGTTATCTTGTTATGATTATTCGACCTAAAATACGGGTCGCAACTCATATAAGATAAAACGTCGTTCATCCAGCCCATATTCCACTTAAAATTAAACCCGAGTCCACCGATATCCGTCGGCTTGGTTATTAGTGGAAATGCAGTAGATTCTTCGGCTATCATAAGGGCGTTTGGAAATTTGCCGAATATAACGGAGTTTAATTTTTTAAGAAACGCTATTGCTTCCAAGTTATAATTGCCACCGTTTTTGTTCGGAATCCACTCACCCGGTTTTCTATCATAATCAAGATAAAGCATTGAAGCGACAGCGTCCACACGAAGTCCGTCAATATGATATTTATCAAACAAAAATACGGCGTTGGAAATTAAAAAACTTTGAACTTCGTTTCTCCCCCAGTCAAAGATTCTCGTTCCCCAGCCCTTGTGTTCCTTTCTGTCCCAGCCTTGATTTTCATAACAACAAGTACCGTCAAATTCAAAAAGCCCGTGTTCGTCTTTTGGAAAATGTGCGGGAACCCAGTCAACGATAACCGAAATTCCTTTCTTATGAAAACAATCAACGAGATGCATGAAATCGTGCGGGGTTCCAAACCTTGAAGAAATCGCATAATATCCGGTAACCTGATACCCCCACGACCCGTCGAACGGATACTCCGATACGGGCATAAACTCAACGTGAGTGTATCCCATATCGTAAACGTAGTCAACAAGTTCCGTTGAAAGTTCACTATACGAATAATAATCCCCGTTTTCGTGTTTTTTCCACGAAGCAAGATTTACCTCGTAAATGTTGACAGGTTTATCGTAAACGGGTTTTTTATTGCTTTGGAAGTTTGCGTCTTCCCACCCGTATCCGTTAATATCGTAAATTTTTGAAGCGGTACCACTCGGCGTTTCGGCGTGAAAAGCATAAGGGTCGGCTTTTAAGACCGTTTTACCGTTATGAACAACGGCAAACTTATAACAATCAAACTGTTTTAGCGAAGGAACAAAAAGTTCGAAAATTCCACCGTCGGAAATTCTTTGCATTTTATTCTTGCGTAAATCCCAATCGTTAAAATCTCCAACCACGTAAATATCGTCGGCGTTTGGAGCCCAAGTTCTGAATATTACGCCGCCAATACCTTTTTGGCTACAAAAATGTGCGCCCATAAAATCATAAGCGTTATAGTTTGTACCCTGATGAAAAAGATAAACGGGTAAATCTTTCGAATCAGACAAAGTATTAAGTTGTTTTTTCGTTTTTGTTTGCTTCAAAATTTCTCCCCTTTACCGATTACTCAAAAAGTAATCACGTTAACATACGTAACTGTCTTTTTTCTTTGGAGCGTTCTCCATTTCTGCCTTCGTTGCTTCGTAACCTTTTCTTCCGAAAAGAGCGTAAGTTGCGTTCTTACCGCCTTCAACACCCGGCTGATTAAACGTGTCTATGTTTAACATAGCACCGCAAAAAGCAGTTTCCATTTCAAACATATATAAAAGTTCGCCGATTGTAAATGCGTTTACTTCCGGAAGCGTAATAGTGTAATTCAACCTTTTAGCAGAGGTTAAGGCGTATTCGGTAGCAAGTCTTTCGGTGTTTATAAGTTCGTTCATCGTATGCCCGCACAAGAAGTTTACGTCAGGGAAAGATTCACAACCCTTGCTGATTTCAACGGTTGACCTGAAGTTTTCAACGCCGATAAGAGTGATAACCTTATCGAAAGGTCCTTCCCTATATAATTGAACTTGTGAGTGTTGATCGGTAACCCCAAGCGCTTTAACGGGAGTTTGACCTACGTTTACCGTCTTGCCGTCCTTATCAACAGCCTTACCGAGACTTTCGCCCCAAAGTTGACAATACCAGTCGGCAATATATTTTAAACTGTCGGCATAAGGCATCATAACAGAGATATTCTTGCCTCTATTCATTGCAAGATATTGTAAAAGTGCGGAAATCAACGCAGGATTTTTCTTGATATCTTTATTCATACAAATCTTGTCCATATATTCTGCGCCTTTAAGCATAAGTTTAATATCAATACCGACAACGGCAGCAGGCAACAAACCTACCGGACAAAGTTCGGAAAATCTTCCGCCGACGCCGTCCGGAATATAAAAAGTTTTTAATCCTTCTTCTTTTGCAAGTTTAATCAAATTACCCTTACTCATTGAAGTCGTGGCAATCATATGGTCTTTTGCCTTATCGCCGAGTTTTGCTTTTAAGGTATTCATAATGATTAAGTATTGCGACATCGTTTCACTCGTTGCACCGCTTTTGGTTATAACGTTAAACATGGTTTTTTCAACGTCGATAACGTCAAAAAGTGCCGACATTCTTTCAGGGTCAACGTTATCCTCAACATAAAGTTTCGGAAACTTTCTCTTTGATTTCGGAAGTTCGTTATGATGAAGATGACAAAGCGACTGAAAAGCGGCAATAGGACCTAACGCCGAACCACCGATACCTAAAACGACAAAGTTGTCGAATTTCTTTTTAATATCTTTAGCCGTTGCCAAAATGTCTTCGACTATTTCATTTTGATTATAAGGAAGTTCCGTCCATCCTTCCATGCCCTTACCACGGTTTTCCTTAACAACGTCGTACGCATTTTTAACAAGGTTTTTGTTATTTATAAAATCCTTTTCGGTAAAGCCCTGTTCTTCTCCGACAAAGTCTGCCATCATGTTGTTATAATCAAGTTTAATCGTCATTTTTTTACGCCATTCGGCGTTAATTTTTTGTGCCATATTTTTGCCTCACATAATAATTTATTATATTATATAATAATATAATGTGCAAAAAAAGTCAATATCAATTATCAACTTTTTTAACAAATACTGGCATTTTTTTGCCTGTTTTTTGCTTTTAATTAAAAATGTTATATTGAATAAAAGTTGACAACGGTTAAAATATCTTTTATACTTGTAAAATAAAAAATAAACGGAAACAAATATGCTTAAAAATATAATTTTCGACATGGGAAACGTTATCTTTACTTTTGACTTCGATCACCTTTTGGGAAGTTTTTATAAGGGCGAACATTTTGACTTTTTAAAAGAAAGAATTTTTTCAAAATGGGTACTCATGGACGACGACACTATGACACATACGGAATATAAAAAAATGGTACTAACGGGACTACCCGACAACTTGAAAAAACCTGCCGAAGGCGTTTTGGACAGGTGGGAAGAATTTATGGAACCGATGCCGGGTGTCGATGAGTTTATTAAAGAATTAAAGGCCGAAGGCTATAAATTATTTTTACTTTCAAACATACCAATGCACTTCATTGAAAGACAATATATGTTTCCTGTTTTAGAACTCTTTGACGGTAAAATCTTCTCCGGCGAAGTAAAGCTTCTTAAACCCGACGCAAAAATATTCGAGTATTTATTAAAAAAGTATTCCTTAAACGCCGACGAAAGCCTTTTTATCGACGACACGAAAGAAAATATCGTTTCCGCAACAAAACTCGGGTTTAACACGTTTTTGTTTGACAAAAAAGGAAAAAATCTCGACGAATTAAAAAATTTAATTAACGACTTATAAAAAAACCCACGACAAATTGCCGTGGGTTTTTGTTTTATTCTGTTTGCCCTAAAAAACAAATGATTTTTTAACTAATTCTTTTCCTTCTTTTTCGTCTTTAATTATTCCCATTGCGATAAGTTGTGCCATAATGTTCCCCGTTGCCGTCGCTTCAATAGGACCTGTTAAAACCTTTTTACCCGTACGTTTTGCGGTAAGTTCGTTGAGTAAAACGTTTTGGCACCCACCACCGACGATATTTATTGATTTATATTTTTTACCGGACATTTTTTCAATACTTAAAACCGTATCGTTATAACTCTTTGCCAGTGAATTATATATACAAAACACAATTTCACCAACTTCGTTTGGAACTTTTTGTGCCGTTTTTTTACAGTAATCCTTGACAGCGTCTATCATACTTTTCGGAGCAAAAAAAGACATATCGTTCACGTCGACAATACTTTCAAAATCTTCGTGTTTTCGGGCTTCGACAACGAAATCGGAAAAAGAATATTTATCGTCATATTCTTTCTTTACGCATTGAATCATCCATAATCCCATAATATTTTTTAAAAATCTTATACTTTTATTGTATCCGCCTTCGTTTGTAAAACCGAGATTTAACGCTTCAACCGAAGTGTTTTCCTTCCTTGTTTCAATTCCCATAAGCGACCACGTACCACTTGAAATATAAAGCGGGTCGTCGGTTTCGGTTACCGCCAGAACGGCACTTGCCGTATCGTGGCTCGGCGGGAAAACAACCGTCGTATCAAATCCGACTTCTTTTACAATTTCGTCTTTTAATTTTCCAACGGTACTTCCGGGGTACGATAATTCGTTAAAAATCGAACGGTCGTATCCCAACTTATCTATTATTTCATAGTCCCAGTCCCTTGTTTTAGCATTGATTAAACCTGACGTTGAAGCAATCGAATATTCGCTTTTTTTAACGCCTGTCAGCATAAAAGCAAGATAATCGGGAGTAAAAAGCAACGTTTTTGCCTTTTTGAGTTTACCGCTTTTTTTATCCCTATATAATTGATTTATAGTGTTATAAACTTGTGGGTAAATTCCCGTTTTTTTGTATGCGTATTCTCTATCCACAATATTCTCGACTTCGCTTATTATTTCGGAAGTAGCACTATCTCTATACGAGTATATTTCGTCAATCAAATTGTCGTTTTCATCTAAAAGTGCGTAATCCACACCCCAGGTATCAATACCCATACTGCAAGAAATTTTATCTATTTCCCTACATTTTTTTAATCCTTCGATAACCGACTTTACCAAATGTTTATCGTTCCAACAAAACTTCCCGTCTTTCATCTCGGCACCGTTATAAAAACGGTATATTTCCTCTAATTTAAGTTTTCCGTCCTCGATATACCCCAAAATGTGTCTACCGCTTGACGCACCGATATCAACTGCCAAAAAATACTTATTATCCATTTTATCTCCCGTATAGCGTTAAATATAAATTTCGTTATTGTTCAAAAACTCTATAATCTTTTCAGCCGGTATCGCATAACCTATTCCCGTTTCTTCGTCACCGGCATAGTTTATCCCGACGATTTCAAGATTTTCGTTGATAAGCATACCGCCCGACGAACCGTTTGCGATTTTTGCGCTATGTCGAATAACGTCAAAATCAATCTTGCAATATTTACTCGATTCGCCAGAAAGATTAGGTGGCGAAACGTAACTCGTAAGTTTTCCGCACGTAATCGTATTGTACTGTGAGTTTGGACTACCTATCGAAAAAACCGTTTTCCCGACATCTTCGTTTTTTGCCTTAATCGAAATAGCTTTCAAACGTTTTTTCTCCGTGGTGAACTTTACGACAGCCAAATCGTATTCATCGGAAAAACAACAAATAGAACCCGAAAACGAATTGCCGTATCTATCGTAAACAAGTAACGTTTGACTGTAATTCGAACCTTTTGTGATAACGTGATTGTTCGTCAACAAATGGTACGTATAAGACGGTTCGCCTACCGTCGAAACAAGTTCTTTTATTATAACACCGCTTCCTAAAAGCGTATCGCTTGAACCACCGACAATGGACGCCCTTCTTCGATTTTCAATCTTGACGTTTGCTAAGGTAGAAGTTTCGGTTATTGCATTTATCTTATTATAAGGGTCATTTTCGGGCAAGTAATCACAAGAAATAAAAGTTAATGCCGAAAGCAATAATATAACCGACAAAAATACTGATAATAATTTTCTTTTCATATTTTATATTTTACTACCGTTTGACAAAATTTGCAAGCGTGTTTTTAATTACTTTTTAAGTAACCCGAAACTTTTTATGCGTGTTGCGACAAACCTTACTTCAACGTTAATACTTCCACCATTTTTTGAAACGGAAAGAGTCGGGGATTTCTTACAATCGAAATATTCTCTGATTACCGTTTCGAAATCCGTTAAAAAAACTCGCTCGAAATTTTCGTCGAACAAAAGCCTGTCAACGCCTATTATTTGCTGTGCCTTAATAATATCGTTCTTTTTCTTGGTCATATACTTCTTTTAATTTCCCTTTTAATACTTCCCCAAAACCCGTTATATTTTGCCGTAACGTCAAACGTGTTTCTACTGCCCTTTAATATGTTTTTTGCCAAACATTTATATGCCTTAAACGAATCACTCGTTTTTGGCAAGTCTTCTCCGCTTGACAAAAAAACAACGTCTTCTTCGGGCATAACACCGATTATTTCCGTGTGAAGAATTTCACCTATATCGTTTGGGAAAATCATTTTATCCCTCAACATCAAATCTCCTCTTGCCCTATTTACCGCAAGCCAAACGTTATCTAATTTATAACTCTTTAATATCGTTAAAACTTTATCTGCGTCACGTAGAGCCAAAACGGTAGGCGTTGTAACGAGTATTGCACTGTCGGCAACGGAAACGGCACGATGAAATCCCATATCGATGCCTGCGGGACAGTCAATTAAAACGTAATCAAACGTAGGGGTAATGTTATCAATAAGAACTTTTAAATTTTGCCCCGTTATATTACAATCGGTTTTAATGGAATTTGACGGTAAAATAAAAAGATTTTTATAACGTGGATGTTCCAAAAGGGCTTGCTTTATTCGGCATCTTCTGTCTAAAACGTCTAAAATATCGTACACCACTCTATTTTCAACACCAATGACGACGTCAAGATTATTCAATCCGAAATCAACGTCGATAAGCGCAACCCTTTTACCCATTTGCGCCAAACATATTCCGAGATTTGCAGTTACGGTAGTTTTACCGACACCGCCCTTCCCCGAGGTTATAACTATCACTTTTGCACGACTTTTTTCCATACGAAAATTTTAACAAAAAAAAACCACAAATTTTTTACAAAATAAGTAAAAACTTGTGGTATAAAGTCGAAAAAATTTTAATTATTTTTTAATACAAAGTCTATTAAGCAAAGAACGGTTTCCAAGGGCAAACCCTCCGCCTAAAGCACAAACCATATCGGCATGGTCGGCAACCTTAACATGCATTCCGAATCTATCGGCAAAATACTTGTCAAGTCCATAAGTCATCGCACCGTCCCCGGCAAGACAAATGCCTACGTGGCGAATTTCAGAGGATACTTCCGGTGGAAGTTTAACGATTACCGACATTGCAATGTCAATAATCGAATCGTAAAAATTTTTAACCGGCTTTACTATGTCCATTGCACGAATAGTCATTGTTTTCGGTACACCCGACTCAACGTTTCTCCCGCTTATAGTCATAGAAAGCGCATCATCTTCATTGACACTGCATATCTCTTTTTTAATTCTTTCTGCCGTTTGAAGCCCGATTTGTATCCCGTACATTTCCGCAATATAATCGATTATATTAGTGCAGATTTTATACGTGCCGAAATTAACCGAAAGTCCGGAAATAATTCCGTCCAAAGTCAAAACGGCAATACTTGTCGTTCCACCCGCCATATCAATCATAAAACAAGGACAAGACTCGGTTAAAGGAATCTGCTGTCCGAAAGCACAAAGAATCGGAGATTCAATGAAATAAACCTTTGATATCCCGACTGCCTTTGCGACTTCTTCGTACTTAATAAGCATCTCGGGGGTAATACCGCAAGGAACAGACATAACGGCATGTACCGAAGCGAGTTTACTTTTTATGTCGATTTTTCTTAAAAATTCCGTTAAAAGACCGACGGCGACTTCTTTGTTTGCTATCTCACCTTCAAAAACGGGAAAAACTATTTTTATATTATCAACTGTTTTGCCGATAAGTTTATTTGCGTCGTACCCAACCGCCTTAACAGTCATTTTACCGTTCGTGCTAACGGTGGCAACGGTAGGTTCACTTAAAACCAAACCTTGACCTAGCATATAAATATTCGTTTTGGAACTATCAAAATCTATTGCAATATTATATGTAGCCATTTTTTCTCCTTCATAAATAAAAAGCGCCGATAAAACGGCGCTTAAAAACTAAAGTATTTCAAGATTTTTCTTAAAAATCTTTCTAAAATCAGCACCAACTTCCAAGGCAGAGTTGATTTCAAGTGAAGCGTCGCCTTCAACTTCCGTTTTCATTATAACGGAATCGCCCAAAATATCGCAGTTTATACCGTTAACAACACAAGATAAACTTCTATCGAGAACGGAGGCTATTCTTAAAATTATGCCCATTTTCCTTACTGAATCCATATCTTCATCGTTTACCAAATCACGATATTTTGCCCAGTCGAACAAATTGATGTCTTCTATCGCCGTATTCGACGCAACGAAAGATGCCATTACCAAATCCCTATGACTGATAGCGTAAATATTCGAGTTCAAAATAATATACCCGCTATGCTTTTCATAGTTATAAAACGATACACGTTTGCCCGTTTCGGACAAATATGCCGCTACTTTTAATATTTTAAGATATTGTCTTGGGAATTTATGTAAAACACGAAGTTGCTTAAAAAGTTGTACTGCAAGGTTTACTACCCTTTCGGTATGAGTCTGGTCACAGCCGTAAAAACTAACCAAACTGTTCAAACTATATACCAACACGTCCGAAATAGGCTTGTCAATCGTTGCCGGCAAAGCGTAATTAAACAGTAAGCCTGTTCTGAGTCCGCTTCCGCTTATAACGATATCTTTCAAATTCATATACTTTTTGAAGGCCGAAATTGCCGCAAACGCACTCGGCAAAATGTCAGCACGACTGCTCGACAACCCTTTTATCTTTTTCTTTCTGTCCAAATCAAGCCCACGAAGCAATTCGTAAGTATGCGTAAAATCGTTATCGGAAATTACGTAATTATGAATAGCACGAAGCGGATATTTCTTCATAATCTTCGTCATACGGCAAAGATTTCTAAAAGACCCGCCGACGCCGATAAGCTGGACTTCCGGATCAACGTCTTTAAGCCAATCGATTTTAGACAACTGTTCGATAAAAAACTCTTCGATTTTTTGAGTTTGAACTTCCGGAGCGGAATTATCCGAACAGAAAAGTTCCGTAAGAGTAATGGCACCGAACGGCAATGTGGCATAATTTAATAAATTACGCCTATTATAATATACGATTTTCGTACTTCCACCGCCGATTTCAAGAATAATCCCCTTCGGAATATCCATTGTGTTGATTACGCCACGATAAACATAGATTGCCTCTTCTTCAGCACTTAAAACTCTAATTCTTATGCCACAAGTTGCGGAAACTTCATCCAAAAAACTACGTTGGTTTTTTGCACGACGAACGGCTGCGGTTGCAACGGCAATAATCTTTTCGATTCCGTTTGCATCGCAGAGTTTCCTGAACATCTTTAAGGTTTTTATGGTTTCATGGATACGCGCAGGTTTTAAGAATCCGTCGCTCTCCATGCCCTCACCAAGACGAGGAGCTTCTTTAAGTTGATCGACAATTTGAAAATACCCCCCTTCTTTTATGTTCACAAGAAGAAGTCGAGCGGTGTTAGATCCCAAATCAATGATAGCAATTTTTTCCAATGTAGTCACCTTGTATCCCATTTTTTGATAATTATAACACAATATATTGTATTTGTGAAGATGTTTTTTTAATTTTTTTTAAAAATAACATAAAAAAAACTTATAAATGGATTTTATTTGTTTTTTTCTTGGGTTTTTAAGGCATTCAAAAACTGAAAAACCGACAAAATAATTAAAAAAATACCAAAAATTTTTGACAAAACATTTCCCGAAATATTTCGGCTTATCAAACTGCCGACTATACAAAAAATCACGCCTGTTACAAGGTAGTAAAACAAGTCTTTTATTACGATAAAACCTTTTTTGTTAAGTAAAATAACCGATAGAACCGACATGGGAATAAAAGCCAGCAAATTATACCCTTGTGCACTGTGTTGACTTATTGAACAAAACAAGGTTAAAAGCGGAATCAGTATCGTTCCTCCACCCATACCCATTCCACCGATAACACCGCTTAAAAATCCGAATACTATCAATAAAAAGTAATACATATCCTACCCCACCAAAAGTTTTATACCCGCAAAAAGCATAATCACGGAAAATATTAATGAAACGATTTTTCCGGAAAATTTTGATAATAGTATAGATCCCAGAACCCCGCCCAAAATACTGCCTGAAGAAATTGCAACCAGTTTGCAAAAATCAACGAATCCAAAAGAAGAATAAACAACTCCCGAAACAATCGAAAGAGGTAAAATTATTAAAATTGCCGTAGCGTGCGCTTTTTTTACTTCGTAATCTTTAACTGCGGTTAAAAGCGGAACTAAAACCATACCGCCTCCTCCGCCGAAAAGTCCGTTGATAATACCGCAAAAAGCACCTATTGCCATTGAGATTACCGAATCGGGTTTGTGTTTAGGGTTCACTAAATTTGTCTTTAACATATATTTAGTGTGCGTATGAACAAAAAAAATATAATTCAAAGATAAAAATTTACTCTATCCCCTTGCTTTTTATTATTTATTATTATATAATATCTTCAATGTTTTATTGTGAGGGCGTTTGCCCACAACAATAAACCCGTAACCGAAAAAAAACAAAAAGGTGAATTATGACAAAAAACGGTACAATGACAAAACTTAAATCATTTTTGATTTTAACACTCGCTGTAATCAGCATCTTTTGCTTATCTATCTTTACTTTGACTGCATGCAACAAAGAAGATAAGACCGACGATACGACTTATACGAAGGTCGAAACTGATACGGCTGAAATAAATAACGGTTCTTTTGAATTCGGTTCTGCCGACGTTAAACTTTCGGCTTTTCCGCAATCTTCCGCAACGGGTTGGTCGTCAAGCGTAGATAACAGCGCTTCAAGTTCCGTAATTAAATCTGGCATTATTTCGACAACCGAAGAAGGATTTAAGGCTTTACTCGAAAATCTTTATGCCGATAACGATTTCGTTAATTTTACGGCAAAGAAATTCGGCTTTGACGTTGATGCCATTAAAACTCAAATCGAAACCGAAAACCCTACTTTCACTTCGAAAGAGATAAACGAAAAATTAAAAGAACTTTTACTTAACGGTAAAGACGACGGTGATTCGCATATAAAATATATTGAAAACTTTGCAAATCCCGGCACACATAACGGTGCAGACGGAAGCAAAATCTATATGCTTAATAACTACCGTGATGCTAAAAAGTATTACAATTTCGGTACCGCACAAAAACTCACTTCTTCGTCCACAATCAATTTGGAAGCAGGTTCTTACGGTAAAATCTCCGTTTGGGTTAAAACGGCATACATCGAAGGTTCGAATAAGTCAGGCGCCAATATCAGGCTTTCGACAACAGTTAATTCGGTAACGCAAGATACGTACGCAGTTTATGGTATCCGTGACACCGAGTGGACAAACTATTCGATATACGTTAAAGCCGACGATAACTATGCTTGTACCGTTAAGGTTATTTTAGGCTTGGGCTTCGGTAACGGCAATTCTTCTTTTGCCGAAGATTATACCGAAGGTACGGCATATTTCGACGACGTAACCTTTACGAAACTTACGGCAACGGAATACGCACAAGAATTAGGTTCAAAGACAGAAAATAAGACTACCGTTTCTTACTCCTCGTCAACTTCATCAAATACGGTTTTCGTTGAAAAATCAAACGACGTGCTTTTATACGACCTTGATATTTCAACAGATATCGAAAACACGTATTTTACCAAAATAAATCCGACCGACCTTACCGTTGTAGACGGTTTTACAACGTCGAATACCGACGGAAGAACAAGTATATCCATTTTAGGCGAAGCAAACAGTAGCGCCACTTCCCCGATTATTGATACAACGGGAATTAAACTTAACGGTCTTAAAAATGCAGCTTACATGCTCGAAATCGATCATTCGGCATTTTCCGTTACTCCGGAAGGATACGTATTCGTTTCATTTAAAATCAGCAACGAACTCGCAAGATACGATACAAACGGTATTTCCGTATTCGTAAAAGACTATAAAGGAAGCGAAAGTCAATTAACGACGGTTAAATCCTATATCGAATCCGGTGAAGAAACGGTATGTAATATTCTCATCAAAAATAACTTTAATACAATAAAATACCCTGATTCGAGATTATTTAAGATTGTTATTTACGTTGGACCGTATGATTTTTCAAACAAACTTAACGCAAGCGATTTTGCAACGGGAAACGTTGTTCTTTCGGACTTTAAAATCGCATCGGGCAAAACCTATCAATACGTAAGAACTTATAACGGCGACACTTACACCGTTTCAAACACGGAAAAAACCGAAGGATATAAGTATTACACCATCTTCTCGCAAAAAGCAACGGCTACCGTTTCTTTGTTTGCAGGCGAAACGGGTGATTACAACTCTTCAAGCACCAACACTTACGTATTCTCGTCGGCTCCAAGTGATATCGGGTCAATAACGACAAAACCTGCCGTTGTAAACAATTACTTGGGAGTCCCTGCCGACCATGCTTATATTAAGACAAACAGCACTAACTACTCCGTTAACGACAGCGAAACCGCCGGACTTATCAATACAAAATTTTTAAGCAACTATTCTATGTTGCCTGACGTACAATCCGCAATAGGTTCATATCAAAAGGATATACAACCTATCGTGATTTATAATCCTACGACTTCAGCATACGGCTTCATCGGCGACGAAATGGCGATTTCCGCAAACACTTATTACACGGTATCGGTAAAAGTAAGAGTTGTCGGCAACGCAAAAGCATATATCTATTTGGTTGATGCAAGCAGTGTTAACAAAGACATTATAACAATAAATACGCTTACTAATACCGACGGATACGGCTATATTACGAAAACCCAACCTGTAGAACACAAACTTATGAGAGTTATAGACTCTTCAATGATGCAAACTACGGGCGACAACAGAGGTTGGCTTACTGTTAATTTCTACGTCGCTACGGGTAAAACTCCAAAGAACGTAAGACTTGAAGTTTGGAACGGCGGAAGAGATAACGCAACGGAAACACAATCGCAAGGTTACGTTTTCTTTGACGACGTTGCAACGTCAAACGCTTTTACGGAACCTTCGGACTGGACAACGGCATTTACAAACACGTCAAGTATTTTATATCAATCGGCTTTAACGGACAATTCGATTATTTCGTCGGCTGTACTTTATCAACGTGAACTCGACAGCAAAGAAATCGCATACAACAAAACCGTTTCTTCCGATGAGAAAATAAGCTACCCTGCTAAATACATTTACGCCGAAAACAAATCGACGGTATATGCGATTTATAATACTATCGACCCTGTTTCGGTAGACCCGACACCGTCAAGCGATGAAGAAGATACACAAAACTGTTCGTCGGTTAATTCTTCTACCTTCTGGTTGCAATTCTCGTCGATACTTCTTATCGTTGTTTTGATATTCGCTTTAATTGCTCTTGTCGTTAAAACAGTCGTTTCAAGAAAAAGAGCAAACAAAAACGATGCAAAATCATACTATACCGTTAAAAGCAGATATTCAAAACCTAAAACCCAAAATACGGATAACAATAACGTAACAAAAGAAAAAATTGACGAAACGGAAACGACCGAAGAAACGTCCGAGGACGAAGTTACGGAAATCTCCGAAGAAAACGAAGAAGGTATAGACAACACGACCGAAGAACAAAACCTTGATGAATACGTTTATAACGACGTTCAAGATTTCGGCGAAGTTGTTCAAGAAAATCAAGAAACTATCGAAAATGCCACGGAAGAACCTTCCGAAGAATCGGCAGACAAAAAAGATAGCGAATAAATTTCATAACAAATAGAAAACCATCGGGAAAAACCGATGGTTTTTATTTTTGAATAACAAAAATTATTTATACGCATATTATAATGTATGAAAAAAATAGTTTTAACGGGCGGTGGAACCGCAGGTCACGTCATGCCGAATATCGCTCTTTTACCTACCCTAAAAAAAGATTTTGATATATATTACTTCGGAAACGAAAACGGAATAGAAAAAAAAATTTGCAAAGATTATGGTATAAATTTCACAAATATTCCGTGTGCAAAACTCAATAGAAGTTTAACTTTGAAAAATCTCTTGATTCCGTTTGTTCTTATCAAAGGCATCGTATCTGCCGAAAAGCAATTAAAAAGACTCTCTCCCGACGTCGTGTTCAGTAAGGGAGGATATGTTTCCGTGCCGACGGTTATTGCGGCAAAAAGACTTAATATACCGGTTATTGCTCACGAAAGCGACATAAGCATAGGGCTTGCAAATAAAATAACTTCCCCACTATGCGAAAAAGTTTTAACGTCTTTTAAGGAAACGGCAAAAACGCTTAAAAACGGTCAATACGTAGGCTCACCTATTAGAGAACAAGTATATATGGGAAAACCTTCGATAGCGCAAAAACTCGGCATAAAAAATAAACCGAATTTGCTTGTTTTGGGTGGCAGTCTCGGTTCAAAAACCATCAACAACGCAATTTACAATAATTTGGATACACTACTATGCCGTTTTAACGTTATTCATATATGCGGAAAAAACAACGTTAAAAAAATTGCGAAGGAAAATTATTATCAGTTTGAATACGTTAAAAATATTCAAGATTTTTTAGCCGTTGCCGATATCGTCGTTTCAAGAGCAGGTTCAAATGCCTGTTTTGAACTTCTATCCCTTTATAAGCCAACGCTTTTTATCCCGCTATCAAAAAAGGCTTCCCGAGGAGATCAAATAGATAACGCAAAGTATTTTTCCGAAAAAGGATTATCCTGTTGTTTATTTGAAGAAAACTTAACCGATAAAACCCTAATCGAAAGTATAGAAAAAGTATATAAAGAAAAAGACACGCTTAAAAAAAACTTACAAAAATACAATATAAAACCTGCTAATACGCAAATTTGCCACGTCCTTTTAAGTTACACAAGGTAAGTGTTTTTTCCCCGTTCATTAAAGTACCGAAATCATCACAAGCCGTATCGCAACACATGTCGGAAAAATTTTCGCTTATCAATTTTTTTTTGCTCATTTTTTTCATTTCGATTCTTACAAGACAAATAACCCTATTTTTACCCAAAAAAGTTAAACAATTATTATTTTTCATTTTTTCTCCTTTATTACCTACATTTTAACAACAAATATTGACACCTTTTGTCATATATAATAAAAAAATCACAAAATACTTGACAATTCTTGTCACTTCGTTTTAAAATATATGATAATTAAGGAGAATAAAGAAATGAAATTTGAGATAATGCTTGGAATACTTTTCGATTTAATGTCGAAAAAAAACGTAACGGCAAGATATCTTGCCGAAAAATACGAAGTAAGCGTAAGAAGTATTTATAGATACATAAAAAGCATAGAATATGCGGGGATTCCGATTTTTACCAACCGAGGAAACGGCGGTGGATTTCAAATTGTCGATACGTTTAAGTTTTCGTCGATGTTTTTCACAGTCAACGAATTAGAACAAACAATCTCTACCCTTTCGGCAATAACGGACAGCGTACCGAATAAAGTTATTAACTCCGTAATAAACAAACTTAAAGGCACAAAACGCAACGAATTCAGCGGATTTGAAATCAAAAGCGGAAACCTTATTATCGACGGCGGACCTTGGGGCGATACGGTCGGTTATAAAAGCAAATTGAAAGTTTTACAAGAATGTATTGAAAGCGACATAAAACTCTTAATAAAGTACCATGATAGGAACGGCATTGTTTCGGAAAGAATAATCAATCCGCACGTCTTGGTATTAAAACAGGGATTATGGTACGTCTTTGCTTATTGCAATTTAAGAAACGAGTTTAGATTTTTCAAAACAGGTCGCATTGAATATGCGCAAAAATTACCCGAAAAATTCGTAAGACAGGACCTTACAAAAATGGATTTGCCTTTGGATTTCTGGCACAATAGCGTAAACAGCGAACCCATTATAATGGAAATCGGCGACAAGATTTTATCTGACGTTGAAGAGTGGGTTGGCATTGAAAACATTAAGCGTATAAACGAAAAAAATATTGCCGAGGTAAACTTGCCGTATGATAATGGTCTTATGTCGAAAATTATTTCTTTCGGAAGCAGTATAAAAGTTTTATCCCCTAAAAAATTAGTTGGCGATATTAAAGCCTCCGCAAGTGAAATAGTAAAACTTTATACAAAATAAAAAACACGGCGATTGCCGTGTTTTTTATTAGTAAACTTCTTTCTATATCGTTTTTCTATCAACGAATGCCCTTGCAAGACTAACTTCGTCTGCATATTCAAGATCGGTGCCAACCGGTATGCCGTGCGCAAGACGTGTAACCGTTATGCCAAGCGGTTTAATAAGGCTACTGATATACATTGCCGTTGCTTCGCCTTCAACGTCGGGATTCGTTGCCATAATAACTTCTTTTACCCCGCCGTCGGAAATTCTTTTTAAAAGCCCTTTTATATCGATATCGTTAGGACCTATACCGTCAAGCGGAGAAATCGTTCCGTGTAAAACGTGATAAACCCCGTTATATTCGTTAAGTTTTTCAATAGCGACAACGTCTTTTGGTTCTTTAACAACACAAATAGTGTCCCTTCCTCTAAGCTTACAAATATCACAAATATCGTCTTCGGAAAAATTACCGCAAATTTTACAATAGCGTACATTTTTCTTGACGTTAATTATTGCTTCGGCAAATCTTTTTGCATCGTCATCGGACATGTTTACCACCTTGTATGCATATCGTTGTGCTGTTTTTGCACCGACACCCGGCAATTTTGAAAATTCGTTAATAAGTTTTCCGATAGGTTCAATAAAAACTTTCATTTTTAATCCTTAAAGCCCGAGAGCGCCAAGCGAACCCAATTTTTCTTGAGATAACTTATCTGCTTTTTCATATCCGTCGTTAAGTGCGGCAACCAATAAGTCTTCAAGCATCGTTATATCTTCAACGTCAACAACGTTTGGATCGATAGTAACACTCTTAACGACTTTTTTTGCAGTCATCGTTACTTTTACCATACCGCTACCCGAAGTACCTTCAATCTCCGTTTCTTCAAGTTCTGCTTGAGCCTTTTGCATTTCTTCTTGCATTTTTTGCGCTTGTTTCATAAGGTTTTGCATTTGGTTGTTGCCACCAAAACCTCCAAAACCACCACCGAAATTACCACCTCTGTATCCTGACATAATTATCTCCTTTTTTTAATCGTCTATTATAACAATATCGTCGCCGAAAATTCTTTTAAGTCTATCCGTTTCGTTTTCGATTTTTCCATTATTTGCGTCGCCTGAAAAAACAACTTTCAATTCAAACGGCAAAAAGTCACTTAAACTGTTTTGTATTGCTTGTCTATTCTCGTCTTTATCAATCAAGTTTGCGTCAACTTCGTTTTTTGCAGTAATAACCAAAGTATTATTATCACTACTTATTTTTGCGGTTTGTATTGTATTCCACAACATTTCATACCCGTTTTCACGTAGCGAAAACAAAAGTTTACCCGAAATATCCCCGCCTTGCACAGAAGAAATGCTTTGTTTTTCCTTAACTTTTATCTCTTCTGTAACGGAACTTTTTTCTAATGGTTTTATTTCGTAATTACCGTTTTTTAATTTTTCTTCAAGCGATTTAATCCTTGATAAAAGTGCGTCGATATCGTAGTCGTTTTCAGGTTTAGACGCCTTTATCGACGCCGTTTCGAAAATAACTCTCGGGTGATTCGTGTACTTTAACGCATTTTCACTTTCAGTAAATATTTCAAGCATTCTTATTAGCCTTTGTTCGGAAGTTATTTTAGACAACTCTTTTAATTCGTTAAACCTATCTTCAGGCAAAAGCAAGATTTTATTTGCGTTTTCCGAGGACATAACCACGATAAGGTTTCTTATGAAATTTGTTATATCTTTAATAAGAACACCCATGCTTTTGCCGAGGGATGAAAGTGTGCTTATTATTTCAAGCATTTTACCCGTTTCACTCTTTATCATACTTTCGACAAAATCAAAAATAAGCGAAAAATTCGATGAGCCTAAAATTTCGGTAACGTCGTTATACGTCAATTTACCTTTACCGTAAGACATAGCCGTATCCGCAATAGAAAGAGCATCACGAATACTGCCTTCTCCGGCAGCCGATATTGCAAAAACCGCTTCTTTTTCAAATTCTTTCCCCTGTTCTAAATAAATACTTTCAATTAACGAGGCAATCTGTTCGGTTGGAATAAGCCTGAAATCAAAACGCATACAACGAGATAAAATCGTTGCGGGTAACTTATGCACTTCCGTCGTGGCAAGAATAAATACGGCGTGTTTAGGCGGTTCTTCCAAAGTTTTAAGCAATGCGTTAAATGCCGCACCCGTAAGCATGTGAACTTCGTCGATAATATATACTTTATATTTACAAGAAACAGGCGGATATTGTACGTTATCCCTTAAATCTCTTATTTCGTTTACACCGTTATTCGATGCGGCGTCAATTTCAATAATATCAATTTGTGATGGTTCCGATAACGACAAACAACTACTGCACTTCCCGCAGGGAGAACCATTCAAAGGATGTTCGCAATTTATAGCTTTTGCAAAAATCTTTGCGGCGGAAGTCTTACCCGTACCACGAGTTCCAGTGAATAAGTAAGCATGCCCGATTTTACCGCTTTCAATCTGATTGATAAGCGTTTTAACGATATGGTCCTGACCTATTAAGTTTGAAAAAGAATTAGGGCGATATCTTCTATATAGCGATAAATATGCCATGTCAATCCTCCTTTTCGTACTCTATCTCAAATTGTTTATCGACTATTTTCAATTTAGTGTTTATTCGACACATTGCATTGTCGACGGATTTTTCGGTCTTGTTGAGTTCTCTTGCGATTTGCAAATAAGTCAATCCCGTTGAATACAACAAATAAATGTTTTTTTCGTATAAACTTAACGCTTTAAGTCTTCTCGATTCAAGCTCAATCTCTTTTTCCTTTAATATGTATTGTTCTTCGGGCGAATTTGAATAGTCGGCAAGTCGGTTATCCTTATCTTCGGAATAAGTGCCGTTTTCGGTTTCGATATTACTTAAACTCTCGCACATTGTATAGTTAATATCGTTCGCCATTTTTCTAAAAGCGGAAAAAATAATATTTTTTATACAAGTATAAACAAAAGTAGAAAACTTTACACCTTTATCTCCGTCAAAAGCGTCGGCAGCTTTTAACACGGCAATCCTTCCGAGTTGCTCCAAATCGTTCTTTTCGTTCTCGTTACAGTTAAGACTTTTAATTATATTTTTTATAATACCTGTACAATTATAAATCAAAACGTTGATTGCTTGCTTGTCCCCGTTTTTATATAGGGCGACAAGTTCTTCGTTCGTCAAATCTTTGTACGACATTTTCCCCTCGTTATAAATACTTTATTTATTCTTATTTATCCTTTGTCTTACCGCTTCATACACGACTACGCCACAAGCGACGGAAGCGTTAAGCGAATTGACTTTACCAAACATCGGAATTGAAATTATGCCGTCGCATTTCGTTTTCGTAAGTTTTTTTACGCCGGTATCTTCGCCACCGATAACAAGACAAACGTTACCGGTTAAATCCGATTTATACATTTCGCCACCGCCGATTTCGGCACCGTAAACCCAAAATCCTGCGTCTTTTAATTTATCGATTGCAACGTTAACGTTTGTAACTCTTGCAACTTTAATATGATTAAGCGCACCTTCGGACACACGCATAACGGTATCGTTAACGCTTACGCATCTATCCTTTCCGATAATTATTCCGTCCACGCCTGCGCATTCGCAAACCCTTATAATACTACCGAGATTATGTGGGTCCATAATTTCGTTTAACACAACTATAAACCCGTCTTTATTCTTTACGGCGTCCAAAATATCTTCAATCTCGAAATACTTATAATCGGAAGTGTAAGCAATGAAACCTTGACTGTGTTTACTCTCGCTTTCTTTTTCGATAACGTACTTATCAACAATTTGAACCTTTACTCTGTTTGAACGAATAATGTTAATTAAACGTTTACTTGCGTCGTCTTTCAAATCTTTTTGCACTAAAATTTTGTCGATTTCCTTATCGGTCTTTAACAATTCGTATATAGAATTTCTACCTTCAATCTTCATTTATCTTTCCTTTATTAAGAATAAAATTCAATCTTTCGTCATCGCCTATCATATAAAGATACCCAAGCACCGCTTCAAAACCGGTTGCCATATTGTACTCTGTTACCGAGGCATTTTTGGCTCTTGTACCTTTCTTTGCATTTCTTGCCCGCTTAAAAACGGCTAATTCCTCTTCGGTAAATAAAGGCATAACTTCCCTTACAAACTCCGCTTGAGAAACCGCTTTAACTTCCGAAACGGCAAGTTTATTCATCTCTCCCGTCTTGTAATCGGATAAAAAGGCAAGCCTTTCTCTGACAAATAGAGAATAAACGGCGTCGCCGACAAAAGCAAGCACGATGGGGTTAATACTTACAGCATGAAGTTTGTCCGTTTTTTCTCCCAACTTAAACAAGTCGTTAACCCCCTAAATTTCCTTATATAATTATACATTAAATACTGCAAAAAAACAATAATATTTTTATCTTTTATTATGAAAAATAATTAAAACTCGTTTTTGCAAGATAGGAAACGATACCCTTAAATATCTCATAAGCGATTTTATCTTGATACTCGTCGGTTACAAGCAAGGCTTCGTCTTCGCTATTCGATAAAAAACCACACTCGCAAATAACCGACGGATACTTACTGCATTTAATTATATAATAATCGCCCGAAAGTGCCGAACACGTTCTCGAAGCGTCTTCCATACCGTTAAAAACTTCCTGAATCGAATTTGCCAAAATTTTACTGTTCTCGTTATCTTTACAAAAAAACACTTGCGCACCTCTACGAGAAGAAAGCGAATACTTGTTCATGTGTATACTGACAACAGCAGTCGGTAAGGCATTTTCGATTATTTTTTTTCTCGCTTCCATATCGTTACGTTTTAAGTTTTTGGTAGCGATACCGTATAGTCCGGCATCGCTGTTACGTGTCAAAACGACGTCGATACCTGCATCTGATAAGTATTTTTCGATTTTTTTTACAACTTTTAAGTTTAGTTCACTTTCTTTAACCTTCGTTTTTGTTCCGACAACTCCGTTATCGATTCCGCCGTGCCCTGCATCAAGCACGATTCTAACCCTACCACCGTCAGTTTCTTCCGCATTGTTTACGGAAAGCGAGAACAAACAGACCAAAAAAGTAATTCCCGTAACAATAAGTACGCTAACGATTAAAAATTTCCTTTTTAAAACAAACATAAAACTCCTTTTTTGTTGATAACTTGATAAATATTGCCGAGTTATCAACATTTCGACACTTTATAACAAAATATCGTGTTGATAACTTTTCTATAATTATACAGGAGTTTTTTGTCGTTTATGCAGAGATTTTGACATTTTAACATAAAAAAACGACCGAATATCGGTCGATTCTTTATAACTTGTTTATACTGATTACATATATGGTTTTTTTATTTGCCTTAAACTTTATTTCGGTTTTATTATACCTTAATCCGTAAACCCTTTCAACGTCTTCTATGTAATGCGGTCTTGGGTCTTCGGATAAAATTGCGGTTACTTCATCAATAAAATTTGGATTAAACCCTCTCGTATCACAATCAAAAACAACTTCCGATTTTTGGTTTTTTACCTTATCAGAAAAACCTGCCTTTGCGTTTTCGTGGCTATCCGTAAAAGGAATATAGGGTTTAATATCGAAAATCGCAGTCCCCGACATTATATCCGCACCCGAAACGTAAAGGACAGTTCTATCGTTTTCCGTACGAATATCAAGGAGTTTAACGGAAGACAGCCCAAGATTATTCGGTCTAAAAGGAGAACGTGTAGAAAACACGCCGACACGTTTATTCCCACCCAGACGAGGCGGTCTTACCGTGGGAGAAAAACTACCTGTTTCTGCCAAAGAAAATTCCCAAATAATCCAAACGTACTCATATTCGTCAAGTCCACGAAAAGCTTCGGGAACAGAATACTCCGGCTCAAAAACAATTTTCGAGATATTGTTAATAAGCCCACTTTGACGAGGTATTCCGAATTTATCTTCAAATCCGTTATATATTGTTGCAATCTTTTTAATTTCCATAATTTTTTATTGTTTTATTTTTGATAGCATAACAATCGTTTCTACGTGTTTGGTCTCCGGAAACATGTCGAAACCTTGAACGTATTCAACGGTATAATTTCGAATTTGACTTTCCGATTTTATTATTTCGTTACCGCTAAAAACGAGCGAACCCGTTATAAGCCCCACGTCCCGAGCCAAAGTTGACGGCATACAAGAAACGTAAACGATTTTGTCAGGCAGACTTTTTATGACGGCCTCAACGACTTTTTTATCACAGCCCTTTCTCGGTGGATCGATAACAAGACATAAACTCTCGTTTTCACGTCTTTCCCTTTCGATTATCGTCGGCAATAAGTCTTCGCACTTTCCGAGATAATTTGTTATTCTGTCTTGTAGCCCGTTTTCGATATCTAATTGATTTGCTTTTTCAACCGCTTCGGGAACAACTTCGATGCCGATTGCTTTTTTCGCATTTTTACATAAAAGTGCCGTCATAAGTCCGGCTCCGCTATATGCGTCGATAACGGTTGCCTTATCGTTTTGACCGATTAAGGAAACTACCTTACCGTACAATTTTTCACACATCGACGTATTGACTTGCATAAAACTCAAGACACCCGTCTTAAATTTTATTCCCAACATTTCTCCGTCAAGTTCGTCTTCGCCGTAAATCTTAACGAATTTTTCCCCGTAAATAACGTTTGACGTTGAATTGTTTACGTTAATAAATAAAGAAAAATCGTTCTGTATTTCCTCTTTTAAGGTATTCAATAATAATTGAGTGTTTAACCCCTTTTCACTCGTAACGACTGCAGTGATAATCAGTTTTCCGTTTACGTCTTTAACGGTTATTTCACGGAGAAAAGCACCTTTTTTGTTTGAAATATATCCCGAAATGCCGGAAAAAGATAAAAACTTCTTAAAAGCTTTAATAACGTTTTTTGTCCACGTCGGGTTTATAGCACAGTCCTCGATTTCAATAATTCTATGCGAATTTTCCGAATAAAACCCTATAACGTTTTTGCCACCCGAATTTTGTACGGGTAATTGCAATTTGTTTCTATACTCGAAAATTTTTTCGCTTTCGACCGTAGGCAAAACGTCAAAATCGATATTGGCGATTTTATTAAAACAGTTCTTAATCGTATTACGTTTTATATCAAGTTGTTTTATATATTTACAATGTTGAAGTTGACATCCCCCGCATTTGCCGTAAACCGGACATCTTGGATTTACCCTGTCTTCGCTTTTGTTTATCAGTTCGGTCATCTTACCGTATGCAACGTTTTTATCGACCTTTAGGACTTTGAACTTTATTTTTTCACCCACAAGACAAAAAGGAACGAAAACCGTAACACCGTCTATTTTTATAATCCCTTCGCCGTTAGAGCCGATATCAATAACGTTACCTATCAGTTCTTCGTTTTTAACCATTGTCATTATCCTTCAAAATTCTTTTGATTATGTTATCGGTCAGTTTTGAAGACACGAATAAAAATCTTTCGTAAACGAAATAAAAAATTAAACCGAAAACAACCAAAACCAAATAAATGTTTTTTTCGATAATTTCGGGAAGATTTTCTATAAGTCCTATAATATTGATATAATAAAAATACATACCGAAAACGATTCCGACGCACCATACCGCACCGATAACGAACCTTACGGCTTTTTTGATATTCTTTTTAATCATATACCTTAACGTTATCGGGTAAATACCGAAAAACAAAAAGTACGAAGGAATAACTATCGATACGACGAGTTTACCAACGCCGAGTGCCAAAAGCGCACCTATCGTTCCGCCGACAAGGTAGCATAAAACAGAACCCTTATAAGACTTATAATAAAGCGGCAGCGTCACGAACACAGACGCCGCCGTAATCATTAAAATATCAATCAAATCAACAATAGCACCGACAAATAAAATAATTGCGATAAAACTTGCAGAAATTGCCGATAATGCTATAACCTTACTTTTCATAATTATCTGCATCCCATAGTACAACAATTACATAGCGTTTCCATAATACACCACGTTGTACAACAATCGGCAAAAGTCGAACATGCGCTTCCACCCATCTGTCTTTGAGCGTTTGCATTTCGTCCGTTATTTGTACCGAAATTTGTATTTCCGGAGCGAAACTGATTTTCGGTTGCCGTTGTTTTTGCAATAAGTTTTTCCAAATCAGCCTTATACTGTGCATTTTGCGGGTCCATTTCAATAGCGATTTCAAGTTGCTTTTTGCTTTCGTTCATCCAGTTTTTCTTATAAAAAACAATCGACTGATAATAATGCCAGTCAGCGCCACGTGTTGAGCTGTTATCCAAAACGGTTTGCGCTTCCGAAAGTTTTCCCGCACGGATAAGGTCTTCGATTTGCGAAAAATCGTTTCCGGTATTTTCGTCAAATCCCGTTTGAAGATTGGTCTTATATTCCCTATAAGCATTTTCGAGTTTCGTTAAATTCTTTGCGGCGAGATTACCTTCTTCCCCTTCTAAAAACCTATCTTTCGAATATTGATTTTTAAGTCTAAGATAACTATCTTCAACTTCACTTTGGCTTGAATTTTCCGAAATGTTTAAGATTTTGAATATTTCTTGCATTTTTCCTTCTCCATTACAGTTTTAGTTTGCTTTTTTAATCCACAAAACAAAATATTATCTATTAAGTCGTGATTAAACTTATAATCGATTTTTTTACCGTTTTCACACATTTCAGACAAAACGGTAGCGAAAACGAGTGTGATATCTTTTGAGTATTTTTCAATCAACTCTTTTTTCGTTTTAATTTCCGGATAAGAATTGACGAACACGTTAAAACTCTTTTTCTTTTTATCTTTGTCAAAATCGTCAAGTGCGTCAATCAAATACACCCATTTGCCGAGATTATAGGCTAATGTTTTTACATCTTCCGTTGAGTTTTCGCCACATAATTCGGTAACGATTTCTTGCATCATATTGCCAAACGGGTCGGCAGAAATATCTATGCTTTTACCACTTGATTTTTCGTAGTTAACAAGCTCGTCGTAACGACGTTTAACGATAGCGTCAAGTTTGGGTTCAAGACGTTTTGCTTTTTTATATGCTTTATTAAAAAAAGCACGCCTTACTTTTCCTTTGTTTTCGTCAATTACGTCGTCGTTTAACTTATAATAAGCAAGAATAACGTTTAACGATCCTATACGATTCGATAATTCATCGGGAAACGCAATCGGTCGTTTTCTTAATTGATGAGCGACGCATTTTTGTTTTTCGATTTTAACGTCAACGTCACAAATATTATGACAAAAAAGAGATAAAAAAGTTAAGTCGTAATTTAAAACAAGCCTACCCCTCTGACCGCAAGTCGAACCGATACTCTTGCAAAGTCCACAATACATCGCACGATACAAAACCGTATCTTTAACGTACATATTCGGGTTGTCTGTTTTAACGTAACCAAACATTATGACCTAACCTTCGGAACAAGTCCTACCTTCTTATAAACTTTATTGAGCGTCCTGTATGCAAGTCTGCTTGCTCTTTCGGCACCCGACGATAATACGCTGTCAAGATATGCCTTGTCGTCTAAAAGCCTATTCTTTTCAAGTCTAATCGGGTCAACGACGTCGGCAACGGCTTCACCGACTTTTATCTTAAAGTCGCCGTATCCTTTTCCTTCGAATTCTTTTTCGGCGTCTAAAATACTCTTATTCGTAAAAACGGAATAAATAGTTAAAAGGTTCGTTATACCCGGTTTATCTTCGCTTGCGATTATTCTGTTATCGCTATCGGTTACCGCCCTTTTGAATTTTCTGATTATCGTATCCTTATCGTCGTCCATCGAAATAAAACCGTTCAAGTTCTCGTCGGACTTGCTCATTTTCTTAAAAGGGTCGGCAAGGCTCATAACTCTACCTGCCGTTTTGCCGATATACCCTTCCGGTACTTTGAAGGTTTCGCCGTAACGATTATTAAACCTTATTGCAATATCACGTGCGAGTTCCAAGTGTTGCTTTTGGTCGGCACCGATAGGAACAAGTTCGGTTTGATATAATAAAATATCGGCAGCCATCAAAACGGGATAATCCATAAGTCCCATGTTAATATTATCTTCATGCTTTTGGCTTTTATCCTTAAACTGCGTCATACGTGAAAGTTCGCCGGGGTACGTTATAGTGTTTAATATCCACGCAAGTTCCGCATGCGCCGGAACGTGGGATTGCGCAAATAAAATCGACTTTTCGGGGTCAATCCCGCAAGCAAGGTAAAGTGCCGTCAGTTCATAAGTGTTTTTACGCAAATTTATAGGTTCCTGACGAACGGTAAGAGTGTGTAAATCAGCGAGAGAAAACACGCTGTCGTAATCGTCTTGTAACTTCTTAAAATTACGTAATGCACCCAAATAATTACCTATCGTCAAAATACCGCTCGGTTGTATTGCTGAAAATAAAATCTTTTTTTCGTCCATATTCTTACCTATATTTTCTTTTCCGCAAAGAGTAAAACTTCACTCTCTACTTCGTTTATATTTACTGTTTTATCAAAACGTTTTGTCTTTGATTTAAGGTCCGTAATCTGTTTCGGTATCGGGCAAGCCGTTTCCGTATATAGCTTTTCTGTCGCCTTAAACGCATCCTTCTCGGTCTTACCGTTTATCGCTTTTAACACACTTTGAGGGAATTTGTACGGATTTGCCGTCGATAAAACGACAACGTTGTTTTTGGTTTTACTCTCGCTTATATATTTCATAGCGACGTTGACGGCAACAGACGTATGGGTATCCAAAACGTAACCGTTTTCATCGAAAAATTCGTATATTTGCGTTTCACATTCTTCTTCGTCGGTATACCCGCACGCAAACTCTTTTAAAAGTTTTTCTTTTTCGATTTTCGAAACGCAGTACTTACCCTTTTGTTTAAGCTCGTCCATACGCTCTTTGGTAATCACTGCGTCCCTTCCGCTCACTTCGAATATAAGTCTTTCAAGGTTACTTGAAATCAGTATATCCATTGAAGGAGAAATGGTTTTGAAAAACTCTCTGTTTTTATCGTACGTACCCGACAAAAAAAATTCGGTTAAAACATTATTAGAGTTCGATGCACAAACGAGTTTTCCGACAGGAAGTCCCATCTGCTTTGCGTAATACCCCGCCAAAATATCACCGAAATTACCGGTAGGAACAACAAAGTCAATTTCATCGCCCATTTTTATATCGCCACTGTTTACGAGGTCTGAATACGCCGAAAAATAATAGACGATTTGTGGTGCAAGCCTGCCGAAATTTATTGAATTTGCACTTGACAAAACAACGTTTTTATCTAAAAGTTTTGTTTTAATTGCATTACTTGAAAAAATCTTTTTAACGGCGTTTTGACAATCGTCGAAATTCCCTTTAACTGCAACCACGTTTACGTTTTTACCGTCTTGCGTACACATTTGTAATTTTTGCATGTCAGAAACACCGTCGGAAGGATATAAAACCATTATCCTTACACCGTCGTTATCCTTAAAACCTTCAAGAGCGGCTTTCCCCGTGTCCCCGCTCGTCGCAACCAAAATCAAAACTTCTTCCTTTATACCGGATATATCACAACCTTTTCTGAGTAAGTACGGAAGAAGCGTCAAAGCAACGTCCTTAAACGCAAGCGTCGGTCCGTGAAAAAGTTCCAAAATATAAAGATTATCGGTAATTTTTACGACGGGAGTAGTGTCGCTTTCTTCGAACTTTGAGTAAGCTTTTTTCGTCGCTACCGTCAATTCGTCGTACGGATATTCGTCCAAAAATTTGGAAAGAACAAATGCCGAACGTTCGTAATACTCCATATCGAGCAATTTTTCAATGTCAACGTGCGGAAAACTCTCCGGAACAAAAAGACCGCCGTCATCGGCAAGCCCTTTGGCAATCGCAAGCGACGCATTTTCAACAAAACCGTTTCCCCTCGTACTAAAAAAACGCATAAATCTCTCCAAAACAAAAAGTCGAAGAAGTATCTTCGACTTTTATTTTACACTATTTTAATATAAAAAATCAAGTATAATATATATTTTAATAAATATTAAATATGTTTTACGATAAATTCAGGCAAATCTTCCTTTTCAGATGAACACGTAAGCGTAAAATTAACACCGAATTTATTTTCCAAAACTTCCATTGCGTCGAAAATGTTTTGAAGTTCTAAAAGCGGTTTTTCACATATCCTTGCAATACCGTCGATAAAAATTTGTTCGTTATCGGCATTTGCGGCAACAAGCCCCTTTATAAATCCCCTAAATCCGTCCATACCCTTAATTTCAAATTCTGACGTATTGATAAATCTTATAGGATATTTTAAATCAAAAGCGTACCTATTCGAATCGGTAATAAACACCACTTCACCTTTGGTACTCTTAACAGTTTCCAAAGCCCCGTCGATAATTGCTTTTGTTTTTCCAGTTCCTTTTGGCCCGTAAATAATTTTCATGGCAAAAAAATTCCTCCTTACTTTTTGCTTAATTATATTGTATAACATTTTATCGAAAATTTCAAGAGTGTTTTTAAAACAATTTACAGTTTATAATATAAAAAGCACTCAAAAAGAGTGCTTAATTATTATCTTCCTAAAACAATAAGTTGTCTATGAAAATCTTTGTCGCAAATAAGAAGCATTGAGTCAAGTTCGTCATCGCCCATAACACTACATCTTCCGTTTGCAAATTCCAAGTCAACCATTTCCTTAACTTTTGCAACTACCGGATGGTTTTTGTCAATCTTTTTATCTTGCGGAAGTTTATAATATTCGTTTATCCAGTAAGCGATACCCGCAAGTCCGCTCGTGTTACTTATTGAAACGTGCTGTGGTCTGTTTAATATTTTTTCAGTATCGAAAATATTATAAATTTCTTGGTCTTTAAGTAACCCGTCAACGTGAATACCCGCTCTCGTCGAATTAAAACTTCTGCCTACAAACGGAGTACGTGGCGGAATAACGTAACCGATTTCTCTTTCAAAAAAGCTTGCTATTTCGGTTATTGCCGTATAATCCATACCGTCATCGGTACCTTTAAGCGATGCGTATTCGATTGCCATTGCTTCCAAAGGACAGTTTCCCGTTCTTTCACCGATACCCAAAAGCGAACAGTTTACAGCAGAACAACCGTAAAGCCATGCCGTTGACGCATTAGTAACAACTTTATAAAAATCGTTATGTCCGTGCCACTCCAACAATTCACTCGGAACTTCGGCATAATGGTGAAGACCGTAAATAATACCGGGTACGCTTCTCGGAAGTGCCGCCCCGGGAAAGTTTACGCCAAATCCCATCGTGTCGCATGCTCTGATTTTAATCGGAATACCGCTCTCTTTCGTAAGTTTCATGAGTTCGGTTGCAAACGGTACGACAAAACCGTAAAAATCCGCTCTCGTAATATCTTCAAAATGGCATCTCGGCTTAATTCCCGCATCCAAAGCGTCTTTGACGATTCCGAGATACTTATCGAGTGCCTGTTTTCTCGTCATATTCATTTTCTTGAAAATATGATAATCCGAACAGCTAACCAAAATTCCCGTTTCCGAAAGTCCCATATCCTTTACAAGCTGGAAATCGTTTTTGTTTGCACGAATCCAACTCGTAACTTCCGGAAATTTAAGTCCCAAGTCAAGACAAGCTTTAGCGGCCTGTTTGTCTTTTTCCGAATAAAGGAAAAACTCCGATTGACGTATAATACCCTTTTTACCGCCGAGCCTACTCATTAACTTAAAAAGCGTTTTGATTTGTTCAACCGTAAAAGGTGAAGTCGATTGCTGACCGTCACGGAAAGTGGTATCGGTTATCCAAATATTTTCCGGCATGCTCATAGGCACAAAACGGTTATTAAATATTATCTTCGGCACGTGCTCATAGTCGAAAATATCACGGTAAAGTTGCGGATTTTCAACGTCTTGTAAACTGTAACTGTATATTTTTTCTTCAAGCAAATTTGTCTTTTTATTGGTTTCTATCATTATTTTACCTCTAATATAAACCCTTTAAGTCTATTAAGCCCTTCTTTAATATCGTCTAATGAAATGGCGTAAGAAAGTCTTATACATTTATCTTGACCGAACGCAACTCCGGGAATAACCGCAACGCCCATTTCGCTTAATGCAATATTCGCAAAGGAAAGCGAACCTTCGATTTTTTTACCTTTATAACTTTTTCCGAAAGTGCTTGAAACGTCAACAAAAACGTAAAAAGCACCTTTCGGTTCTATTATCGAAAGGTTTTCTATATCTTTAAGAACCTCGACCATATACTTCCTACGTTCATCAAACACTTTTTGCATTTTTTCGATAAACACAGGACCTTCATCGCTATTAAGAGCAACGACGGAAGCATACTGAGCAATAGAACAAGGGTTACTTGCCGTATGGCTTTGCATACTCGAAACGGCTTTGGCAATTTCTACGGGGGCGGCAAGATAACCTATTCTCCAACCCGTCATAGAATATGCTTTCGACATTCCGTTAACAACAACTGTGTGTTCCTTTAAAAACTCCGATTCATTTGCTATCGAATAATGTTTTTCTCCGTCATAAACGAGTTTTTCGTAAATTTCATCGGAAATAACGTAAATACCCGATTTTTCAACCACCTTCGCTAATGCGGAAATCTCTTCCTTCGTATATATTGCACCCGTAGGATTATTCGGAGTGTTAAGTATAAGCAATTTCGTCTTATCGGTAATCGCTTTATTTAACTGTTCTGCCGTTATTTTATATCCGTTTTCTTTTGCCGTTTCAACGAAAACGCATTTGCCACCTGCAAGTTTAACAAGTTCCGGATATGTAAGCCAGTACGGTGAAGGAATAATAACTTCATCGTCGTTATCGATAAGCGCACAAATTGCATGGTAAAGAGAGCCTTTAGCCCCCGACGAAACAACGATTTGCTCCGTCGTGTACGACAAACAGTTATCTCGCAATAATTTGTCGCATATTGCCTTTTTAAGCTCAATCATACCCGATGCCGGCGTATATTTGGTAAACCCTATATCAATGGCCTTTTTTGCCGCATCATTGATATATTCCGGAGTGTTAAAATCAGGTTCTCCTGCTCCGAATCCGATAACCGAAACCCCGTCGGCTTTCATTTTTTTAGCTTTTGCGGTAATTTCAAGCGTCAACGACGGCGAAATTTTACCGACTTTTTTTGATACTACCATTTTTAATCCTCATCTGTGCCTAAAGCAAGTTTTTTCTCTCTATCGGCGATTGCAAGTGCCTCAACCATTTCGTCAAGGTCACCAAGCATAAAGTTTTCTATCGTATGAAGTGTAAGCCCTATTCTATGGTCGGTAACTCTTCCTTGCGGGAAATTATACGTTCTTATACGCTCCGACCTATCACCCGTGCCGACTTGACTACGTCTATTCTCGGAATACTCTTTATCGTATTGCGATTGATAATAATCGTAAAGCCTACTTTTTAATACCTTCATCGCTTTTTCACGGTTTTTCGTCTGCGAACGTTCGTCTTGACACAAAACAACGATGCCTGTCGGAATATGCGTCAAACGGATACAAGATTCCGTTTTATTTATATGTTGTCCGCCTGCACCACTTGAACGAAGCGTATCGACTCTCAAATCTTTTTCATCGATATTGACCTCGATATCTTCGACTTCCGGTAAAACGGCAACGGTTGCGGTGGACGTATGAACTCTCCCTTGAGATTCGGTTTCGGGAACACGTTGTACCCTATGAACACCGCTTTCAAACTTCAACCTTGCATAGCAAGATTTTCCGGAAATAGAAAACGTAACTTCTTTAATTCCGCCGAGTTCGGTCGAATTGTTTTCGATTTCTTCCGTCTTCCAACGGTTTCTTTCTGCATACTTCACGTACATTCTATAAAGTTCGTAAGCAAATAAACTTGCTTCTTCTCCACCCGCACCGGCACGAATTTCCATAATAACGTTCTTGTCGTCGTTCGGGTCTTTCGGAAGAAGCAAAATACGAAGTTCTTCGGAAATTTTTTCGAGCTTATCTTTACACGTCAAAATTTCTTCTTCCATCATTTTTTTCATCTCGGCATCCGTTTCGGTTAAAAGCATTTGCTTTACTTCGTCTTGTTCGGATAAAACCTTTTTATATTCAAGATACTTTGTAACCGTTTCGCTCATATCGGCAAGTTCTTTCGTATATTGCTTCCACTCGTCCATTTTGGCAATAACTTCGCTATCCCCGACGAGAACGTTAAGTTTTTCGTATCTGTCAAGCATTTGGTCAAGTTTTTTAAACATTAAAATTCCACCTTAATAATTCTGTCAATGTTTTCGTAATCTTTTATTACCGTAACTTTATTTACGCTAAAAAGATTTTTAATATCGTCCGCTTGATTTATTCCACACTCTAAAAATAATATGCCGTTTTTATTCAAGTAAGTTTTTATTTCACGGCTGATAATACGGTAAAAGTCAAGCCCATCTTCTCCGCCGTCTAACGCTGTTTTCGGCTCGAAATTTTTTACTTCTCTTTGAAGATTATTTATATCTTCACGTTTTATGTACGGCGGATTTGAAATAATTACGTCAAAAGTCTTATTATTTAAGCTATCGAACATATCGCTTAAAACAAAGTCCACGGACGAATTATTGCATTTTGCGTTTTCTTTGGCAAGTTCAATCGCCTTATCACTTACGTCCGAAGCAGTAACTTTTGCACCCGTTTCTTTTTCGACTGCTATGGCAATCGCACCGCTCCCCGTACATAAATCTAAAACAGTACTCTCTTTTTTTATAACTTTTATTGCGTTTTCAACGAGAATTTCGGTTTCCGGTCTTGGTATAAGTACACGTTCGTCAACCTTAATTTTATAACCGAAAAAATCCGTATCACCGATGCAATACCAAAGCGGGCGACCGGTTATTCTCTCGTTTACGATTTTATAAATCCCGTCAATCTGTTTCGGGCTGACACTTCTGTCTAAATAAACCTCGTCTCTTTTGATACCCAGCGAAAGGGACACAATCCACTCTGCTTCTGCTACTTCTTCTATCCCGTTTTCGGACAAAGTTTTTTTAATCTTTTCCGTAAGTTTATTAACAGGAGTCGTTAAAACGAATTCTTCTTCTTTTATCGAAGGGTCGGCGTCCATTTCCATAACCTTGTTAAAAGCGCAAATCGCAACTTCAAGCATAGCGTCGTCGGGTTCCTTCGTCGTTATATGTTGAAGAAGCATTCCGGGTGCTTTTATCGGAAGTACGAATTTGCTTTTTGTTTTTGCTAAACCTTTAAGCAATTCGTACGATATTCCGGAAACGAAAGGTAACAATGCAATTTTACATAAAATTCTTACAAAATTATATAAAATCTTATTCCCCAAAGCATTTTTAAGCGGAAGACCTAAAAGTGCTTCAAAACACGCAAAACAGATAATCGAAATAAAAATAACGAAAAAAATGAACGTTGTTCCGCATCTATCGTGAATACGAGAACACTTTTTTGCATTTTCGGGCGTCAATTTAAGTCCCGCTTCATAACACGAAATAGTTTTATGCTCGGCACCGTGATACATAAACGTGCGTTTAACATCTTTTACGAGTGAACAAAATAAAATATATAGTACGAATACAATAAGTTTTATTACGCCCTCTATAAGGTTGACCGCCCAAACACCGAATTCCACGCCAAAAATGTTTTCAAGCAACCCACGAAGAAATTGTGGTAAAAACATAAAGAGAAGAACTGAAATACCGAAAGCAAGGATAATCGAGAAAAACGAAACGACGCTCATAACATCAACTTTCAATTTATTCGAAATCCACTTTTCGGTTTTGCTCGGTTCGGTATCGCCGAAAACTTCCGCCGAACGCATCAAAACTTTGGTACCGACAATTAAAGACTGGAAAAAAGATATTGCCCCACGAATTATCGGCAAACGAAAAAACGGATTAGCCTTACTTTTTGCGGTAATCCTTTTTGTTTCCACTCTTATAATTCCGTCGTTATCTCTTACTGCGGTTGCCATAGCGGTTTTCCCACGCATCATAACGCCTTCAATAACTGCCTGACCACCGACCGACGTACGTTTTTGCATTATTTCTTTCATAAACTAAAAAAAGGCTTTAAGCGTATAAATACCCTCAAAGCCGTGTACTATAGCGATGCTATTTTACGTTACCGTATCTCTTGTTGAATTTATCAACACGGCCACCGGTATCAACAAGTTTTTGCTTACCGGTAAAGAAAGGATGACACTTACTGCAAATATCAACCTTTATAACGTCGCCGGCTTTTGTCGAACCGGTCTTGAAAGTTTCGCCACAAGCACAAACTACCGTTACTTCATGATAATCCGGATGAATACCTTCTTTCATATTTTACCTCTTAATTTATATTATTTTATAATTTACTTTGGTATTATATTATATTTTTTATTTTTCGTCAACTAATAAACGGCATTTTTATAATTTTTACTAAATCTTTTTTACTTTTTAATAACCGAAATTTAGTTGCATTTTTTGGGAAATTATGTTATATTGATTAAAATTTTTCTTTTTGAAGAATTTTTGTATTTTGGAGTTTTAATGAAAGGATTAGTTTACACAAAACCAAAAACACTTGTCGAAAAAGACATTTTAGACACGGATACCCTCGATTCTCTCGTAAAAGTCAAATTAACGAATTCGCTTATAAATCTTAACGACGTTTTGCATTATAACGGAGAATTCGGAAAAGAAAACGTTGCCCTCGGAAGTTACGGCGTCGGAATCGTTACGCAAGCGTCAAGCAACCTATTCGGTCTTGAAGTGGGTAAACACGTTTACATCGACTCTAAAAAACCGTGTTTAGAATGCTACAACTGTAAAAGCGGGGACGAAAAAAAATGTTCCGACATTTTGACGGCAGGAGAAGATTACGACGGTTTTTTAAGAGATTTTATCTCGATAGAACCAAACAAACTTTTTACTTTGCCCGAAACAGTTTCGGATATCGACGCACTTTTTATCGGTTACATTTCACGTGCAATTTCCGTCGTTGATAAGTTAGGCATACAAAAGGGCGATTACGTCGCAATTATCGGTGCAAACAACTTCGCCAACATCTTGGCACAGCTTTTAATTTATTATCAGGCAGTTCCTATCGTTTTAAGCGACGAAACGAACGACCTTGAATTGATTAAAAATAGCGGGATATATTACACTATCGGCCCTGACGATAACTGGGCAAAAGAAGTTGCAACTCTTACGGGCGGAAGAATGACGAACAGCGTCGTTTATATCTCCGATTGCGAAATTTCCCCTGTTAAAGCCTTTTCCGTAGCGTCTTATAACGCAAAAATCGCCTTCACGGGTATTTCAAATAATAATATTTCGGTATCGTTTAATCAAGCGGTAAAAAAACAACTCAACATTTTTTGCGTTTCGGATAATCTCGATAATCCCGAAACAAGTATTAACCTTCTCGCTAATAAAGCAATAAACGTTTCAAGTCTTAAATTCGGTTCGGTAAATTACGAAGAATTTCCGCAAAAATTAGAAAAATTAAGCACAGAATTAAACGAGAACAAATACAATCTCGAAACGGTTGTTACGATATTATAAAAAGTTATCATATAATAAAAGCCTTGAAAAAATCAAGGCTTTTTTTATTTTAATTCTTCAGGCACTTGGTATTTATGAACGACTTGCAACGATTTGATATTCTTTACTTCCTTTTCGGTCAAAGGCTTTTTATTCCTATACTTATGTTTTTCGTCGATAAAGTACCAACCGAAATCCTTAAAGTGATATGCTTCTTCTTCGCCGACCGTACATTCAAACGACGACGGAACGTGAACGCCCTCTTTCATAAGAGAAATCAATTCGTCAAGATAATCGGTATAAACTGCCCTTGGGTTACAATCATTGTTTATACATACTCTCGAAGCATACCCGACGACTTCACCAAGCGTTCCAAGAGTTCTCATAACACGCAAAACGGAAAAACCTACGTGACTTGCACTAACGAGTCTTCCGCCGATAAATAAATTGTCAACGTCTTTAGAATATAAGCTTCTATACGGAACCTGATACTCTTTTACAATACCCCTATGGTAAGCAAAAGACCTAAACGCTTCACCGAATTCCTGTTCGTTTGTTGCCAGTGGGAAATGCATATCGATACTCCACGTTGCACAAGCTGTAGAATCGGGAAGAACAACGTGATTTTCAATATCGTTTTGCGTTACGATATAATCACCTTTAACCCTGTATCCTTCTCTTTTCCCACCGATAGCAGACGCCCAAACAATTTTATAATTTTTGAATTTTTCTTTATCTTTATAATGGTTTTTTTGGTATGACCAGTTTGATAAAATTGCACGAAGTCCAAAGTCACGGATATACTCGGTTTCTCTTACCATATCACGTCTGAATCCGCACTCTTGTTCCCAATCGCCGTTAAATACGTTTAAGCAATTATCGTCGTTAAACGGCAAATTCCAGTTAATATCTGGAAAACTTTCTTCTTTGCCCGCATCTTCGGTAAACCATCTGATAGAATGCCCCATAACGAGTTTTTGTTCGGAAAGCGGGGCTAACGTCTCGTTAAAAACGTCCCTTGCCTCTCTCCCGTACATTGTTTCGGCACCTGCCTTTCTCGCTACGATACCGTCCCCCGAACAATCGACGAAAAGCTTACCGAAATACTTTTTCTTTTTTCCGGTTAAAGTGTTCGTCGTAATTACAGCGGTTATTGATTTATCTTGCATTTCGATATCGGTTACACTCTCGTTAAGTGCAAGTTTGTATTTCCCGTATTCTTCGGCGTAAGCCGTATCGTCTTTCGCTTCGAAGGCGGCGATTTTTCTGAAATCTTCGTAATAATTTGCATTATAAAGATTTGGATAACCCATAATCGGTGAAATTGCATTTAATACTTCACCGAGTTTTTCATAAGGAGGAAGACACGTTCTTCCACCCAAGTTTACTCTGATTTCCGAACTATTACACCCACCCAAAACGGACCTGTCGTTAATAAGTAAGACATCAAGCCCCTTCCAGTAAGCGGTAAGTGCCGTGCACGTGCCGGCAATGCCACCACCAACAATTATTAAGTCGAATTTTTTATCTACGTTTTCGATTTCACGGTAATTAAGGCGCTCTCTCAATTTTTCAATTTCGTTTTTATCATTATTCGGAGCGTTGCCTTGTGTGATATATACTGCGTCGCACCTACCGTTAAAACCTGTCAAGTCGTGCAAAGCAAAGGTATGTTTACCCTTTTTAAGGGAAACACTGCCCGCTAACTGCCACGCCCACTCTTTGCCGTTCGTACCTAAAACCGTCGGCAATTCAGCTCCGTCGATTTTCGCCGTAAACTTACCTGCGGAATCCGAAACGTCCCAAACACTCGTCCAATCTCTCGTAAGTGCATAAACGTTATACGTGCCGTCGTCATTTACGGTAAAACAAGTCGAAGCGTCTTCAACGGGTTTTCCGAGTCCGTGCGCCATAATATACGACGAACCGATAACTTCCATTGATTGTTGATCAACCGTCCATCCGCCAAGCGACGAAAAACTCTCTGCTTCAATAAAAATCTCGTTCATTTTATTTCCTTTTTACACCAAGTAATATTTTCCAGTTAAACCCTTCTTTTGACATATCGGAAGGAAAAATCTCGATATTCGATAAATTGTCCGTTCTTATGTAGCCTGTCGATTCAAGCCACTCGTTAAGAATTTCCTTATAGAATTTATTTACGAAAACGTCGTCAATACAATTCAAAGTAAACTCGGCATAAAGCCCCGAATTGACTTTTATGCAATCTAATCCGTCTATGGTTTTATCACTTTTTTTACCGATAAAGCAATCAACCCTGTCCCCGTCGTTTTTATAAACGGCAAAAATTTGTTTTGATGCCTTGACCAACTTACCCGAAATATCGCTTTTATTAAAATCTTGCCAAACGTTTTCACAACATTCGGTATCCGAAACGTCCGACTTGCCGAAAAAACCGCATACGTAAAAATCATCAAAATTGCGCAAAGTGTATTTTATGTCTAATCCACCGACGACGTTTGCCGTAAACGATACCTTCGTAAAGGTTTTTAAGTTTTGGCTTTCGTTTTTCGTTTCGGACGGAGCAAACCCATGGAAATCCTTAAACGCCCTTGAAAAAGAAGACGGCGAATCGTACCCGCACATAATCGAAAGGTCGGAAAGGTTTTCTTCTTCGTTTAACAGTTTTTCGGCACATAGCGACATTCTCCTTTTTCTTATATATTCGTTTATGGGAACGCCCGCAACAAAGGAAAAAATACGCCTAAATTCATAGACCGAAAGCCCCGTCATCTTTGCCAAATCTCCGATATTTATCTCGGTAAAAATATTCTTTTCTATAAATTCAATTACTTGATTCAGTTGATAAATATTGTTCATCTTAATATAAATGTGCCGTATAAGAAAACTTATACGGCTTAATTTTATAGTGGGTTACAAACTTGAGAAACGCCCCAAACGGTAACGTCTTCAACAACTGCACGCTTTGGCTGATTTGCAACGAAAAATACGGCGTTTGCAATATCGTCAACCGAAAGCGAATCGTTGGTTTCGCCGATATTAGCTCCTTTTTGGAAACCCGTACTTGCAGAAGCAGGGATAACGCAAGAAGCCCTTACCCCGTAAGGTTGCAATTCAAGATACAACCCTTTCGTATAATTTAAAACACCTGATTTCGCTGCGGCATAAACCGACCAGCCCGGCCATGCGTGGCGAGCACATACGGAAGAAATGTTAACGATAACGCCGTCTTTTTGTGCCTTAAACGTCGAAGCGAAAACCGAGCAACCGTATAAAACGCTGTTTAAGTTAAGTTTGATAATATTGTCGATATCGTCCTTTCCTTGTTCGTCCGCCTCTGCAATTTTAAGACCTGCACCGGCATTATTAACCAAAACGTCAATCTTACCGTATTTTTTTTGAACAAACTCTTTAAGTTCAATCCATTTATCGTAATCCGTAACGTCTATCGTAAATCCGTCGGCAAAACCGAATTCTTTTACGATTGCATTAACTTTTTCTTCATTTCTCGAAGCAACGATAACCTTGTCCCCGTCAGCCAAAAATTTCTTTGCCGTTGCAAGACCGAATCCACTCGTCGCACCGGTAACAATAACAACTTTATTCATAAAAACAAACTCCTTTTTTTACTTAATAATATTATAAAACTAATATATAAACTTTTCAAGACATTTTTTGCACCTTTTTGTAATTTTAAAATTAAAAAACCACCGAAAGGTGGCTTTTATGTATTTATTGTTGACTTTTGTGCAATAGCGAACAAAACAGTTTTAATACTTTTCTTAAAAATACCGGCGGTTTAACACAACAAATTTTCATATACACCTCACGTTTATAATTATGTATATGTAATTCGCCAAAATATTGTGATTTTATAGCCTTCTTAATTGTGATATCACTTCGGCTCTGTTTTCAGCCTTAAATACGGTGCTTCCCGCAACGATGACGTTTGCGCCTGCGTCCTTCACGCTCTTAACGTTATTAAGAGTAATTCCACCGTCTATTTCAAGATCGATCGGTTTACCAACCTTTTCGATAATCTTTGCGGTTTGTTCTATCTTCGGCAAAACGCTTTCAATAAACTTTTGCCCACCGAACCCAGGGAAAACACTCATCAAAAGTACCATATCGCAGTATTCGATTACGTTTGCTATTTTATTAACGTCGGTATCCGGATTGATAACCGCACCGCATTTAATACCAAGCGATTTTATTGCCTTTAAGGTATCCAAAAGCCTATCCTTTTCGGCTTCGTAATGAACGGTTATAATGTCCGCACCGCTTTCGGCAAACTTATCGATATATTTCCACGGGTCGTTTATCATTAAGTGTGCGTCGAAAATTTTGTCGGAATACTTACGAATATCTTTTACGAATTTCGGACCGAAAGTAATGTTCTTTACGAAAGCGCCGTCCATCACGTCAAGGTGAATAACGTCGGCACCCTGTAAGGAAATGTTTTTCACTTCTTCTCCTATTCTGGAAAAATCCGCCGATAAAATCGACGGTGCAATTAAAACGTCTCTCATGTTAATCTTCCTTTTTTAAATTTTCTAAAAATCTACGGCGAAGTTGTCCGCAAGCACCGTCAATGTCTTGCCCCATTCTGCGCCTTACCGTTGCGTTAAGCCCCGCCTTTTCAAGTATCCCCATAAACCTATAAGCGGATTTATCGGTAACGGTTTTAAGTTGCTTTTCCTTTATTTCGTTAAGCCTTATTAAATTTATTAAACAAGGTCGCCCCTTTAATATTTTGATAAGCCCGTTTGCATGTATTTCGTCGTCGTTTTTGCCCAAAATCAAAACGTATTCGAAAATATATCGCCTACCGGTTTTTTCAAAATAATTATCGCAAGCCGATAAAATTTGCGAAATCGAATACGACTTTGCTATCGGCATTATCGTTTGTCGCTCTTCGTCAAAAGGCGAGTGAAGAGAAACGGTTAAATTGACGGGCAGTTTTTCATCAGCGAGTCTTAACATATTCGGTACTATGCCGGAAGTTGACAAACTTATGTTTCTGCACGAAATATTTATTCCGTTGGCATCACTAACAAGTCGTAAAAACTTAACGACGTTATCGTAATTATCAAGCGGTTCTCCGCTACCCATCAAAACAACGTTTATTATCTTTCTTTTTTCTCCGATTCCGCCGTTTAAGTATTTGTTGGCGCAGAGAACTTCACCTAAAATTTCACCTGCGGTAAGATTGCGGACAAGCCCTTCTAATCCCGACGCACAAAAAGCACAACCCATTCTGCAACCGACTTGTGTAGATACACACAACGTCGCACCGTACTTATACTTCATTAAAACCCCTTCGATTAAATTTCCGTCGGAAAGTTCGAACAAAAACTTTTCCGTTCCGTCTGCGCTTTTAAGAGTTTGAATAATCTTCACGGGTACATCGTCATACTCGTCTTGTAGTTTTTCCCGCAAGGTTTTGGAAATATCGGTCATTTCAAAAAATCTTAAACCGAGATGAAGGTTTTTATAAAGCTGACAAGCATGAAAAGGTTTTTCTCCCATCGTTTTCATAACTTCTTTTAATTCGGTTAAGTTATAAGATAAAATGTCTTCCTTCATCTATTCTTCCCGTTTTATTTTTGCAACGTAAAATCCGTTTCCGAACGAAATATGTGGCAAAAACTGTAATCCGGCTTTCCCCTTTATATGATTTAACTTACTGTCTATTTCAACGAGTTTGTAATTTTTATTGTTTTCTAAAAATCTTAAAACAGTACCTTCATTTTCTTCTTTTAACACCGAACAAGTCGAATAATAAAGATACCCTCCGACCTTAACGTACTTACTAACGTTACTTAAAATCGATATTTGTTCCGTCAAAATTTCTTTAACGTTTTTTTCGTCCCGATTTAGTTTAATATCGGGATTTTCGCTAACAACTCCAAGGCCACTACACGGACTATCGCACAAAACCACGTCAAAAGTACTGTCGAGAGATTGGTTATATATTTTCGAATCACAAAGTTTCGCCGTAATATTATTTACTTTCATACGTTCGGCATATTCTTTTATCAATTCGACTCTGTGTTCGTGAATATCGAAAGAAAGAACGTGCTTAAATTTTTTCGATAAGTTTACCGATTTTCCGCCCGGTGCGGCACAACAGTCAAGTAAGGTTTCATCTCCGTCAATGACGTCGCAAATCGCAACCGAACCAAGCGCCTGAAAAGTGTATAACCCCTTGTCGTAATCTGCGTTACGCTTAAAATTCGAACACAAAAAAACGTTATCAAAAGGCGTCTTTTCGTATTTTACACCTTTCTCCGATAAATAACTTTCGCCGTCGATACCGTAAAACACGACTGTATTTTTATCGTTTTCGCTTGAAATAATTTTAATTGCCGTTTCTTTTCCGTAATCGGCTATAAGTTTTTTAACTGCAAAAAGAGGATACGAGTACTTTACCGAAAGATATTCCGTTTCGTCTTTAGGTAAAACGAGTTCTTGACCGGTAAACCTTCTCAAAAAGGCATTGACAAAACCCGCCATACCGCCCTTCCCGAGTTTTTTAACAAGCGAAACGGCACTGTTTATTACGGCGTAATCGTGTTTTTTCATATACTTTATAGCGTACATCGATATTTTAAGTATAGTTCTGATAACCAGTTTCGGACTCTTTTTCGTAAGAGATGAAACGTAATACGAAAGTTCGATATCTTTATCCAAAACGCCGTAGCAAATTTTAACGGTCATTGCCCTGTTTTTTTCTTCGATTAAGGTTGAAGAAAGTGCTTGCTTAAAATATGCCTTATCCGAATAAACTTTATTTAATATCGTGTATGCGTCGTAAAAACAATTAACCATTTATCCTAAAATCGTTCCTAATTCAATTTTGTTGCCACGCAAAAAATCTTGTGCCGATAAAACGTTTCCGCCTGCTTTTTGCAACTTCTCGATTTCCACGGCACCGTCCCCCGTCCCGACAACGAGAGTGGTTTTACTGTCTAACACCTGACCTACTTTCCCCGTTCCTTTAACTTCTTTTGCGGTATAAATTTTAAGTAAAAGACCGTTCAAAAAAGTGTAAGCAACCGGAGACGGATTAAACGCTCTGATCTGATTGACAATTTCTTTTGATGATTTTGACCAGTCGATTAAAGCCATTTCTTTTTTTATTATTTTTGAATAAGTTGCTTCCGTATCGTCTTGCTTTATAAATTTTGCGTTACCGCTAACAATAAGGTCAAGCGCCTTTATAAGTAAATCGGCACCTATCGGCGACAATTTATTAAAAAGGTCGCCCATCGTTTCGGTTTTCAAAATCTCAACCTTTTCGCTGATTAAAACATCACCCGTGTCAATTCCTTCGTCGGTTTTCATTATCGTTACGCCCGTTTCCGTTTCGCCGTTAAGTATTGCATAATGAATGGGCGAAGCCCCACGATACTTCGGCAAGAGTGAAGCGTGAACGTTGATTACGCCGTATTTTGGTATATCGATTATTTCCCGACTTAAAATCTGACCAAACGCACAAGTAACGATAACGTCGGGATTAAGACGCTTTAAGTCTTCTACGCCTTCAAGCCTTATTTTGTTATAAGAAAAAACAGTAAGCCCCTTTTCCGTTGCAAAAGATTTTACCGGACACGGGGTTAAAACTTGTTTTCTCCCGACAGGCTTATCAACGTTTGTGATAACGGCTTTTACGCAAAACCTATCACCGTTCTCTAAAAGTTTTTTAAGAGGCGCAACCGAAAAATCGGGCGTACCCATATAGACGATATTAAGCATTTTCTTCACCTATGTTCGTCGCTTTATCAATATATAATATTCCGTCAAGATGGTCGTTTTCATGACAAAAAGCACGAGCCGTGAATCCGCTTACGGTAACGATAAACGGTTTGCCGTTTCTGTCTTTCGCTTTTACCGTAACTTTGTTCGGGCGTTCAACTGTGCCGTACTTCCCTTTAACGGAAAGGCAACCCTCTTCACCGACTTGTTTCCCGCTTTGTTTTAAAATAACGGGGTTAATACACTCGTAATATTTTCCTTCGGCATAAACGATAAAAATCCTACGAAGAACACCGACTTGCGGTGCGGCAAGCCCCGCCCCGTTTGCGTATATCAAAGTATCCTTCATATCATCTAAAAGTTGATGTGTCTTTTCTCCGAAATCGGTTACCTCGAAGCTTTTTTCCCTTAAAACGCTGTCGCCGACTTGAACGATGTTTCTTATTGCCATAATATCACCTATGCTAAATTATTTGGATTTATTTCAAGTGAAACGGAAAACTGTCTCGTGTTTTCTCTATTCACGATTTCATACACTTTATCTAACAATTCTCCGCAATCTTTATCAATTCTCATTAGAACTTGAAAACGGTATTTTTTTTGAAGCTTTTTCAGCGGGGATTTCATACACCCGAAAAACTTAAAGAACTCCCTATTCGCATTATAAACGACGTTTATTTGTTCATAAACCGTTTTGGTTTTTTCAACGGTTTTTTCTTCGTCTTCTCCCGATATAAGCACCCTTATAATGTCCGTAAAAGGCGGAAACCCCGTTGCCTTACGAATTGAAATTTCATTATCGAAAAACCCTTCGTAATCGTACTTAATAGCCCTTTTTAATATTTCGTTTTCAGGAGAATACGTTTGCAAAACGACTTTCCCCGCTTGGTCAGCCCTTCCGCTTCTACCCGAAACTTGCGTCAAAAGTTGGAAAGTTCTTTCTCCGCAACGGTAATCCGAAAAATGAAGACTCATATCGGCATCTAAAATTCCCACGAGAGTTACGTTCGGAAAATCATGACCTTTGGCTATCATTTGCGTACCGACAAGAATGTCCGCTTCGTGATAAGAAAAGGCGTTGAGAATCTTAAAATGACCTTCCTTGGTTTGCGTCGTATCTCTATCCATACGCAAAATTCTTGCCGACGGATAAAGTTTTTTAAGTTCGCTTACCACTCTTTCCGTTCCCGTTCCGCCGTAACGTAAAAATCTGCTTCCACACTCGGGGCATGCGTCAACCATTTTATATTTTGCTCCACAGTAATGGCATAAAAGCGAACCTTCTTCCATGTGGTATGTAAGCGAAACGTCGCAATCATGACACTTGATTACGTGTCCGCACTCGGTACAAATTACCGATTTTGAAAAACCACGTTGATTCAAAAATATAATCGCTTGTTTCCCGTCTTTAAGACACTTTTCAAGTTCATTTTTAAGAACGCCCGAAAACGGGGTTGCGTTTCCCCTACGCACTTCACCTCTCATATCGGTGATAATAACTTCGGGAAGCGGTTTTTTATTTATTCTATCGGGAAGCGTCGCCAAATTATACTGCCCGTTTTTCGCAAGCAAGTAGGTTTCGAGTGACGGCGTTGCACTCCCTACGACGATTTTTGCATGGTTAAAAGTTGCTCTGAATTTTGCGACGTCAATCGTATTATATCTCGGCGTAGTTTCACTCGTATAACTTCCGTCGTGCTCTTCGTCGATTATAATAAGTCCGACGTTATCGACAGGCGCAAAAACCGCACTCCTTGCACCGATTGCGATTTTAGCCTCTCCGCTTTTAAGTCGCCACCACTCGTCAAACCTTTCGCCCGCCGAAAGCCCGCTGTGAAGTATTGCGGCGTTATCGCCGAATCTTGCACGGAGTTGTTTTAACATTTGCGGAGTCAACGCTATTTCCGGCACTAACATTATTGCACTTTTACCGCTTTCAATGGTTTTACTGATTAAATTCAAATACACTTCGGTTTTGCCAGATCCGGTAACACCGTATAAAAGAGTAATTTGTTTATCCGTTTTTAATATGCTGTCAACGGCACTTTGTTGTTTTAAGGTTAACGTTATATCCTTTTTATTTAATTCAAGGTCTTTATACGGCGAACGAACGTCTTGCTTACTGACAACTTTTATATAGCCCTTTTCGATTATGCTTTTTACCGCACTTTGCCCGAATAAACCGTTGACTTGCGATAAAAGACTTTCGCCGTTTTCACTTAAAAACAAAAGTGCGTCACGCTGTTTTGTTGCCGTTTTTTTAAGCGAAGCGATTACTTCGTCAACGTTAACGTCTTCACTTAAATATACGTAATTTACGAACTTTTCCTTAACCCTGCCTTTTCTCATTTCGCTCGGCAAAAAAAGTCTTAATATCGACGCTCTCGAAGTATAGCAAGTTTTTTGCATATACTTCATAAGTTCAATCATTTCTTCGGTTAAAACAGGACCGTTATCAATAGCGCAAAAGACGGGCTTTATTTTGTTTGCGTCATAGTCGCTCGTTTTTGAGCAATCGATAACAATACCCTCTATGTTTTTATTACCAAAGGGTACCAAAACCCGACTACCGAGTTTAACTTCGTCACCGAAGTACGAGTATTCGAAAATTTTATCGACTTCGCTTACGGCGATGTCAACTATGACTTTTGCAAACATTTTGTCTTTAACTTAAAAAAGAAATATGTTCACCTTATTTAAGCGGTGAACATATACCCTTAATCATTTGTTATGGAAAGTTTTCCGTCAATTATCTCTTGTGCCGCAACCGATAAAGGCTTTTCTTTATCAGGGCGTTCCGTAAGTCCTTGATTTTCGGTTTGTTCCATAATTTGTCTTGCACGCTTACTTGCAACGACGCAAAGGGCGTATTTAGAACCTACTTTTTTTGCTAAATCGTCAATTGGTGGTTTATGTATCATACTAATTCTCCTTCAACTTTTCCGTTGTTATTATTTTTTTTATTTCATTTATTGCGGTACTTAAATCGTCGTTTACTACCGCATAATCATAAAATTCTTTTTTTGAAAGTTCGTAACCGATTCTTTCCATACGGAGATTGATTTTTTCCAAACTTTCCGTATTTCGCTTAATTAAACGGTTTTTAAGTTCTTCTTCCGACGGTGGTAAAATCATTATCAAAACCGCTTCCGGAAAATTCTTTTTAACGTTAAGCCCGCCGTTTACGTCTATTTCAAGCAAGACGTCGTTATCTTTTAATTTATCGTTTACGAACTTTTTAGGCGTTCCGTAATAATTCTCGAAATGCTCCGAATACTCTATAAACCCGCCTTCGTTTATCTTGTCGATAAATTCGTTTTTCGTGATGAAAAAATAATCTATACCGTTCGTTTCGCCTTCTCTCGGGTTTCTCGTCGTACAAGAAATCGAAAGCGACACTCCGTCCTTATTAAGTTCTTTTGCTATTGTTCCTTTCCCTACGCCTGACGGACCGGATAGGACGACTAAAACATTTCTCATACTATTCTAAATTTTGAATTTGTTCTCTTACCTTTTCAATTTCGTTTTTAAGCGACAAAGCGATATTCGTTACCGTTATGTCGTTTGCCTTCGAACAAATCGTATTCGTTTCCCTATTAAACTCTTGCATCAAAAAATCAAGTTTTTTCCCGTTACCCGAAACCTTAACGATTTCTCTAAACTGATTGACGTGAGATTTTAACCTTGTCAATTCTTCATCGATATTTGCCTTATCGGTAAAAAACGCAACTTCGCTGATAAGCCTTGTTTGGTCAAAATCAACGTCCTTTAACGCTTCGCTGATTCTTTCCGATAGTTTTTCCTTATATTCCGATACGACGAGCGGTGCACGTTTTTCTATTTGTTCACGCAAATTCTCTATCGTATCCATACGTGAAAGAACGTCGCTTACAAGTTTTTCTCCTTCAATCTCTCGCATTTTATTGAGATTTTCACAAGCCGAAACGAGTGTTGACTTAATAATCTCTTCAAATTCACCGTTATCGAGTTCCGCTTCGTCAACTATAACGTCGGGCGATTTAAGTAAAGTACTTACCGTAACATCGTTTTTAAGTCCGAACTTTTCGGCAAGCTTTTTTGATGCGTTAAAATATCCTTCCGCTTTATTTAAGTCAACCGAGAGTGTTCCACCTTTTTCCCTTTTATCGGATAAAGTAATATAAAGATCAATCCTCGCTCTCGAAATATAGGTTTGGACGGTTTTTCTGATTAAATCGTCAAAGGAAATAAATGCCCTCGGAATCTTCGTATTAAGATCGAAATTCCTATTGTTGACAGTCTTAATTTCAACAATTAAATCAATCCCGTTTTCATTATATTCGGCCTTGCCGTAGCCGGTCATACTGAGCATACTGTTCCCTCTAATTCTTTTTTATTGAAATATTATATCACTATATTTAATAAATTTCAACTGTTTATAAGCTTAATAAAGGTGTCCTCGTCTATAATTTTTATGCCGAGTGCCTTTGCCTTATCGAGTTTGCTTCCCGCATTTTCCCCTGCCAGAACAAGCGTCGTGTTTTTTGAAACCGAACTCATAATTTCACCGCCCTGATCTTCGATTATTTTGCCGACGTCATCACGCTTATAATTCAAAAGAGTACCCGTAAGAACGACCTTCTCTCCGCTGAAAATTCCTTCTTTTTTCTCATCTGAAAACATCGGCACGACTCCGAGAGATAAAAGTTTCTCGATTTCGCTTAAATTATCTTCGTCCTTAAAATACGCCGTAATTCCGTCCGCCATTATTTCTCCGATTTCGGGAAGGGATAAAAGTTCTTCTCTCGTGGCGTTTTTAAGGTTTTCGATACTCTTAAAACGGTTTGCCAAATCCCTTGCGGTTTTCTTTCCGACGTTGCCGATTCCGAGTGCAAAAATAAAGTTTGAAAGCGGTACTTTTTTCGAGTTTTCTATAGCGGAAAAAACGTTGTCGGTTTTTGCGTCCTTAAACCCTTCGAGATTTCTTACTTTTTGATAGTCGAGCGTATATAATCCGCTAAACGTTTCTACGCCGAATTCATCATAAAGCAGTCCTGCCGTCATTTCGGAAAACCCGTCGATATTCATACCGTTCTTACATGCAAAATTAGAAAGATTTGCAATAACCCTTGGCCTACAATGTTTATTCGGACAAAAAAGGTTTGCACCGACTTCAACGAGTTCACTACCGCAGTATTCGCATTTACTCGGTTTAACGATATTCTCGGAATCGTCGTAAACTTCCGTCGTACCGAGTATTTCTGGAATAACTTCGTTGGACCTGCGTATAAGCACCCTCGCACCCTTTTTAACTCCTTTACGGAGTATATCACCGTAATTATTTAACGTCGCTTTTTTTACCGTTGCACCGGCAAGTTCGACAGGGTCAACGATTCCGAGCGGGGTTAATTTCCCCGTTCTTCCTACTTGCCAAATAACGTCACGCAAAATCGTCGTCATTTCTTCGGCTTCGAACTTAAAGGCAATCGCCCAACGTGGAAACTTATCCGTCGCACCGAGTTTTTTTCTCACTTCGAAGTCATTGACTTTAACGACTGCCCCGTCGGTTAAAATATCAAGACTTTTTCTCTTTTCTTCGATTTCTTTTATGGTGTCGATAACACCTTCGATATCTTTTTCTATCCTTAAAAAAGGGTGTACCTTAAACCCGTTATCTTTTAGGAACTTTACGCATTGCTCTTGGGATGACAACGTGCCTTCCGATAAATAATTTACGTTATAAAAACAAATTTCGGGTTTTCTCGATTCCGTAACCTTGGGGTCGAGATTTCGTATTGCACCCGCAACGGCGTTCCTTGCATTTTTTAAGATATCGTCGTGAGTTTTGTTATATTCTTCCAAAACCGAAAGCCTTATAATGGCTTCGCCTTGCACTTCAACGGTACCCTTATAATCGATAACGAGCGGAAAACTTTTTATGGTCAAAACCTGTGCCGTAACGTCTTCGCCTTCGATACCGTTGCCCCTTGTCGTTGCCCTTACGAACTTTCCGCCGTCATACGTTATACATATCGTTAATCCGTCGAATTTATATTCTACGGTATAAGTAGCGTCGGGTTTTTCTTTTTTTATTTTTTGGTCAAAAGAAATGAGTTCGTCTATCGTGGTTGCCTTATCAAGACTGTAAAGTTTTTCAATATGTTTGTGCTTTTTAAAAGCCGATATAGGCTCACCGCCGACACGCTTTGTTGGTGAATCAAAAAGCACCGTGCCACTCTCTTTTTCGAGTTTTTTGAGTTCGTCGTATAAAACGTCGTACTCTTTATCCGAAACGGTAGGATTATCTAAAACGTAATATTCGTAGGCATACTTATTGAGAATATCTACGAGTTCTCTCATTCTATCCATTATTTTTTAATCTCCATCGGCGCAAATTTTAAGGAGAGAGATTTTATTCCGACCCCCTTAAATGCGACGTCAACAATTATATTTTCTCCGCTTCCCTTAGTGGAAATAACGATACCTTCGCCAAATTTTTGATGAACGACTTTTACTCCCGACTTAAAATTCGAGCCGTTAACGTTTTTGTTTTCTTTCGGTTTATTGTTGTTAAGCATTGATTTGGCATAGCCCGACGAATACCCTGACGAAAATTCCCCCGAATATTTCCTTTCTCCACCGACGTCATCGTTAAACATAGAAGAAGAAAAAGCACTTCTTCCACCGTAATTCGTTTTGTTTGCCGTTTGACCGTAAGTATTGTTTTCAAACCTACTACCGAAAGAATTGTCTTTTCGTTGCGACGTACCGAGAACAGGTTCGGCTTCCAAAAGGAAACGGGACTTGGTCATAAAATCTCGTCTTCCGTACATATATCTACTATTTGCACGGGTAAGGTAAAGCCGTTTTTTTGCACGTGTTATTGCAACGTACATAAGCCTACGTTCTTCTTCAAGCTCGCCTTCGTCGTAAAAACTACGTTCTATCGGCAAAATCTTTTCGTCAAGACCTGCGACAAAAACACAATCGTATTCTAATCCCTTTGCCGAGTGAATAGTTGCGATAGTAACGCAATTACCGTTATTTATGTCGTCGGTATCGGAACTTAAAGTAACGGAATTGAGATAATCGGCAAGCGTAATTCCTTCGTTGTTTCGTTCAAACTCCTCGGCAGAGTTTTTAAGTTCGTCGATATTCATAAGTTTTGAAACGTTTTCTTCGTTCTTTTCGGCGAACTGATCCAAAAACGACGTCGTATCCAAAATATACGTTATAAGTTCCGAAACACTTTTTGTCGTTGCATATACTTTGAATCCGTCGATTAAAAGCTTAAAATTAAAAAGCCTTGTTCTTGCGCTTCCGCTTATTGTCGTTTCGTCAAGACGAGATAAACATTCGAACATTGAAACAAAATTTGCCGAAGCGTATTCCGAAAGTTCTGAAAGCGTCTTTTCCCCTATTCCACGTTTCGGTGTCGAAACCGCCCTTAAAAACGCAACGTTGTCGTTCGGATTTATAATTAGCTTTAAGTATGCCAAAACGTCTTTTATTTCTTTTCTTTCGAAGAATCTGAAACCACCGTATATTTGATAAGGAATTGCATACTTTGTAAATTCTTGTTCAAACGCACGTGATAAGGCGTTAACACGCATAAATACGGCAAAATTCTTATAATCGAAATTTTCCCTTTCAATAAGATTTTTAATCTGAATCGCACAGTATTCGGCTTCGCCGATTTCATCACTTGCCGTAAACGTTACGGGTTTTTCGCCGTCGGCGTTCTCCGTCCAAAGTTCCTTTTCTCTCCTACCGACGTTATTTGAAATAATACAGTTCGCAAGACTTAATATCCGTTTTGTCGAACGGTAATTCTTTTGAAGTTTATATATTTTCGCACCACGAAAAGTTTTATCGAAATCCAAAATATTATTTATATCGGCACCACGCCAACTGTAAATACTTTGGTCGTCATCCCCAACGACGAAAATGTTGCCGTGAGTTTTGCTTAACCTTTTTGCAAGTAAAAATTGAACCCTGTTCGTATCTTGAAATTCGTCGATATGAACGTACTTAAAATGCTCCGAATATTTATCGGCAATTTCGGGATGTTCACAAAAAAGCGTATAAGTTTTATATAGTAAATCGTCAAAATCCAAGGCGTTACAACTTTCCAAATACTTATCGTACTTACTGTAAACGTCGCATATTTCGTCGATAAACCTTATTTCAGGGTGTAATCTTTTATATTCTTCTGCGGTTAAACACTCGTTTTTGGCAACGGAAATATGCCCCTTCACCGTTTTAAGTAACTTATCCGGTTCAAGCGATAATTCTTCAAAAACACGCTTTAACGCCTTGTCTTTATCCGTTTCGTCAAAAATAGAAAAATCCCTATCGTAGCCCAAAACGGTAATTTCTCTACGGAGAATACGAACGCACATACTATGAATTGTCGAAACCCACATATCGACGTTGTCGCCAACCATGCGGGACAACCTTTCCTTCATTTCCTTCGCCGCTTTATTCGTAAACGTAATTGCCATTATCTCATCGGGATTAACGTGCTTTTCGGTTATTAAGTAGGCAATTCTGCTCGTAAGCACTCTCGTTTTCCCCGAACCTGCCCCTGCAATAACCAAAACGGGGCCTTCGGTATCGAGTACAGGTTTAATCTGTTCTTCATTAAGTTTAGAAAGTAATTCATGAACCCGACTCATTTTTATCTCCAAAATAAAATATTAAAAATATTTTAACATAATTTATTTGCGTTTTCAAGTATAATTTCGAACATAAAACCATTTAAGAAAAAAATTCTTGCGCAGATAAGATAATTGTGATAATATATAAAAAAACCTTGGAGAAAAAAATGGCAAAAAACTGGCTTAATAATAAAACCGTGATTATTACCGGAGCAAGTGGCGGAATTGGATTTAACGTTGCAAAGATTTTAATCGAAAAATATAACTGTAAAATAATCGGCATTGCAAGAAACGAAGAAAAATTATTAAAGGCGATAGAAAATATCGAAAATAAGGAAAACTTTTCGTATAAGATTTTCGACGTTTCGAAAGCCGAAAACTGGGACATATTCAAAAACCAACTTATCAGCGAGAATATTTATCCTGACGTTTTAATAAATAATGCAGGATTTATGTTGCCGTTTTTAAAATTCGAAAATATTTCCGACGACGAAATTTCGGAAATAGTACGGACAAATTTTTTATCCAACCTATATTCAATAAAAAAATTATTGTCGTTATTAAAAAAATCAAAGACGCCTGCGATAATCAACGTCGCAAGTGCGGCAGGTAATTGCCCCGTCGTCGGTGAATCAATGTACTGTGCAACCAAATTCGCAGTTAAAGGTTTAACCGAAACTTTGGCGCAGGATTACAAAAAAAGTATTTACGTCGGGGGCGTTTATCCCGGTTTTATCAAGACGGATATCCTAAACAGAATGTCGGTTAAAGATAAAGAAAATAAGTTAATTTCAAAAATGATGAAGCCTGCGCCAAAGGCGGCAAAAATTATCGTTAAAGGAATGAAAAAGAAAAAACGGCAAATCGTCATGGGAGTTGACGGCAAACTTATGTCGTTCTTTTACAGATTATTCCCAAAACTTACCGCAAATATTATTACCTTTGTCTTAAAAAAATCCAAACTCGAACTTTTCGGCGGTGTTTTTGACGATAAAAAAGGCACGCTGAATTAGCGTACCCCCCCATATATAAAACTTTTTAAGGTGCAACGTTATTGCACCTTTTTTAATTAAAGAGCGCTCCCGCTCCGATAATACCGGCATCGTTACCGAGTTTTGCCGTAAGAATTTTTACCTTCGGTGAAAGCTTATAACCGTAGTTTTGTTTTTCACAATATTCTTCCAGTCTTTTGGTTAAATTCTCACCCTGCGCACTGACACCACCGCCTAAGATAAAGGCTTCGGGACGAAAAATATTAAACATATTCATCATGCTTTCGCCAAGGTATTTTACGTATGTATCGACAACCTTTTTGGCAGACGCATCGCCTTTGGCTTCTCCGTCAAAAGCCGTCTTACCGCTAACGTTGTTTATATCTCCTTCACAAAGCGACCACATATAGCTGTCTTTGTTTTTAAGCATTTCTTCTTTCGTTTGTTCCATCAAAGCCGTGGCAGAAACGTAGCATTCGATACACCCACGTCTTCCGCAAGTGCATTCTTTTCCGTCTAAGAAAAGTGTTGAGTGTCCGAGTTCCGCACCCTTGCCGTCGTTACCTTCGTAAAGTTTTTTGTCAATGATTATTCCACCGCCGACGCCCGTTCCGAGCGTAAACATTATAACGTTATTATACCCCCTTGCTGAGCCGTAAACGGTTTCGGCAAGAGCAGCGACGTTGGCGTCGTTTGAAATCTTAACGTCAAAACCCGTTGCCTTTTTTAACATTTCAACAACGGGAACTTTTTCCCAACCGAGATTCGGTAAAATATCAACGATTCCCGAATTCGAAGATACGGCACCGGGGCAACCGATACCGACACCTTTCACTTCGCTTCTGTTTATTTTCGTTTCGAGTATTATACTTTCTATATCTTTAACGATATTATTTATATCTTCACTTGCGTCTTTTGAAGTCTTGGTTCTCCTTACGGATACAATCTTACCCGCCTCGTCAACAAGACCTGTTTTTATACTCATACCACCGATATCAACACCAAACGAAAACATCAATTTACCCTCTCTTCTAACATTGTTTTAACTTTCATAAGCCTTGTACGGCTTCCTCTTTCGTTTTCTTCGAGTTTCATCGAAATATACTTTATCGTTTCAATAAGGTTTGGAATCATAACGTATTCGAGTGCATTGACCCTTCGTTTTCCCTTTTCAATTTCATCGGCAAGCATTTGCGTAGTCTTTTCAAGCTCGGCAAGTTGGACAAGTTTAATAAGCACCTTCCCCACCATTTTAATCGATTCGTCCGCTTCGCTCGTGTAGTCTCCGAAAAAATACGGGTAAACGGTTTTACTCTTATTTTCAACAAGCGAGAGTTTGGGAACTTCAACGTTCATTATGGTTTTTTTGTCGCAAACGACGGATAATTGTGCCGAAGGCATGCAAAAGGCACGTTCGATATCGGACAAACGCATCATGCTTCTTGCAATAGAGAATTGCGAAAGAACCCCGGAAACGTCGTTTTCAACTTCGTCACGGAGTTTTTTGTTCTCTTTTATTAAAACGGAAAATCTTCTTACCATCTCGTCCGTTTTATCTTTAAGTAATTTGTGCCCCCTCGTCGCAGTTTTAAGTCTGCTTTTTAACTTTTTAAGTTCCATACGAGTCGGGTTTACGTTCAATCTCGACACTTTTTGCCTCTAAATTTATTCTTCTTTTCCCAAATATTTTTCAATGTATTTTTCTTTGATACGTTTAAGTTCCGTTTTCGGTAAAACTGTAAGCAACTTCCAACCGATATTAAGCGTTTCTTCTATACTTCTGTTTTTATTAAAGCCCTGCGAAACGTATTCCTTTTCGAATCCGTCGGCAAACTTTGCGTATAGTTTATCGATATCGGTAAGTGCGGCATCGCCCAAAATTGCGGAAAGCTCTTTTGCTTCCTTTCCTCTTGCATAGGCAGCAAACAACTGATTCATAGTGTCGGCGTGGTCCTCTCTGGTTTTCCCTTCGCCGATGCCTTTATCTTTTAACCGTGAAAGCGACGGTAAAACGTCGATAGGTGGGTTTATCCCCTTTTTATAAAGTTCACGTGAAAGGATAATTTGACCTTCCGTGATATACCCCGTAAGGTCAGGAATAGGGTGCGTTTTATCGTCTTCCGGCATAGTCAGTATAGGAATTTGAGTGATCGAGCCCTTTTTGCCTTTAATTCTACCCGCACGCTCATACATCGTTGCAAGGTCGGTGTAAAGATACCCTGGGTACCCTCTTCTACCCGGAACTTCTTTTCTTGCCGCCGAAATTTCACGTAACGCTTCACAATAATTCGTTATGTCCGTAATGATAACGAGAACGTGCATACCGAGTTCATACGCAAGGTATTCCGCTGCGGTTAAAGCCATACGTGGGGTTGCAATACGTTCGATTGCGGGGTCGTTTGCAAGGTTCGTAAACATAACCGTTCTTTCGATTGCACCCGTTTTTTTGAAGTCTTGAATAAAGTATTCCGATTCCTCGTAAGTTATACCTACTGCGGCAAAAACTACTGCGAATTTTTCATTACCGTTAAGCACCTTTGCTTGTCTTGCGATTTGAGCGGCAAGTTCGGCATGCGGAAGCCCCGACATACTGAAAACGGGAAGTTTTTGACCCCTTACGAGAGTATTAAGTCCGTCGATTGCCGAAACACCCGTTTGAATAAATTCGTTCGGATAATCTCTTGCAGCGGGGTTTATCGGCTCACCGTTTATATCCATATATTTTTTTGCGATAATCGGCGCACCACCGTCACGTGGGTTACCCATACCGTCAAAAACTCTGCCGAGTAAATCTTCGGATACGGCAACGCTTTGGCTTTTACCCGTAAACTTTGCTTTACTCGTCGAAATTTGAAGTCCTTGCGAACTTTCAAAAAGTTGAACAAGTGCCTTGTCTTTATTTATTTCAAGCACTTTTCCACGACGCACTTCCCCGTTTGCCTGAATAACTTCGACAAGTTCGTTATATTTTACACCTTCAACGCCTTCGACGAGCATAATAGGTCCGACAACTTCTTTAATGGTTTTATATTCCTTATACATTGTTGCCACCCCCGATTAGTGTTTTAAGCGAATCGTTTAACTCCTTAAAAATACCGTCAAACTCTTTTATGTCTTTTTCCGCTATATATTTTGCTCTACCTATCTTTTCTTTGACAGGTAAGGATACTATGTCGTTATATTCCACGTTAGCGACAAGTGCTTCGTTTCCGAGTCTATGAAAATCGTAAATAAGTTTTAACATCTTATATTGTTTTTTCATGGAAGTAAAAGTATCTACTTCGTGGAAAGCGTTTTGATGTAAGTAGTCTTCTCTTATCGACTTGGCAGTATCCATAGTAAGTCTATCCTTATAAGATAGTGCGTCTGCACCGACAAGTCTTACGATTTCGTCAAGTTCGGCTTCTTCTTGCAGTATGCTCTGTGCAAAAGAACGCAGTTTAATAAAGTCTGCCGATATGTTTTCGTTATACCAGTCCGTAAGTTTATCGGCATAAAGCGAATAACTTATCATCCAGTCTATTGCAGGGAAATGTCTTTTATATGCAAGGGACGCCGACAAGCCCCAAAACACCTTTACTATACGTAACGTTGCTTGCGAAACGGGTTCCGAAAGGTCGCCACCTTGCGGAGATACCGCACCGATTGCGGTAACGGAACCACGCCTTGTGCCGTCAGAACACAATACGTTAACAACTCCCGCCCTTTCGTAAAATTCGGCAAGACGACTCGATAAGTACGCAGGGTATCCTTCTTCACCCGGCATTTCTTCAAGTCTTCCGCTCATTTCACGAAGCGCTTCCGCCCAACGTGAAGTTGAGTCTGCCATAATGGCAACGTTATAACCCATATCTCTAAAGTATTCCGCAATGGTTATTCCCGTGTAAATCGACGCCTCACGTGCGGCAACAGGCATGTCAGACGTGTTAGCAATAAGTACCGTTCTTTTCATAAGCGGTTCGCCCGATTTCGGGTCTTTGAGTTCCGGAAATTCGTTCAAAACGTCAGTCATTTCATTACCACGTTCCCCACAACCGACGTAAACGATTATGTCTGCGTCTGCCCATTTTGCGAGTTGGTGTTGAACGACGGTTTTTCCGCTTCCGAACGGTCCCGGTACTGCGGCAACGCCACCCTTTGCTATAGGGAAAAGCGTATCGATAACCCTTTGTCCGGTAACCATAGGTTCGATTGGACTGATTTTGGATAGGTACGGTCTGCCACGTCTTACCGGCCATACTTGAAGCATTTTAACTTCTTTGTCGCCGTCTTGGGTTTTAATTATTGCAATAGGTTCGGTAATGTTAAACATACCCCCCTTAATTGATTTTATTTCACCCGAAATGCCGTAAGGCACCATAATCTTATGACATACGATAGAAGTTTCTTGAACACTGCCTATTATATCTCCCGAACTGACTTTATCCCCTACTTTTGCCGACGGAACAAAATCCCATTTTTTCTCATGATCAAGGTTATTTACCGAGATACCACGGCTGATTCTGTCCCCGTATTTTTCGTAAACTTTAAGAAGCGGTCTTTCAATACCGTCGAAAATTCCTTCAATCAAACCCGGTGCAAGTTCAACGGAAAGGGGTGCGAACGTCGATTCAACGCTTTCCCCCGGACCAAGTCCGCTCGTTTCTTCGTAAACTTGAATCGAAGCCTTATCTCCACGAAGTTCGATGATTTCGCCGATAAGTTTTTTATCACTTACCTTAACGACGTCAAACATCTTGCTGTCCGCCATATTCTCGGCAACAATCAACGGTCCCGAAACTTTAATAATTTTTCCTTCCATATTACTTCCCGTCCTGTTCGTCTTTATTAAATAAGATATCAACGCCAAGCGCTTTATCCATTGCTTTTTTAAGCGATTCGACTCCGTACCCGTTACTGCCGTTTTTCGACGGAATCGTAAGAATAATCGGATATGGAGAAGTTAAATATTTTTTCATTGTTTGGTCAAGATCTTTCGCAAAATCGTCGGTTATAAAAATAATTTGATATTGTTTTGCGATTTTTGTAAGAATTGCACCTGCGTCGGTGCTATTTACGGCGGAATACGAATCGACGCCCCCTGCCTTAAACGCAAGAACACTGTCTCCGTCACCGATAATTGCAAGTTTACCCGTCATAGCCATCACGAACTCTCCTTTCGATTTCTTTTACGGAAACAGAATTTATTTTAAGCGAAAGGATAATCCTGACGTTTTCTATTTCTGCTTTTTTATAATAACAATAAGCAATATACGGCTTTATTCCGTTTTGGTCGTATTTATCTTTTTTGATAATCGACATTGCTATATTGTCGAGTTTTTTTTCAAAATCAACAAGCGGTTTATTTTCGGCGTAATCTTTAACGGCAGACTTTACCATTTCGTTTCTTTCGCCGAAGTTTTCTTTTTTCAGTTCTTCTAATCCGAGTTTTTTAATGGTTAAAATCTTATCGAGAGAAAGTAACCCGCCTTCGATAAAATTATTCTTGATTTCGTTTTCGTCGGATGAACGGAGAGCAAAGGAAATGTTTATACCGTCAACTTTTGACATATAAATTGCAAGTAAATCGGAGTTTTTGCCTGCAATTTCTTTAGCGGTTTTATAATATCCTTTAACAAAATACGAGTTAATATTAAACCCGTTTGCATCCCCCAAAACAAAATCGTTATCTGTTCTTAAAAGAGCCTCTTTTAAGTACTTCGGCAATACGTCGTACTTATCACCCATAATACAATCTTTTAATAGATTTACCTCTATCGTGCCGAAAGGTTTAAGCATTTTATCGACGTCTATTTTCAAATACTTTGACTTAATCAGCGCTTCTGCATTGTCAAAGTCGTTTTTGAGCATAAAAAAGTCCTCGAACGCTTTTAGCGGACAAGTATTTCTGATAAAAGAATAAAGTTTTTCTTCTTCAGCATCGGTCAGTTTTTCAAAGTCAAACGGATTATCGACGGTTACGCCGTTTCCAAATCCGACTTCTGATAAAACTTTCATAGAATCCGTTACGCTTTCGGCGGTAATAATTCTATTCAATCTCTCTTTATTTAAGAGATTCTTTTCCAATGCTTTTGCTCTTGCATTTGAATAAATTACGTTTGCCATTAAAATATCTTTTCTGCAATTTCGTTATCGAGCGTTTGCTTATTACTGTCAATTAACGATAAGAACGTTAAGTCCTTATCGCAAACCTTTCCGATAAGTTTTACACCACCGACGAAATCCCCTATTTCTCCGTTGATTTTTAGTTCGAGCTTTTTACATACGTCAAGGTTTAATATATCCTCTCTCGACAAAACGTTGTCTTTCGAAATAACGATGACGTCCCCCTTTTCGGCGTACTCACAAAGCATTTTTTCAACAAGCGAAAGGTAGTCCCCTTTTTTTAAGGAACATAACTTTTTATAGACAAGTGTCAAAACTTCTTCTATAATTTCACGCTTTTTATTTAAAACAATCTTTCGAACGTCAAGATCTGCCACGGTCAAACGACGTCTGACAATTTCTTCGGCATCGAACGAAAACATTTCTTTTTGAGTTTTAATATACTCTTCTGCCCACTCATTTGCCTGATAAATCTTTTCGTCAGAACTTGTTTTGGCACTTTCAATTAGTGCATTGCCTTTATCGGTAGCGTCGTTTATTATGCGCTTGATTATTGCCTCGGTTCCTTCCATGAAAATTAAACTCCCATTAAAAGGATTGAAATTACAAGACCCAAAATAGCGTACGTTTCAACCATTGCAGGGAAAAGAATAAGCTTACCCGACAATTTTTCGTCTTTTGCAACGGCGTAAATCCCCGCAACGGCAGTTTTACCTTGCAAGATTGCCGAAGTAAAGCCCGTCAATGTTAAAACCATTGCCGAAACGAATAAACCTGCGCCACCCGTTGCGACAGAACCCATACCGATTATTGCGAAAACGAATCCGTAAATACCTTGGGTTGCCGGAAGAACTGTAAGAATCAAAACCTTACTGAACTTTTTTGAATCCTCTGCCAAAACCCCCGCTGCCGCAGAACCGGTAAAGAACAAACCGATTGCAGAACCGACGCCACACAACGCAGCGCATAGTGCCAAACCTAAAGTTGCCAAAACTTCTGGTGCCATAAAAAACCTCCGATTTTTTACTTTTTTATTTTTTGGCGATAATTTTATCGCCTTTTATTTCGTTAGATATATATAGTCGAACTTTGAACCGAGTGGAGTGAAAGGTTGACCTTCACCCGTGTAAAATTTACCGAAAAACTCGATATATTGAAGTCTGCTATCGTGAATATATGCGCCCAAAACGCCCATAGCCAAGTTAAATCCGTGCCCGATTACCATGACGAGTGCACCCATCACGTAACCCAAAGCGTTTGTCATAAGCCCCATTGCGATATCGTTAAACGTCTGTGCGATAATCATACCCGAAAGCATAAGTCCGAAAAGCCTTGCATACGACAAAATATCACTCATTAAGTTAATAAGTCCGTAAAGTGAGCCAAACCCCTTGGTTATTTTACCGAAACCTTTTTCGTTTCTACCCGCCGTCAACGCCGTTACGGCAAGCATTGAAAGTGCGATAATAAGACCCGGCGTTTGCATAGTGTCGAAAACCTTTTTAACCGTTGGGTTGATATTCGTCGTAAATTCTTGACTCATAAGCGTACCCATAATCAAATTAAACGTTCCGAACGTAAAACCTATAAAGAAAACAACCCACGTAAGCCCGTCGAAAATACCACCCAAAACGTCGCCATGCTTAAAGGAATTTATCGCCTTACAAATATATCCCGCAGAAATATGAATAACCCCCAAAAATAAACATAAAACCAAAATAAGTTTTAAGTTATCCATACCGTTAGAAGGTATCGGGCTTACCATAAGAGTAAAAGGTAGTAGCGAAAACCCGAAAAACGAATTGAAGATTATTCCGAAAATAATTGCCGAAACACCACCGATAGCAATGACGTTCCATAATTTTTTCGAACCATTATCAACAGGCTGTTTTTTTGCAAGAACAAGTCCCAAAGTAAGCATAAGCAACCCGTACCCGATATCTGCCATAATTACGCCCATAAAGAGCATGAAAAAAATAAACACGAATCTATTTGGGTCCATTTCACGGTAATCGGGAGCAGAATACATATCGGTAATAAACTCTGCCTGATGCGTTAAGGACTTATTTTTCAAAAGCGTCGGCGGATTATCGTCTTTATCTGGGTCCGAAAATTCGTAAAAGACTGCTTTTGAAACGTTGTCAATAGCACTTTTTACTTCGTCCACCTTGTCAAAAGGCATATAGCCTTCCAAAGTAAAGGTAGTTTGCGTTTTATCGAATTTTTCACTCGCCGTTAATTTTTCAAGCTCGAAACTATAATAATCGTAAAGCGTTTTTATGTCTTTTATATGCCTAGAAAATTCTATGATTTTCAAAGAAATTTCCTGCTCGGTTTTTTCGATTTTTAAAATTTCGCTTTCGATTTCGGCTAACTTTTCACTTGCCGTCATATCGTAATTAAAAGGACAAACGGAAAAACCGAGTTCGCTTAACGATTGAATTGCCGTTTGGGCTTCATCAGCGTGGCTGATTAAAAGTACGGCAAGATTATCCCCGTCCGTCAAAACCGATAACGACGTAAGTGTTAAACCGTTTAACACGTCAAACGCCGAAGAAAGAATATCTTTTTTAAGCGTTCCAAGCTTTACAACGGTATTTTTTGTGTCAACGAAAGTGTTAAACTTTTCCGTTACTCCCTTAAAAGGAAGTAAAGATTTATTTAATGATTGAAGTTTTATTTTTTCCAAACTTCCGTTTATAGATTTTTTTTCAAGGCTTTCGATTTTATCGATAACGGAAAAAATGTTTTCTTCTCTTTTCCCGATTGCCATAAAATCGTTATAAGATACGAAAAAATTACCACCCGAAATATTCTCCGTCGGATAATACGGCGTGCCTTTTGCCTTGTCTACGTTTTTTTCGATTGTTTCGATAGCCTTTTTTATTCTCTCCGATTTCTGTTTAATAACGTCGATTGCTACGTTATCGAACTTTTGCTTTTCGTCTTCTTCAAAATTTTTTGCAAAAGAAAGCTCCACACTCCCGGTTTTATGAAGTGCGTTTAAAATACTCTCTCTTTGATATGAAAGCCCGATAAGCTTTATTTTTTTCATCGAAACGACGGACATTTAGATTATTTAACAAACCCCTTAACAATTTCTTCTGCAACTTTGTCAATATTTTTTTGGGCGTTATCATAGATTGCCTGTGCAATCTTTTCCCCTTCGTTAATCTTTTTTATATATTCTTCTTCTGCCTTCTCGTTAGCCGAAAAAATAGCCTTTTTCTTTTGCGCCTTACTTGAAAGAATAGCCGACTCCCTTATCTTTTCCGCTTTTTCTTCTGCGGACAAAACGATATCTTTCGCCTTTTCGGTTAAAAGGTCGGTTATTTCATCTGCTTTTTTTTCTGCGTCGAGTATTGACGAAATAATTTTATCCATAATTCACCTTCATGTTTACTAACGGATTATTACCGAACATTATACATTATTGACACAAAAAAGTCAATATATGTAATATAATATAATTGACAAGTAAATAATATGTTTTATCGAAAATAAACCTTTATAAAAAAACAAGGAACGAAACTTTAAGACAAAAAAATATTTTTATTATTTTTAAAAAAATACTTAAAAACGCTTGCAATTTGATTTAATATTTGATATAGTATATCAGCAACGAAGCGATGGGAGCATAGCTCAGCTGGGAGAGCATCTGCCTTACAAGCAGAGGGTCATAGGTTCGAGCCCTATTGTTCCCACCACTTCACTTCGTTGCATTTATTTTTTTATGGATATGCGGGAATGGCTCAGTGGTAGAGCGTTGCCTTGCCAAGGCAAATGTCGCGAGTTCGAATCTCGTTTCCCGCTCCATTTTTTTTATACGGGAATTTCCCCATAACGGCGCCATAGCCAAGTGGTAAGGCTCGGGTCTGCAAAACCCTCACCCCCAGTCCGAATCTGGGTGGCGCCTCCAAATGCCGAGATGGCGAAATTGGCAGACGCAAGGGACTTAAAATCCCTCGGTGGCAACACCATACCGGTTCAAGTCCGGTTCCCGGCACCAAAAAAACAGAACTTTCCGGGTTCTGTTTTTTGTTTCTTTACCTTAAAAAATAAATTATATACATCCTTTGTCTTGATTTATTTATTTTAATGTGATATAATTTTTCTTGTTTAATAATATGGCTATCGGGGTGTAGCGCAGTTGGTAGCGCGTATGGTTCGGGACCATAAGGTCGCAAGTTCAAATCTTGTCACTCCGACCACCAAAAAAGAGATACTTTAGGGTATCTCTTTTTTTATTTTAATAAATCATAAAATAAATTATAACACCTTCAAAAGGTCGCAAACTCCGTTAAGAACGTAAGTCGGCTTACTAATGCTTTCGGAATAATCTTTCATCGTACCCTCGCCCGACAACACGAAAAGAGTATCGACCCCTGCATTTACGCCTGACGCAATATCGGTGTAAAGCCTGTCGCCGATAACAAGTGTGTCTTCCCTTTTAACGCCGAATTTTTCCATAACGGCAAAAATCATCGACGGATTCGGCTTGCCGATAAAGAAAGGTTTTTTACCCGTTGCCTTTTCGTAGGCAAAACACATTGAACCGCAATCGGGAACGTAACCGAAATCAACGGGACATACCCAGTCGGGATTAGTTGCAAAATAAGGAACGTCAATGTTAGTTAAAAGCTTACACGTTCTTTTTTCCTTTTCAAAATCAAGTTCGCTATCAAATCCGACGATAATACACTCTACGCTTTCGTCGTATTCTTCGGTAACGTTAAGATTTTCCTGCCTTAAAAAATCGATAAACGACTTGGTGCCTTGTGCGTAGATTTTCGCAAAACCCTTCTCTTTTATAAGCATTACCGACGCTTCGGTTGAAGTGAAAAAATCCTGTTTTTCTGTTTTAATACCAAGTGTGGCAAGTTTATCTATATACGCATTAACCGACTTTGAAGAATTATTCGTAATAAAAACGTATCTCCCGCCGTTTTCTGATATTTTACCGAAAACTTCCTTCACTCCCGAAAAAAGAGTGTTGTCGAGATAAATTGTTCCGTCCATATCGAAAAGAAACAATTTTTTATTTTTCAATGCGTCATATTCTTTATTTAATATATCAAGTGCCATACTTAATCCCTATTGTCGGTAGCAACCAAATCAACGCCTTCTTCTATGTCCTTAAAAACGACGTCCCCGATTTTAACGGGAAGTTTTGCTTTAATCTCCGCAATTTTTTTCATATATAAAAATAAGTTTTCTTTTTTAACGGGTTTATTTGTTTTAACGGGAATCAACGTACCGTTATCCACCCTTACCGTCGTCGTCAAAACACGCCTCGGACAAATAACTTCCGACTCGGCATACATTTTCCCACGGGGACAACCGTTACCCGTAACGCTTAAAATTTTATCGCCGTCTTTCTCTACGGAAATAGTACAACCCATGGGACATTCGATACAAGTCAACGTAATTTTTTCCATTATTGCACCTCCAACTCGATAACGATATCTCCCTTTAACGACGACAATTTGTCCTTCGGAATAATAACCGTTTCCATTTCACCGGGGGTTACGACACGTTTTTTTCTTTCCATCAAAACCGTATCGCCTGCCCGTACTTTTATTACGCAGTCTTTATAAACGTTCCTTACCCTAAAAAACAACTTAACGTTATCCGTTCCGTTTTTATCGACCTTTTGCGGTAAAACGTAACCGAGTCCGTTACCGGATAAACAACTGACGTAATCGTGGGATTTTGCACCGAACTTTATATACTCACTCGCACTCTTTCCGGCAAGTTCGGCTTCTTCGGAAACAAAATCAACAAGGTCGTGAACGTGAAGCACGTTACCACAAGCAAACACGCCTTCGATACTCGTTTGTCTTTTTTCGTCAACAACAGCGCCACGTGTGCTTTTTGATAATTCCACGCCCATACCTTTCGATAATTCGTTTTCGGGAATCAAACCGACGGAGAATAAAACTGTATCGCAATCAAATTGCATCTCCGTTCCCGCTATCGGTTTTTTATTCTCATCGACTTTACTTATCGTTACGCCCGTTACTCTGTCTTTACCCCTGATTTCGGTTATCGTATGGCTTAAATAAAGCGGAATACCGAAGTCGTTCAAGCATTGTTCGATGTTTCGTTTTAACCCCGAAGAAAAAGGCATAATCTCCGCAACCGCTTTGACGTTTGCGCCTTCCAAGGTCATACGTCTTGCCATAATAAGCCCTATATCGCCGGACCCTAAAATAACGACGTTTTTCCCCGGAAGATAACCGTTTATGTTTACGTATTTTTGTGCCGTACCTGCGGAAAAAATCCCCGCCGGTCTTGTACCAGGAATATTTAACGCCCCACGGCTTCTCTCCCTGCAACCCATTGCAAGAATAATCGACTTTGCTTTCATAAGAAAAACACCGTCTTCTTTATTTGTCGCAATAACGGTTTTATCGTTTGATATTTCCAAAACGGTAGTGTTTAGAATATACGTGATACCCCGTTTTTTTACTTCTTCGATAAACCTATACGCATATTCGGGCCCCGATAAACTTTCCTTAAATCTGGTAAGCCCAAAGCCGTTATGAATACATTGCTTAAGTATTCCTCCGAGTTTTGCTTCACGCTCTATAATAAGAATATCTTTTATTCCGTTATCATAGGCGGAAACTGCCGAAGCAAGACCTGCAGGTCCACCACCGATTATAACCAAATCAAAATTATTTTTCATTTTTTCTCCTTATTTTGTTTTACTGAAAATAAGGTTGGAATTTTTACCGCTTTTCGTAATTTCGGTAAAATCCTTATTTAATTCTCTTGCCAAAATTTCAACGACGTAACTTTGACAAAATCCGCCTTGGCATCTACCCATACCTGCTCTCGTTCTTCTCTTAACGGCATCAACGTTTTTAGCCTTCGGATTAGTCCGTATCGCAGATATTATTTCGCCTTCGGTAATCTTTTCGCACCTACAAACGATTTTGCCGTAAGACGGGTCTTTTTTTATTATTTGGTTTTTTTCTTCTATTGATAATTGATTGAAAAAATAATCCGGCTTTCTACGTCCATCGAATTTTTCGTTTACCGATAAAGGAATAATCTTGCCGACGATATCTTCGGTAACGTACTTTGCAATGGCAGGCGACGACGTAAGCCCCGGAGATTCAATGCCTGCAAGAATAATAAAGTTCTTACACACTTTGCTTTCTTCTATAATAAAATCGTGCTTGTCGCAATACGCTCTTACGCCGGAAAAGGACGTAATGGAATTATAAAGCGGAAGCCCGTTTACCATTTCGCTTGCTTTTTCTATTACTTCGTTAATTCCGTTAGCCGTAGTTGCCGTACTTTCATCAGATTGAACGGACGTTGGTCCGACGATGATATTGTTATCAACCGTTTGCGACACCAAAACCCCTTTACCCTTTTCGGTTGGGACCCTAAACACCGTATGACCAACAAAATTTCCACTTTCCCTATCAAGTAAAATGTATTCGCCACGTTTTCCACCCACCGTAAACGAAAAATCTCCCACCATATTTGCAATTTTTTGAGAAGAAATTCCGGCACAATCAATTACGATTTTAGAGAAAATTTTCTCATTGTTTTTAGACCAAACGGTAAATATGCCGTCTTGTTTTTCTATTTTATTTACGTCGAAATCCGTAAACAATTCCGCACCGTTATCCATTGCGTTACCTATCGAAGCGATAGTTAAGTCGTAAGGACAAACAATACCCGCTTTCGGTGCAAAAAGCGCCTTTTTGGCAGTATCGGCAACGTTCGGTTCTAACCTTTTAATCTCGTCATAATCGATAACGTAAAGTTCCTTTACTCCGTTATTTACGCCACGCTTATAAAGATTATCGATTTCTCTTACTTCTTCGTCTGTGTACGCAACGACTATCGAACCGTTTTGCCTGTATTTAACGCCAAGCTCAAAAGTAAGTGCTTCCATCATATTTGCACCGAGAACGTTAAACTTTGCTTTATTCGTTCCTTCTTTTGCGTCAAATCCGGCGTGAACAATTCCCGAATTTGCCTTGCTTTGCCCCATACAAACGTCGTTTTCCGCTTCTAATAAGCAAACGGACAACTGATATTTGGTTAATTCACGGAGAATCGTTCCACCGATTACTCCACCGCCGATAACGGCAACGTCATAAATCTTTCTCATATAATTATTATAAATCTTTTTTCGTAATTTTTCAATAGAAAAAATTTTATTGCCAAAAAAAGTCGCTTAAAGCAAGCGACTTAATCTATACTGTCAAATCAAAGGTACCGTATTTAATTATTTTTTCTATATCGGAAGTGGCAACGCTGACAAAAAAACCTACCTTTCCACCCGAGAAAAACACTTCGTCCTGCCTTAAAAGAGAACTATCGAAAAAAGTCGGAAAAAACTTTTTCATACCTATCGGCGAACAACCGCCGTGAATATAACCCGTGAGGGGTAAAAGTTCTTTCGACTTTATCATTGCGATGTTTTTTTCACCGACACAACTTGCCGCTTTTTTTAAGTCGAGTTCTTTATCGACGGGAATAACAAAAACGTAATTCTTATTGCTTTTACCCACCGTTACCAGCGTCTTAAACGCTTTGTTAAAAGGAATATTTAAGTAGGTTGCGACGTCAACACCGCTAATAAAACCGGAATTTATATAATTGTAACTTTTATATGCTATCTTTTTTTGGTCTAAAAGACGCATTACGTTGGTTTTTTCTTCTTTCATCTTTATTTTTGAAAATAAACCGTGTACGGTTTTAATATGTCTTTTTGCGTATAGCCTTCAAGCGTTCCCGTGTTTCTGATATAAAATACTGCTCTATCGTCAAAGACTTCAATAACGAGATATTGTGCAAGTTTCGGATTTGCCGTCGAAGGAAAAGCCTTTTTTTCGCTTTCTCCGCCATAACCCGTCATACACTTATCTTCAAAATACTGTCTCTTAAACGGACGAAGCCCCCCCATGTGAACTATCGTATACTCATAATTACCGAGGTTTTTCGAGTCCGTAATATTATCAAAGTAACCGAGTGGCTTATTATTTTTATCGAGATGATAAACTGCCCCCGAAGAAAAATTCTTATAGCAAGCCCTTTCACCGTGAACGTGGCCGTATAAATAAAACAGGTTTTTATGCCCCTTAAACGTATCGTAAAACTTTTCAACGTTGCCGTTAATTAAAGTTTCGGTAAAATCTTCGTCGTTAAGATACTTAAAAACGGCGGACAAATGCCCTGCGACAAAAAGGGGTTTTTTACCCGTCGGGTCAACTTCATCAAGTTTACGTTTTAACCAGTCAAGCGAAGAATCGGCATAGTATCCTTCATGCGAATTAAACGACGTGTCGGGGTCAATATTGATGCCGAAAAAATCGTATCCACCTACGTTATAGTGAAAAGTACCGAGATATTTTTCGTTGGGCTTATGAATCGATTTCAATTCTTGGCAATCGTTTTCACCCAAAATGCCGAGAGTTTTATTCATAGGACCGTCGAAATAAAATTCCGTCGTGTTATACGGTTCGTTGTCGGCAGTACCTATATCCCCCAAAAACATATCGTTGTTACCTGCAACGTATAAAACTTTCTTGCCCTTGGCGGATTTTCCAAGGCACTTAACGAGTTTTTGCTTAAAATCCAAAAAATTTTTTTTCGGAAGAGCGCAAGACTTTTCCCAGTGTGGATAATCCGATATATTGTCCCCACCGCAAATGGCGATATCAGCCTTACCGAATTCCTTTACCGCCTTTTTCGTTGCGATATAAGCCGACTTTCTAACCGTCGTCGGATAATCAAGCATCGCTTGTTGACAATGAATATCGGTATAACAAAAAATCTTAAAACTCTTTTCCATAATATCACCTCGTTCCTTTGGGTATTATATTATATATACTCCAAAAAGTCAACACGAAACAAACAAAAAAGAGAGCATCTCACTCTCTTTTCCCTATTAAAATCAAATTACAGATTTTTAATGAAATCGGCGACAATTTGTTTTGAAAGCGGATACGTTCTTGCACCGTAATTAGTACATTTATAAGCAGAAACACCGCTTGCGAATATAGCGCAATCTTTTACTGATTTGCCTTCCAAATAAGCGGATATAAAAGCGCCGTGGAAGGTGTCGCCACAACCGTTGGTATCAACGGCTTCAACCAAATAACTGTCGTAGTGAGAAAATTTGTCGCCATCAAGGTAATACCCGCCGTTTACTCCGTCGGTAACGACTAAAACCTTCGGCGAATATTTTTCCTTTAACTTTTTCATTGCCGAAATAATATCTTCTTCGCCCGTAAGACCGAGAGCAAATTCCGACGACGGAATCAAAATGTCAACGTATGGCAAAAGTTTATCGATATCCTTATAAAGTCCGCCTGCGTCAAGACTTACCAAAATACCGTGCTGACGGCAGTACCTTGCACATTTTATCGCACAGTTAAGATAATTTCCGTCAAGATGAAGAATTTTTATTCCGTCAAGTTTATCGGTATCGATAAGGTTATCGTCATCGGGAACCGTTCCCCTGTCAAACACGATTGTTCTGCTTTTTTTATCGTTAGACAAAACGATATAAGAAACGAAAGAATTTTTACCTTCCATTACTATTACGTCGTCCGTATTAACGTCGTACTTATCAAAGTCGGAAATTAAATACTTGCCTGCGCCGTCATCGGCAAAAAGCCCCAAAACTTTTGTCTTTACGCCCAGTTTGCTCATAACGATAAGAGCGTTTCCCACAGGTCCTCCACCCGAAGCAAACACGCCTTCCGCCTTCATTTTTTTATCTTCAATCGGGTACTTGTCGCACTTTATAAGCGTATCGTACACACAAGCACCAAGCCCTGCGACTTCTATACTCATACTCTGTTTTCCGAACCTAATAATTCAATTTTAGAAATTGCGAAATTTTTAACGGCTTCAATCGGTTCACTCATAAAAAGGTCAACTGCGACAACCGATTTATCCCTTGCTCGGCATGCGTCTAAGAACGAATAACAAAGGTCCGTACCGAAATTGATTTTTCTTATTCCTGCCTTGATTGCAAGACGAATCTGGTCGTCGGGAACACCGCTACCCCCGTGCAAAACGAGAGAACAATTTACGTTGTCTTTTATTTCTTTAATTCTGTCAATAGCCAAAACCGGAGCTTGTTTATATCTGCCGTGTGCCGTACCGACTTGTACTGCAAGGGCGGTAACGCCCGTTTCGTTTACGTACTTTACGGCATCTTTTACTTCGGTATATTCGGTCGAAACGCCGTCTGCTGCTTTTCCGATATGTCCGAGTTCGCCTTCAACGCCGATACCGAGTTTCGAACAAACGTCAACGACACGCTTGGTGTTATTGATGTTGTCTTCCATTTCTTGCGTAGAAAAGTCAACCATAATACCCGTTGCGCCGTTTCTTACGGAAATAGCGGCAGGTTCGAATCCTGCGCCGTGGTCAAGGTGCATACAAACGGGAACGCTTGCTTTTTCGGCAGCCTTAATAATAATCGGTGCCAAAAAATCTGCAAAACCCGTCGTTGCAAGACGACTGTAAAATTGCATGATGACAGGTGATTTTTTTTCTTCGGCAGCGGATAAAACGCCCATAACGGTTTCCATATTGTAAACGTTAAAAGCCGGTACCGCAAAACCTTCTTTTTCGCCTAAACTTAAAATTTCTTTTAATCCTACTAACATACTTTTCTCCTAAAACTAATCTTCGAGTGAGTCAAACGCAACTTCCGGAACGTACTTACAAAACTCTTTGAGTTCTGCGGTATAATCTCCCGGAACTTCCGTCATATGGTGAATATAAGGTCCTTCGATAATCTTTCTTTCAAGTTTCGGAAGGTCCTTAAACTGTGCCCACATATACGTACCAAAAGTCTTTGGTCCTTCACAAGTGTTAAACTTTCCGCCGAGTAAATAATACTTTCCGTTAGCGCATTGGAAACGTGCAATCGTGTATTCCCCGTCTTTAAGCTTAAACGAAGGCTTGGTATTATAAAGATACGGCTTAACTTTTTCGTCTTTATATTCAAGCGGGAACGGTCCGCAATGCCATAAAAGTTCGGCATTGTCGTTTTGCGGGTGGCGACAAGTAAATTCACCTTGGATAGGCTTAACTTTGCCACGGCCGGCAGACAACAACAAAAGATTGGTTATCGTCATGTGCATATCCCATTCGCAAGTAACGTAAATTCCCTTTTTGGCAAGCAAGCACATTGCAAGACAAGGATTTGCACCCCAACCGAGCGTTACACCCGTCCAACATTCGCTACTTATTAAGTTCGTGTTGTTTTTAATTGCAAGATTTTCGTAATAATAAACGATTGCAAGCATCTTTTTTAAGTATTCGTCGTCAAGCGTTCCGCAATCGAAAGTGTTTTTAAGTTCGATTAAATCCTTATTTAAGTCGTCCTGACGAGTTTCGTAAATTTCCTTTAAGTCGTTTACCGCTTCGGCAAGGTTAAAGATTTTAACGTGAACGTTGAATTTTTCCTTTAATTCGAGTTCGTTATACATTATCGAACTAAACGGTTTAATTCTCGTACCGACTTGAACAATCGTCATCTTCTTAAAATTTCTTACCATCGTTGCAACCGAGAAGAACTGTCTTATTCCCTTATCGAAAACAGGTGCTTCGATATCGCAGTTTTCTATGTATGAAAATTTAACGTCCGCTCTTTTTAACTGTTTGCTCATTGCAAACAAACCGCATTGCGTATCGGTATAACGGATATCGTTCGTAAAGTTTCTGTCTCTCGGTCCCCACAAAAGAGTCGGAAGTCCCAAGTCCTTTGCAATCAGTCCTACGACGTTTTCCATACCGAAGTTACAGTTGATGACGAACAATGCGTCGATTTTTTGTTCCTTAAAATATTCAACGACTTTGTCGCATTCTTCTTCTAAGCACAAAACACCTTCTTCGTTCAAAAAGTCTATATCGACGAATTCGGTAATATCGTCGGCATAATGCTCTTTGATGTATTTTATCGACTTAACCTTGTTTTCAACGGCATAATCGCTTTGAAAAATGCCGATACGTTTCGGCGGTTCTTTTATCCAACGACGGACAGGAAGAAGACCGATTTTGAGTTTGTAGTTTAACATTTATATCTCCTTTATTATGCCGTAGTCGGCATAATCAAATATTTTTTCGTTATTATCTTTGTTTATTGCAATAACGGTTGTGGAATTTTCCATTCCGACAAGATGCTGAACCGCACCGCTAACGCCGAAAGCAACGTACACTTTGGGACTGACGATTCTTCCTGTCAACCCGACTTGTGCGCTATACGGCATAAGTCCGCTGTCAACGACCTTTCTCGTTGCAACCACTTCGGCGTTATATTTTTTTGCCAAAGATTTAATCTCGTCAATTTTATCTTTTGCACCGTATCCGACGCAAAAAATAACGTCGTTTGAATTTTCTTTTACCCTAACCGTGGCAATAGAAACGTCGCTTTTACTTTCAATCGTCGCAATAGTATTCCCCGACAGCGCAGGACGAATCATAAACAGTTTTTGCCCGTCCGAATTAAGTTCGATACAGTCTGCCGAAAGCCCTACACCGAGTTTAGACGCTAAAATAGGTGCAACGACTCTGTATCTTAAATTTGCGGGGAACAAAAGTGTTTTTATGTTTTTTTCTTTAATTTCTTTTACGAAAAAGTCTGCTTCGCAAAAATAATCAAGATTTTCGTTCGATGGCAAGCAGTACGTTTTTTCGCCAACCGAGTCCGCCTTTTCTTTCAATGCCTTTGAAACGTAATATACTTCGCTCAATTTCTTCGACGGGGGTTCCGAGTGAGAAACGTTATCCTTTTGTAGAGAATTTTCGATGAGTTTTTCTAAGTCGGAAAAATCCGCCGTCATAAAACGCCTGTTTGATTTTTCTTTTTCACGAGTTGAAACAACTTGCGTCGGCGAGCCTTTGTATCCGACCGAATCGGTATCGAATTTCAAGAAGTTATTATCTATAACGGTAACTTCCCGTCTACAAGACGAAATCTTTGCAAATCGAAGCGTCTTAATTTTTTCAATCGACATAACGGCGGGAAGAAAAACCTTTTTTTCTCCGAGTCTTGTATCTACCTTTTCTAAAGAAAAGTCCATAACGTACGGAATAAAATCAAATCCAAGTTCGTATGCAAGTTCGGGTGGAACTTGTGCCGTATCCCCGTTTAGACTTTGTCTTCCGCATAATATCAAGTCGAAATTATACTTTTTTGCAACCGAACCCAAAATCCTTGAAGTGATAAGGGTATCGGAACCGGCATAAGCGTTATCGCAAATTAGAACCGCATCGAGATTTAATCTCGTATAATATTCGAGTTTTTCTTTAACAAAATAAGGTGCCATCGTAACGACAGTTACGACGGCGTTCGGCACGGAAAGCGCACATTCGATTGCACTTTCGTCAAACGGACTGATTTCCCCATTAAAGAATTTTACGAAAACACCTATTTTAATCACGGTATATTCCTTCTAACACTTGTTCTATCTTTTTATATTTATTAAAGAGTGTTTCGTATTTTTTATTGTTCTCTATATCGGGTTTTATACGTTCGGTGATTACCGAACATTTTTTTATGGCGTCTTTTTCATCTTCGAAAAATCCCGAAACAATACCGGCAAGCATTGCAGAGCCGAACGAACTATCGTTATCTTGAGTTTTAATTAACTCGATATTTAAAGCGTCGCATAAAATTTTAGACCAAAGTGTACTTTTTGCACCACCGCCGATAACAAACGCCGACTGCATTTTTATGCCCTTATTTTCAAGATACTTTTTGCAATCAAGCATAGAAAGCGCAACGCCCTCTAAAACCGCCCTTATAAAATGCGCTTTTGTATGCGTACTTGAAATGCCAACGAAACTTGCACGCAAATCGGGATTAGCGTACGGCGTCAACTCACCGTTTAAGTATGGATGAAACATTAAGCCGTTTGAACCGATATCGATTTTTTCAGCCATTTCGTCCATTTCCTTATAGTCCCCGCCGAAGGTATCTCTGAAATACCGAAGCGAAGAAGCACAGGATTTCGTTGCTGTCCCCGGATAATTTAACCCTTCGATAATATGCGAATAGTTTATAATGTTAGTGTCCTTTGCGATATTTTCCGAAACAACGCAAATTCTCCCTGCCGTTGCAAGTTTAATCGTCGTTTGACCTTTTTTTATACCACCGGCGGCAAAAACCTCCATAGCGGTATCGGTTGAACCGCAAATTACTTTTGCGTTTTTATTTATGCCGAGTTGATTTGCCAAATCTTCCCTTACCGTGCCTACCACGGTTTTCGGCGTTACGATTTTCGGAAGATAATTTTCGTCAATCCCCAAAAGGTCAAGATACTTTTTGTCCCAAATTCTTTTGTCGAAATCGAAAAGCATACTGCCTTCGGCTTCAATATAATCGGTTACGAAATCTCCCGTAAAAACGTGGCGAACGTAATCTTTTGCAAAGCAAATTTTCTTAATTTTAAAATAGACGTCGGGTTCACTGTTTTTTATCCAAAGAAGTTCCGGAAGCGTCCAAATGGTATCAACCTTATGCTTAAACTTTTCGAAAATATCTTCCCCGTATTCTTGTTCCAAAAATACCTTTTCGGTTTTAGAACGTGTATCCGTCCAGTAAACGGAATTACGGACTACATTAAAATTTTCGTCCATTAAAACAGCGGTATGCGTTGCAGCGTCAAAACACACACATTCAATATCGTTGCCGTCGATTTTTGACTTAAGTAGGACGTTTTTGATATTGTTAAAAGTAGCCGTGACCCAGTCGTTAGGATCCTGCTCTCTACCGTCGTTACCGATGGATATGGTTTTATATTCAGTTCCGCTCGTGGCAACGATTTTACCTTCGCTACTTAAAAGTGTCGCTTTACTTGCTCCGCCACCGAAATCAATTCCCAAAACGTACTTCATAATCCTTCCGTATTACAGTTCGAAATTTTCGCCTTTAAGCCCTATAACTCTACCCATTTCAACGTGAGTTTTACTCGACGGATGGCAAATAAGCCACTTGTTTTTATGAGTAAGTCTTTTGTCGGCAATCGGGTAATCAAGCGGAGTATTCGTTCCTTTCGGCAAGACAACGACGTTCATAAAAGGCTCGTCGCTTACCTGTCCCGGACAAAAGTGCAAAGTCGTGTTAAAAAGTTCAACGGCTTCACCTTTCTTTATCAAGAAAAACTGCATGTTCTTGGTATCGAAAAGTCCGTCGGGATCGGTATCACGCCTATCTCCGAGCATCAAAATAAAATCGGTTAAAGCCAAGTGGACTTCACTTGACCTGTGCCATTCAAGTGCGTTGAGTTTTTTATTAAATCCGTAACAAAACCCGAGTTGAATATCCAGTTCGCCGAAATAGTCGGCAAAGTACTTTTTAACGTCTTCCCTTTCAAATTCGGGAACGGACGCCATATACTTGCACCCCTCTTTCGGCATTTCGATTTTTTCAGCCTGCGTCGTCAAGTAATCAACGTAAGGATTTTCTAATACAGCGCCGTACTTATTAAACGCTTTATCGTGAATAGATAAAATTTCCATATTTTTCCTACTTTACAATCCATTTATGGTCTTCGTCAAAAGACGAGAACATGCCTCTTGTATTGCCTGCCATAATCCACAAACAATAATTTTTATACCCCGGAGCAACCGAGAACGGGTGATAACCTTTAGGAACTTCAACGAGTTCACCATTGCCTACCTTATACGCTTCATTTATCTCGCCGTCCTTCGTGTAAACCATTTGAACACCGAAGCCCTGTGGCTTATCGAATTCGAAATAATAAATCTCGTCCAAAAATCCTTCGTTCGGCATATCTTCAACGTCGTGTTTATGTGGCGGAAAACTTGCCCAGTTTCCATCTTCAACCCAGAACTCACCGATGTATATTCTTTGTGCATCTATATTTTCGGCAACGTTAAATGCCGCAAAACGTGAGAAAGAACCTTTGCCCAAATCTTTGGTCTTTATATCTTCGGTTCTTGCAACTTGCGGAGCAAAATATTTTTCCGCAGGGGCTTTGCCGATACATACCTTGGCGTCGCCACCAACGGCGGTAATGGTAAATTCCGTGTTTAATCCAACGTAAACGCTTTCGCCTACGCCATCAAAAACGTTCTTTCTTTTTCCAACGTTTACAAAACAGAAATTTTCACCTTTAACGGTAATCGTACCGTACATAACGACCAAGGCAAATTCCTTACCTTTTTCGGTTACGGTATAACTATCTCCGTCACGGAGTTTAAGCATATCCATTTCTTCAAAAGTCAACGGACTGTTTCTATCCGTTACGATTCTTTCATAGCCGTATTTTTCAACGTATTTCTTTTTTAGATTCATTTTTTCACCTTCACTGTAATATTGAAAATATTATACTACCAAAATTATAGACTTGCAAGAACAAGTTGTTCAACGCTAAGTACGTTATACCCTTCCGGTTTGGTATCCTTTAACATAACGTATTCGTCAGGACTTTCGGTAATTATCGTTGTTAAGTTCATACCTTTCATATTTTCCCAACGATTCAAAGCAACCTTCTTCATAACTTCCGGAATATATTGTTTCATAATAAGGCTTCCCGCAAACATCGTGTCCTTACCAAATAACAGCATATCTTTTGACGTTCCGACCTTTTCTATTATCTTTCTGATTGTTTCGCTGTCTTCAAGTTCCCTTGAATAATTAAAATTGTCTTGTGCCGTGTAAACGTTATTTGATTTTTTAACTTTTAACTTGCCCGACTCGATTAACCCCAAAACGTATTGATTAAACGATACGAGTTCGGGTTTTAATTCAATACCGAATTCCTTATATTCACGCTTAAAAAGTTTAAGGTCTTGCGGGTCGTAAACGATAATTTTCTTAAACAAGTTTAATTGTTCGGCACACTTAACCATTTGTTCCTTCGTTTCGCCGATTTTACCTGCCAAGTAATAAAGCGAGTAACCGCTTGAAATTTCGTTTTTTAACGTCGTAACTGTTTCGCCTGCTTTCTTTAAAAGTTCGTTTACTTCGTTTATTGCGGTACAATTATTATATCTTACCGTTTCACCGAAGAACAAAAGCGTATCCGTTTTCATTTCGTTAAACACGGCTTTATCACAAACGTCCTTTGCGTAAATATTTCCTTTTTCGTCAAAATTCGACATAAGTTCCACAACGTATTTAGGCAAAACACCGGTTAAACTTGCTTCGGTTTTTGCTTCAACGGTGAACTCAACCGGATCCCAACCCGTAACGCACTCTTTTACGCAAGCACCGCAAAGTGCGCATTCGTAAAGGTTGTCAGCCATATCTTTTAAGTTTTCCGCACCACGGTAAACCATAGAAAGAGAAAGCGCTCTCGCTCTTGCAGTATTTCTTTCTAATCCCGTTGCATTGCCGATAGGACAAATATGACGACACATCCAACAAAATCTACAACTGTCAATATGTTTTTTTGCTTTATCCGAAATATTCATAATCTTTCTCCTTATAAGCCCAACTTAAACGGGTTCATTATACCGTTAGGGTCAAGTGCTTTTTTGATACCCTCGAAAACTTGCATTGCAGGACCGTATTGTTCCTTCATAAGTCTGCCGAGTTTAATGCCGACGCCGTGGTGGTCGTTTACGACACCACCGTTCTTGATTGCCGTGCGAACGCCTGTCGTCCAAATCTTATTATGAAGTTTCATTGCTTCGACAGGGTCCGACGGAACGTACTCCTTATCAACGATAAATCTATCGTAAACCATACAGCCCCATTCATACCAGTGTGAGAAGTGTGCAATGAATTTTACGTGCGGGAATTTTGATTCGATTTCCTTTTTCATTGCCCAGTAAATCTTTTCGATTTTATCGTAAGGAGCAATGGTATCCATAGTTCCGAACATTTGCGGAAGATCCATCATGTGGCCGGGATAGAAGAACGTAATTTTTTCCTTCCACCATTTTTCTCCGTACTCGCTACCAAGGTCTTCTGCCCCGTACTTATTGAACGTGTCAAGCAAAATCTTTTCTTCGACTTCAACGAGTTCCTTTGCACCTTCGTAAGCAATATTCATAAATGCGCCCGGTTTTTCGACACCGACGATTTTCTTAATTAAAGATGCTGTTTCGGCATTGTCGTATAAACGCATAACCGACGGCTTAAACTTTTGAAGAATCTCTCTCGATGCCTTAAATGCCGAGGACATATCCTTAAATAAGAAACCCCTGAACCTTCTTTCTTCAGGCTGTTCGTAAATTCTGATTTGTGCCTTCGTGATAACACCGAGCGTTCCTTCCGAACCGATAAAAATTTGGTTAAGGTCAGGACCTGCCGCATGCTTCGGCGCAGTCGACGTGTTGATTATATCGCCGTTCGGGAGAACGACTTCCATAGATAAAACCATATCGTCGATTTTACCGTACTTCGTCGAAACGACACCGATACCCCTATGCGCTAAAAATCCGCCGACGGTGGAACAAGTGAGAGATGACGGATAATGCATTGTTGCATAACCCTTTTCGTTTGCAGCCCACTCTACGTGTTTATAAATTGCACCCGTACCGCACTCGATATACATGCTTTCCGTATTTACTTCGTATATCTTGTTCATACGTTTCGTGTCGAGAATAATACCACCGCAAACAGGTAGTGCACCGCCTTGCGTGCCACCGCCACCACCCCACGTGGTTACGGGAATCTTATAATAATTAGCGATTTTTAATACCTTTGAGGTTTCTTCGGCATTAAGCGGGGAAACGATAAAATCCGCTTCCGGCATACGTTTACCACGGTCAGCCCACATTCTCGAAAGCCAAAAATAGTCGACGCTGTGAGTAAGTTTATCAATCTCTTTTATCGAGCAGTTTTCTTCACCGACAGCATCTTCGAGTTCTGTTAAAATTTGCGTTTGCAAAAATTCGTTCATCTTTTTTCTCCTTAAAGTTTATGAAAATAATTTTTATTTTCGGTTTTTATTTATTATTGATATTTTATCACTTATAAAAATTTTTTTCAAGGTTTTTTTGGTGTTTTTATTAAATTTTTAAGAAAAATATTTGTTGACTTTTATTTTTTTTATTAGTATAATAATGTTTATGAAAAACACACTTTTGGATATTAGGGTTATATATGAAAATCTCGGCGTTTCGGAAAAGAAAATTGCCGACTATATTTTAAGTAACCCGAACAATTTAATATCACTTTCGATAAGCGAACTCGCTTCCCTTTCCGGAAGTAGCGAGGCAACGATTACGAGATTTTCTCGCCACCTTGGTTTTTCGGGCTTTCAACAATTAAAAATATCTCTCGTCGGCGACGAAAAAGAAAGGGACGTTAACGAAACAATCTCCTTGTCGGACACGCCGACTGAGGTTTTCGCAAAAGTAACCGACGATATTTATTGCTCTCTCGAAAAAACAAAACAACTTATCGACGACAAGGAATTCAAAAGGGCGTGCGATAAAATCATTTCGTCAAAACGAATTTTGGTTTTCGGACTTGGCAATTCGTCGTCGGCGGCAACGGATACCGCACATAAACTTTTAAGGCTTGGATACGACGCTTCGGCATATTCCGACAATCACATGCAAGTTATCGCTTCTTCCCACACCGATTCCGACTGCGTCGTTATTGCAATTTCACATAGCGGTAGTTCAAAAGATATTATCGACGCACTTAAAATCGCAAAGGAAAACGGTGCAACGACGATTTCGATAACCGACGTCGTTAAGTCCCCTATTTATAAGTATTCCGATTTTATTTTCAACACATGTTCGGACGAAATCAATTATAGAATTTTGGGATTAACTTCGAGAATAACTCAACTTGCAATAATCGACACTATGTACTATTACATAACATACCATACGAAAAACGCCGAAGAAAATATCGAAAAAACCTTAACGGCGTTATCAACGAAAAAATACTAAACAAAAAGACAGCAAAAAAGGTGTCTTCTCATAGGGATTCTCATTTATAACAAAAGTATAGCCCACTATACTTCGTATTTTTGCGAAATATAGTGGGCTTTTCTTGTCCACAAAAGATAAAGACGAAATAGTTATATTTTTAACCCTATGGTTAAAAGTGATATGCAAAACAAGTTTTGCGTTATATTTTGCGTGAAATACAAGGTTCTGTCTTTGACAGGTTCTTTTATTTTCTATTAAAGAAAGATTTTCTCGCAAAGTTATATTAAATAAATCCTAAACTTGCCGTCAGGCAAATATCACTTGTCCGTAAGGACAAATATCACTACGTAGCAATATCACAAATCCGCTTGCGGATTTATTTAGTTGTCGCCTTTCCTACGGTAAGAGCGACAACGCTGTCTTTTTTACTTAAACTCTTGCGAGTTTTTCTTCGATTGCTTTTTTTGCGACTGCCTTTGCAACCGCTTTTGCCACTTCCTTATTAAAAGGCGAAGGAATAATATAATCGGCAGAAAGTTCGCCGTCTTTTACGACGCCCGCTATTGCCATTGACGCTTCGATAAGCATACCGTCGGTTATGTCAAGCGCCCTCACGTCAAGCGCACCACGGAAAATCCCCGGGAATGCCAAAACGTTATTGATTTGGTTAGGAAAATCGCTTCTTCCCGTTCCAACGACGTAAGCCCCTGCTTTTTTTGCAATGTCCGGCATAATTTCGGGTAAAGGATTTGCCATAGCAAATACGATAGGCTTGTCGCTCATACACTTAATCATTTCGGGTAATAAAACGTTGGGTGCGGAAACGCCTATAAAAACGTCTGCCCCTTTTATTGCAACTGATAAGTCCCCGTGAAGATTATCTTTATTCGTTACTTTCGATATCTTTTTTTGTTCGTCGTTTAACCAGTCTTCATCGGAACTAACGATTCCTTTTTTATCGCAAAGGGTTATATTCGATATACCATACTTTATCAAAAGTTTTGCAATAGAAAGTCCGGCTGAACCCGCACCGTTAATAACAACCTTCGCATTTTTATCTTTTTGAGTAACCCTTAATGCGTTAATAAGCCCCGCCAAAACGACAACTGCCGTCCCGTGTTGGTCGTCGTGCATAACGGGAATATCAACCGACGTGTCTTCTTTTAACATTTTCTCGATTTCAAAGCAACGTGGCGCCGAAATATCTTCGAGATTTATTCCACCGAAACTTCCCGAAATCAATTTAATCGTTTTTACAATTTCATTGACGTCTTTACTTCTTATGCAGATAGGAATAGCGTCGATACCGGCAAATTCCTTAAAAAGTTGACACTTCCCTTCCATAACGGGCATACCGGCTTCGGGACCTATATCACCGAGTCCCAAAACAGCCGTACCGTCGGTTATAACAGCAATAAGGTTCCCCCTTCCCGTGAGAGTAAACGACTTGCCGTAATCCTTATTGATTTCCACACAAGGACGTGCCACTCCGGGGGTATATATAACCGAAAGCCCTTCCTTATCGCAAACGGGATATTTTGGAACTATATCCAGCTTACCTTTAAGTTCGCTATGAAGTTGTAAAGATTTTTCACCGTAATCCATTTTTATTTTCACTAATTAAACGCATTATAAATCGTTCTGATGCATTTTTCGTAATCGGCGTTAGATACCCCGATAATAATGTTAAGCTCGCTTGAACCCTGATCAATCATTTGAATATTAACGCCTTCGTTCGCAAGTGCCGTAAAGAGTCTTGCGGCAGTACCGGAACGTCTTGCCATACCGTGTCCAACCGTTGCGATTAAAGAAACGTTTTCAATTACGTGGACGTAATTCGGATTAACGCTTTCCCTTATTTCGTTTACGATATCGGTAAGCACGCCGTTTTTAAGTTGTTCGGATTCGATAACAACGGAAAGAGTGTCGATACCCGACGGCACGTGTTCGATACATATACCGTGGTGTTCTATAACCGATAATACTTTCCTTACGAATCCCACTTCGGCGTTCATAAGCGATTTTTCAACAAAGATAACCGTGAAATCTTTTTTGCCTGCAATACCCGTGATTATATTCGACTTATCGGAATAGTTTTCACTCGGAACAATCATAGTTCCCATGTCATAAGGCTTAAAAGTGTTTTTGATATTGATAGGAATTTTGCCCTTAACGACGGGGAAAATTGCTTCGCTATGTAATACCGACGCACCCATATACGACAACTCACGGAGTTCTTTATAAGTAAGTTCCGAAATAACTTTCGCATCGGGAACAATTCTCGGATCGCATATCAAAAATCCGCTGACGTCCGTCCAGTTTTCGTATAAGTCGGCACATACGCCACGTGCGATTATCGAACCCGTTATATCGCTTCCACCACGGCTAAACGTTTTAATAAGTCCTTTTGAATCCTTACCGTAAAACCCGGGGATAACGACATTTTCCAAACCTTCGAGTCTTGACATTACAAGGTCATTCGTATATTCTTCGTTAAGTTTCCCGTTTGACCCGAAACGAATCATATCTGCCGAATCGACAAATTCAAAACCGAGATATTTTGCGGTAATCATTGCGCAAAGATATTCTCCCCTTGAAACGGTGAAATCGTAACTGAAATTTTCAATAATTGCTTTAGCCGTTTGGTCCAAAATTTTTTCTATATCCATATCAACGTTTAAGTCGTGAACGATAGAACAGAATCTTTCTTTTATTATCGGGAAGGTTTCGCTTATTGCACCCGTCTTGTCAAGTTCTTCGTGACACCTGATTAAAAGGTCCGTAACCTTTTTATCTTCTTTGTTTTGTTTGCCCGGTGCGGAAACGACAACGTATTTTCTTGCTCTATCCGCATCGATAATAGCCTTAACCTGTTTAATGGCGTTTGCGTTTGCCATTGACGTTCCACCGAATTTACATACCTTAATCATTTAATTCTTCTCCCTTCAAGATAGTAACGTTTTTCAATCCCTTCACCCATAGAAAAGGTTTTTCTCGGTAAAGTTCCGTAATTCGAAACGATTTTAAACAAGTCGTTTTTACAAAATTTATCAAGTAAAATCCCGACGCTGTTTATGTCGCTTTCAACAAGATTGATTATATTTTTTTCACCGTGAATATAATCGACCTTGCCACCTTTTTTATTTAAGTATTCTTTTATAAAACAATCAATGTCGCTTATACTTTTTGCAAGATTATTCCCTGCCGATTTTTTATAAACTCCGTCTTTAACGGTTTTTATATCGTTAAAGACGGTTTTCAGTTCGTTAGAAAAATCCGTTCTATTGATTCCCGAAACAAAGCGGAAAATAGGTTCGAATTTAATCCCTTCGTCATAAACGTTCACAAATTCGCATAGGGCGTATCTTGCCGGATGCGACTTTATTTCATCAAGCGACAAGGTTTTTTTCAAGTTTTCCCAGTGTGTTTTGGCGGTTGCAAGTGAGTGATTACCGTCCCCTACCGCAAACAAAAACTTGTCGTTCGTGCCGTATTTTTTTAATAACCTTTCACCGTCAAGCAAACCGTTAAAAGCGTTTATCACCATAGCGTTATCGTCAACGAGATAACCGGTAATATGACCACCGCCCATATTAAGGTCAAAGTCATAAAGTTTTTTAAGAGTATCCCTTTTTTCGTAAAGTTTTTCGGCAATCGAAAGTTTTTCGTCATCGTATAAAACCATTATGTGTGGAAATTCAACACCTGCGTCTTTCCTTATTTTAAGGCGTGGCGGGATTCTCTCTTCTATGGTATCTTCGGTTGCCCTTATGAAATGGCGAACGCCTTTTTTGTAATCGTAAGTTTCAAGGTCGAGTTTTCCGACGATACCCACTCTACACTTATTAAAAGGAGTGCTTCTTACCGTTAAAATAAAACTGTTTTTATATTCGGAAAAAACACCGCCGTTAAGATACGATTCGATATTTCCGTTTATCTTTTCTATCCGTTCATCTTCGTTTCCGTCGAGATATATTTCGGGCAAAATCAAATCAAGCGTAGTCTTTTTGCCACGAACAAATTCGCCGAGTTCTTCCCAGTATTTTTTTTCGCTCGTAAACTGGTCACACGCAATACATGCCCACGAAGTATAATCGTCTATATTCGGAAGTAAAATATCCGCGGGTGAAATACAAGGATTATCCATACTAAATATTAACCACGATAACGGTTAAAACCGCTAAAATAAGGGACAAAACGAACAAGCCCAAGTTTTTTGCGGCATCGTGTTTTTTTGCAATTTTTTTCATTTCGTCGATTTCTTTATACATAACCGTTCTCCTTTATCTTTTTAAGTCTTGCCAAAAATAATTCGAAAGCGTTTTGCGTAACGCTTCGTTATCGGCGTATCTTGTCATTTGACCTTCTTTTGCAATGGAAATAATTCCCGTTTCTTCGGACACGATAAGCGATATAACGTCGATTGTTTCGGTTATACCAAGACCTGCCCTATGCCTCGTTCCGAGTTCCTTCGGTATATTTTCGATATTTTGCGAAAGCGGTAAAAAGCACCCCGCCGAAATAATTTTCGTTCCGTTTATTATCATTGCTCCGTCGTGAAGCGGAGTTTTCGGAAAAAATATACTCTCGATAAGTTGACTTGAAATATCACTCTCAACCTTAACGCCACTGTCGAGAATTTGTTTCGGAACGTTATCGTTTGATAAAACTATAATTGCGCCTACGTCG
>JAZRVM010000002.1:0-44271 GCA_045599205.1 Christensenellaceae bacterium | reverse complement strand
ACAAATCCGCTTGCGGATTTATTTAACTGTCGCCTTTCCCTACGGGAAGAGCGACAATCCCGTGGTTTATTACGTCTTAATAAATTATTTTACCGACTCAAACAATGCAACGATTTCATCATTTGGTTTTTCAGTTAAACGAGTCGTAACAATCGCAACGAAAAGCGATACAATAAATCCTGGGACAATTTCGTATATATTCGTATATGCAATGACAGACCCAAAACTATGATAGTCAAGATTAAACAAAACCATCCAAAGAATCGAAACGACAAAACCTGAAATAATACCGGCACATGCGCCCTTATAATTAAACTTTTTCCAGTAAAGTGCCAAAATTATTACAGGTCCGAACGATGCCCCAAATATAGCCCATGCGGCAGATACAAGGTCCATTATACCTTCTGCTTTTGGCGATAACGACACCAAATATGCAATAACAAATGCAATAACTGCAATCAACAAAACACCGATTCTGCTTACCCACATAATTTGCTTGCTTGTAGGGTTTTTATTGATAACTGGTTTATAAAAATCCGAAACGAATGCGGACGACGATGCAAGTAATTGTGAATCTGCTGTTGACATCGACGCAGCGACGATTGCGGAAATAAGTATTCCCCCGATTAAAGCAAGAGCACCGTATTTAAAAATATCTCTCGTGATATTAACAAATACCATTGATCTGTTTGAATCTGTTAATGAATCCCCAAGATAAGAATAAGCAACCAAACCTAAAACCGAAGCCATAATTAAAATCAAACCCGTCCAAACCGAACCGACAATTTGAGATTTTTTCATTTCTTTTTCAGATTTAATGGACATATATCTAACTAGAATATGTGGCATTCCGAAATACCCTAATCCCCAACCGAGACCCGAAACAATATCGGAAAAACTTGCCCAGTCGAATTTTCCGCTTGAAAGCAAACTAAAATAATGACCTGCCGACGGTGGGGTTATAAATGCACCGTCAATCATTATCAATGCGATAATAGGTAAAACCATAAGTGCGGCAAGCATCAACATTCCTTGGAAAAAATCCGTCCAACATACTGCATTAAAACCACCGAGAAGCGTATAAACGATAATTATAACGGTTGAAATAACCATACCAACGTTAAAACTGATTGCTCCGTTTGTCAAAGATTCGATAATAGAACCGCATGCATAGACGCTTGACGCAGTATAAACACAGTAGCCAACTACGAATATTACGGCACAAGCAACTTGAAGCACGTGACTCTTTGACAAAAATCTATTAGTTAAAAATTGCGGAATAGTAATTGAGTCGTTTGCTTTAATGGCAAATTTACGAAGTTTCGGTGCAACGAAAATCCAAGCCAAAATAGTACCGATAAAAAGCCCGACGGAAATCCAAACTTTTCCCATGCCGTATAAAGCGATGCTCCCCGGAAGTCCCATAAGTACCCACGCAGACATATCCGATGCCCCTGCGGATAATGCGGCAACCAAACCGTTCATATTTCTTCCGCCCAAAAAATAATCTTTTTCGCTTTGATTTTTTGACTTAAAAAAGAAAAAAATCCCGACACCGATAACTAAAACAAAATAAGCGATAAAAGAAGCCAATTCGTAGTAATTCATAATAACTCCATCATAAAAAATTTATTTCATTTTACAATATATATTTTTTTTTGTCAAATAAATATCAAAACAGCAATTATTTATTTAATAAATCAATATACTACTATTATGCGGAAAACTGAAGCAATAAAAAATAACGTGATTTACAAAATATTACAAATAATCATAATTACGTGTATTGTATTTTTTTGCGTTACTTCTTTGATTGTTTTTACGAAAAAAATATTTATTTACCCGTTAAAATACAAAGACGAGGTTGTTAACATTTCAAAAACATATAATTTAGACCCCGCCCTTGTTTATTCGGTTATAAAAACCGAAAGCAGATTTAATAAAAATGCCGTTAGCAAAAAAGGCGCAAAAGGTTTAATGCAATTAACGGATTCAACCGCCAACTACGTTGCGTCAATAAAAAATGTTGACGAGTACGACATATTTGACATTGAAACGAATATCGACTTCGGCTGTTTTTATCTAAAATATTTACAAAACAAGTTTTTCGATTTATATACAACGTTATGTGCCTACAATGCCGGTGAAGGTAACGTAATAATTTGGCTAAACAATCCACAATACTCGTCCGACGGACTTACACTTGCTTGTACACCTTATAAAGAAACGAATAACTATATAAAAAAAATTAAAAAAAGTTTTATAAATTATCAAAAATTATATAGAAATACTCTTGACATTTAATAAGTTTTTTTGTATTATATATAAGCTTGATGTGAGGGTGGCGAAACTGGCAGACGCGTACGTTTGAGGGGCGTATGGTTAATCCATGTGGGTTCAAGTCCCATCCTTCACACCAAAGGATTGTTATTTTATGTAACAATCCTTTTTTATTTTGTACGTATAAAAAATAAGCCTTGACACTTTTCTTATTTATAATATAATATAAATATAACTATTTAAGGAAATATTATGGAAATAGAAAACACAAAAATTATTGTTGATAAAAATTATAAAAAAATCTATATTAAAAACGGTAAAATCTTTAAGTTTTTTAATTCAAATTATTCAAATTCCGACGTATTAAACGAAGCCCTTAATCAATCAAGGGCTATAGATATCGGACTTAACGTTCCGAAAATTCTCGATATCATCTTAAACGACAAAGAAAAAAGTATCGTAATGGAATACATCGAGGGCGACACACTTGAAGACCTTATGAATAAAAATCCGGAAAAAACCGATGAATATTTGGACTTGTTTATCAAGATACAACAAGATGTACATTCTCACAGGCAATACTTATTTACAAAATACAACGATAAACTTATCAGAAAAATAATGATGAGTAATCTTGACGCTTCGACAAGATACGACTTAGCAATAAGGATGCAAGATATGCCGAACGAATACAGTATTTGCCATGGGGATTTTCACCCGTCAAACGTCGTTATAGATAAAAACGGCAAAGCTTATATTTTAGACTGGTCGCATGCAAGCCAAGGTAATCCACTTTCCGACGTTGCGAAATCATACATACAGTTATGCATAACAAATCACGTTGATTTTGCAGAAAAATACGTCGAAAAATTTGCCAAAATTCTTTCTATAGACGTAAAGGATATAAAAAAATGGTTACCCTTTATTGCTTCCGCACAGCTTATCAAAGCAAAAGATGATAAAAAATATCAATACCTTAAATGGATATACGATGAGGAATTAAATGGATAAATTCGACACAAAAGTTCAGTTGATTAAATATAAAGTTTTAAAAGAAGTTGCAAAAACCGCATGGAACGATGGGTTTTTGAACGTTTTGGAAATTCCGAAAATTATTTCCCCCGGCAAAACACCGACAATGAGATGCTGTATTTATAAGGAACGTGCAATCGTTAGTGAAAGAGTTAAATATGCACTTGGCGGAAAAAGAAATAACAACAAGGTAATTCAAGTTATCGATATCGCATGTGAAGACTGCCCTGCCGGCGGATATGAAGTTACACCTTCTTGTAGGGGTTGTCTTGCACATAGATGTGAAGAAGCATGCAAAAAAGGTGCAATATCTTTCGGTTTGGACCAAAAAGCATACATAGATAAGAACAAATGCGTCAACTGCGGTTTGTGTGCAAGTGTTTGCCCATACCACGCTATTATCAATTATAAACGACCATGCGAAACAAGTTGTAAAGTTAACGCAATATCAACGAGCGCAGAAAAAGAAGCAGTTATCGATTATGATAAATGTACCGCTTGCGGGGCTTGTGCTTATGCTTGTCCTTTTGGGGCTATTACTGATCGGTCGTACATTTTAGACGCAATCGATTTAATTAAAAAAAGCGATAACGGTAAAAATTATAATATTTATGCACTTGTTGCACCTGCTATTTCAAGTCAATTTAAGTATGTTAAACTCGGACAAGTCTTTACGGCGATTTTAAGTCTTGGATTTACACATATAAAAGAAGTTGCGTTGGGTGCTGATATGATAGCGCAAAAAGAAGCACTTGAACTTGTAGAAAAAGGATTTTTAATTTCTTCCTGTTGCCCGTCTTTCGTAACTTTTATCGAGAAAAATTACCCTGAATTAAAGCAATATATTACAAAAAATTTATCACCACTCGGAACACTTGCATCTTGTATTAAAAAGCACGACAAAACGGCGAAAATTGTTTTTATCGGACCTTGTACGGCAAAAAAATGTGAATTTATCAGACCCGAATATTCCAAAATTGTCGATTGTGTTATAACCTTTGAAGAATTACAAGCACTAATTGACAGTAAAGAAATTGACATGGAAAAACTCGAAGAAACAAATCTTGACGAAGCATCGTATTTCGGAAGAATATTTGCAAGAAGCGGTGGCGTTTCGGAAGCAGTTTCTTCTGCCCTTAAAGACACGGCAACCGAGTTTGAAGTAAAACCGATTTCGTGTAGCGGACTTGATGAGTGTAAGACTATATTACAAAGAGCGTCAAAAGGTCTTCTACCCTATAATTTTATTGAAGGTATGGCATGTATCGGAGGCTGTATCAACGGTGCAGGCAACATAACGCATAGCGAAAAAAATAAAATATTTAGCGACAATTACGCCAAAACCGCATCGTCAAAAACAACCGAAGAAAGTTTGAAAAAATTATTATGAAACTAATATTAGCAAGCAAAAGTCCAAGAAGAAAAGAATTGTTACGAAAATTTAATTTTGATTTTTCTTGTGAAACAAGCGATTTTATCGAAATCAAAGGCGACAATCCCGCAGAAATATGCGAAAAAAATGCAATAGGAAAAGCGTACTCGGTTTTTATTAAACACAAAGATGACGTAACAGTTTTAGGAAGCGATACTGTTGTATATTTTAACGGAAAAATTTACGGAAAACCGACAGACAAAAATGATGCGATTAAAATGCTTAAAGCACTTTCGGGAAACACACACAAAGTTTATACAGGATATTCGATTATAAATAAAAACGAAAGCATTAGCGGATATTTTGTCAGTAAAGTAACCTTTAACACTCTTTCGGAAAAAATAATAAATGAATATATTGAAAGCGGACTTCCGTTAGATAAAGCAGGTGCTTACGGAATACAAGATGACTTTAACGTCGTCAAATCGATTGAAGGGAGTTATTATAACGTTATGGGACTTCCTATTGACAAAATCGACGACCTACTTAAGGAGATGTTAAATGCTTAACAGCGAAGACTATAAAGAACCGACTTGTTTACTTTGTGAAGGAAAAGATTTTTATTATCCGAAAAACGACAAGCCTGACAGCATAATTCCAATGCAAAGAATAATTAATAAAATCGATTCTTTATTCAATAAAAACGATTTTGAATCGGCAGGACGATTGTTAAATTACTGGAAAAACGAAGCAATTAATTTACGCGATAAACGAGGAGAATTGTCAATTACCAACGAATGGAATATAAAAGACCCCGAAATTCGGGGTCTTTTATCATGATTAAATATTTTTCTTCCACGTGTATTTACTGAATAAAATCAAAATAGGCATAATTTCAAGCCTACCGATAAGCATAACGAAAGACAGTAAAACCTTTGAATACGGTGCAAAGCCCGCATAATTCAATGCAGGTCCAACAAGATTAAATCCCGGTCCGATATTGCCTATACATGCAAGAGTGGCACTAATATTCGTAAGCAAATTCCCAAAAGGGTCGATTGATAAAATCAAAACAGAAGCAACGACAATCATAGCCCAAAACGCAAAATAGGTTTTAACTCCCTTTTCCATACTGCTATCCAAAAGTTCGTGCTCAAATTTTTTCGCAATAATTGCGCGTGGCCTAACCGTTTTTCTCAAATCAATAAAAGAAGATTTAACAAGAATAATAAGTCTTGAAACCTTCATTCCCCCACCGGTCGAACCGCCACAAGCACCGATAATCATCAAGAACATTAAAATAGACTTTGATAAAGTCGGCCACGCATCGAAATTTGCCGTGGAATAACCTGTCGACGACGAAATCGAAGTAACTTGAAAAAATGCATACCTTATTGCTTCGCCGAAATTAACCGAAACTGATAAAATATTTATGGCAATAATAAGTGTGGACAAGATAACGAAAGAAGTATAAACAATAAGTTCCTCGCTCTTTAACGCTTTCTTTGCCTGACCTATTAAAATCAAATAAAACACATTAAAATTTATGCCAAAAAGAAACATAAAAATTGCAACGGTCATTTCGATATAAACACTGTTATATGCACCAATGGAAGCATTTTTGATACTGAAACCACCCGTTCCCGCAGTAGATAACGCATGGACAATGCTATCAAAAAAAGGCATTCCGCCGATTTTTAATAAAATAGCCTCCAAAAGCGTTAGACCAAAATAAATTGCGTACAAAATTCTTGCGGTAAATTTAAGTTTGGAAACAAGTTTAGATGAAGACGGTCCGGGTGCTTCTGCCCTATAAATATGCATAGCCCCTTCACTATTCGGAAGAATCGTAAGAATAAAAACGAGAACACCCATTCCACCAATCCAGTGGGTAAACAATCTCCAAAAATTTATACTCATAGGAAGTTCTTCAACGTTAGAAACAACCGACGCACCCGTCGTTGTGAAACCCGAAACCGTTTCAAAAAAAGCATCAAAAAAATTAGGTATCGCCCCGCTTATTATAAACGGCGCAGTTCCAACCAAAGAAAGAATAATCCATGAAAATGCAACGATAACAAAGCCTTCTTTTGCATAAATCGACTTGTTATCGATTTTTTTAATTACAAAAGGTAAACCCAAAACGAGCAAAGCTCCGCAGGGAATCAAATATGAAAGATATAAGTTTTCATGATAAATCAAACTTACTATGAGCGGGAAAAGAAGCAATAACGCTCCGATAAATAAAACTTTTCCCAAAACGTTTAATACGATTTTATAATTCATTATCTCAAAACCTGTTCAAGTTCCGTAAATCCGTTACCGAGAGTAAATATTAAAACTTTATCATTTGGCAAAAATTCCGAATCTCCGGAAGGCAAAATAAAGTTTTCTCCCCTAACGATACCACCAACTAAAACGTTCTTTTTAAGTGGTAAATTTTTAAACTTAATATTTAATGCGGAAAAGTTTTCCGGAACGGTAAATTCAAGGGCTTCGGCAGTACTGCCTAAACGGTAAAGTTTTTTAACGGAATTTTCGGTTTTACCCGAATGGGCACGTACAAATCTTAAAACGTGGTTTGCAACAATGTCCTTTGGGTTGACGATAGAGTCAATACCCAACTCCTTTACCATATCGTTTACCGATTGCCTGCTAACTTTGGCGATAACCTTTTTAACGTTTTGTTTTTTTGCATATAATGAAACGATAACGTTTTCTTCGTCAACCCCCGTAAGCGAAACACAAGCATCAGAATCCTTAAGATTTTCTTCGGTCAAAAGATCGGAATCGGTTCCGTCTCCCAAAAGTACCATCGCTTGAGGGAATTCGTCGGCAAGTTCCTTACATTTTTCTTTGTTTTGCTCAACAATCTTAACGGACATATCCATATCGAGAAGTTTTTTTGTAAGATAATAAGTAACCTTTCCACCACCGATTACAAAAACAGATTTTATATGATGATTCGATAAGTGAATATTCGTTAAGAATAAGTTTAAGTCTTTTTCCTCCGAAATAATCCTGATATTATCGTTTGGTTGAATTTTAAAATCTCCTTTCGGGATTATTTCATCATCGCCACGTTTAACGTAACCGAATAAAAGTTTACACTTATATTCGGAATTTATTTCACTTAAAGTTTTACCCACAAGAGGGCTTTCTTCATTTATATCAAACTCCGTAAGTAAAGCTTTACCGCCAAAAAAATTCTCAACGCTTTTTGCCGAAGGAAATTCAAGCATCTGCACAATCTCAACGGCAGTTCTAAACTCGGGATTAAAAACAAGGTCAACACCAAGTTCGTTTTTAATGCTTAATGTTTCTTTAAAATAATCAGGAGAACTTACTCTTGCAATAGTATGTTTTGCACCGAGTTTTTTTGCATAAACACAGCAAAGAATATTCGTTTCGTCACGAGAAGTTGAAGCAATAAAAAAATCAGCGTCAACAATTCCGGCCTCAATCAACGTTTCTCTTTCAACCCCATTGCCGATAATCCCCTGAACGTCAAATCTGTTTACAATACTGTCAACCGTTTTGCTGTCGGTATCAATAATAGAAATATCATTTCCTTCGCTAACAAAGTTAGATATCAATTTTTCGCCTACTTTTCCGGCACCAACAAAAATAAATTTCATATATAATATTTTACACGCTTAAAAATTTTTTGTCAATTCTTTAATATAAGATAAAAAATAAGTTAAAAACATATTAAATACTGTATTTTATAAAGGTTTCGACAATTTCATTTATTCTTTTATATCCGTTATTATCAGGGTGAAGACCGTCTCTCGGCATAAAAAGATTTTTTTGCACTTCAACTTGTGGGCATATTCCGGAATTTTTAAAAAGGTCTAAAACAGGAAAAGAATAATACTCTGCAACTTCCCTTATTGCATTGACAAAATCTTTTAAGGTAAACGTTCCGTCGGGGAAATCTTTATATCTTTCAAAAACGGTATGTAATGGTGTTACGTAAACAATTCTTGCCGTCGGATACTTATTTATAAGTTTTTCGGCAACAATTTTTAACGCACCGTAAAAAGAGTGATCTGATATCGAATCCATATTCCCAAGCGAAGCATCACCACTTCCAAAATCGTTTGTGCCTCCGGCAACCAAAACAAGATCGGCGTTATTAGGTAGAGAATCTATTCGTGATATAAAATCAATATCATATTCGACAATCTCACTGGGAAAAGTTTTAACGGCAAAACGTGTTCCACCGATTCCACAATTAAAAACCTTTGCGTTCGGATGATTTTTTTGTAGCAATCCTACCCAACCATGGTCGAAATCAGACGCTCCACACCCCAAAGTTATGCTATCGCCTATACAAACGACGGTTTTATTATCCAAATCCATTTTAACCCCAAAAAAGGGCGCTAAAAAATAGCGCCCTAAAAATTATTTATTTAATAATGATGCAGCGTCTTGGTCAACGATTACCGTACAATCAGGGTGAAGTTGTAAAATACTTGCCGGTACGTCTTCGGTAACTTTACCGTTAATCATAGCGTTTACTGCAAAAGCCTTGTTTGCACCACTTGCCAAAATCAAAATCTTTTTAGCATTCATAATATTTTTAATACCCATCGTGAAAGCTTGACGTGGAACTTCGTCAATAGACTTAAATAAACGTGAATTATCTTTAATTGTGTTTTCGGTTAGGTCAACGATATGCGTCGTACTTCCAAAAGGAGTACCGGGTTCATTAAACGCAACGTGACCGTTAGAGCCAAGACCGAGAAGTTGAATATCTTGTTGCATTACCCCTAAAAGTTTTGTATATCTTTCGCATTCAGCCTCTCTATCGGTAGCTTTACCGTTTTCGATATTTGTGTTTTTTAAGTCGATATCAATATGGTCAAAAAGGTTATCTCTCATAAAATAAACGTAACTTTGGTCACTTGAATAATCAAGCCCAGCATACTCGTCAAGGTTTGCCGTACGAATATTTTTATAACTTGTTCCGTTTTCTTTATGGTCACGTATCATTTCTTTATATAAACCTATAGGAGTCGTTCCAGTCGCCAAACCCAAAACTGCGTTTGGATTATCTTTTACGACTTTCCCCATAACTTCAAAAGCCTTCTTACTCATTTCTTCGTAATCTTTTACAATAATAACTTTCATATAATCTCCTTTTATAAAAACATTTTAAGCGTTATAATATTTTTTAACGATTTCGTTCATTTTCTCATAAACCTTTTCCATGTCAGACACAAGCTTAAACTGTGTTCTACATCTATCAAGATTATGATTCTCTCTCTTTACTCTAAAATAAACGTCTCCGTCAAGATAATCTGCCAAAAACCTTATACCGCATTCGTAAGTCATCATAATTGCACCGAGGGATAAATTTTCGGCTTCCGATTTTGTCATTGTATCTTTTAACGCCGACATATAACCTTTAACGTACATTTCAAAAAGGTTAATATCAAAGTTTACTTTTGACAAATCCGGTTCGTCTTCGGCGGCAGGATTGCAACCGAATCTGATTGAATCGCCGAAATCGTAGCATATTGTTCCCGGCATAATGGTATCAAGATCGATAACGGCAACAGGTTTTCCGGTTTTATCGTCAAGCATTACGTTATTAAGCTTTGTATCGTTATGAGTTACTTTTGTCGGAATATCTCCGCTACGTAATTTGTCAACGATTTTACCCGTCATATCCTTTCTTTTAAGTGCAAAATCTATTTCCGCCTTAACGATATCTTTTCTACCAGACTTATTGTTTTCAATGGCAATTAAAAGGTCGTTAAATCTTTTAGCGGTATCATGAAATCTCGGTAACGGTTCATATAATTTCGTTGCGTCAAATTCGGCTAAAAGATTAGCAAATTCACCAAACGCTACGGCACTATAGTAAAAATCTTGCGGATCTTTTACGACTTGATAACTTGTTGCGTCGTCAATAAAAAGATAAACCCTAAAAAAGTTTACGTCGTCAGGAGTATAATACGGCTTGCCGTCCTTTGCGGGAACGATATTAAGAGTTTCTCTATCGGGATTTCCACCACGAGAAATTATTTTTTCTCTTGCAAATTCCGTTACAAGCTTAATATTGTTCATAAGCTTTGGAACGTCGGTAAAAAGCGTACTGTTTATTCTCTGAATAATGTACTTTACTTCCCTGCCGTTTTCCTTTAAGAGAAGTAAAAAAGTTTCATTGATATGTCCTTCACCGTAAGGTTCGCAAGAAACAAAATCCCCTTTTAATTCAAAATTTTTGTAAATATTTATAAAATCGTATTTCATCATGTTTTCCTTAATTTAAGCCGTCAAGGAGTTGACGGCTTAAACTCTTTTAACTTATTTATAAAGCTCCTTATAATGTGCGCAAGCTCTATAATCTGCACCTTCTAAATCTTTCGTACCGAAAGCACACCAAGCGTGTGGACGATAAATATCCTTATCGGCAATATTATGAAGCGTTACAGGGATTCTGAACATACTTGCAAGCGTAATAAGGTCTTTACCAACGTGACCGTAAACAAATGCACCGTGATTTGCGCCCCAATTTGCCATTACGTTATAAACGCTTGAAAAGGCGTTAGTTTCGTCAAGTCTTGGAACGAACCAAGTAGATGGCCACGTTCTATCGGTTCTGTCAAGCAAAATCTTATTAACGTTTTCAGGGAGTTCAACAGTCCAACCTTCTGCGATTTGCATGGTATATCCCAACCCTTCAACCATGTTAACACGAACGAGCGTTACAGGCATTTCACCTTCGGTTGAATAAGAACTTGAGAAACCACCGCCACGGAAATATCCACGGTTTGCAGGAGAAAATTGAGTTTTATCAAGCATAGCTTTAATATCTTTATCGGAAACGTCCCACCACTTTCTCATAACGGAATTACCTTCTTTATCCTTGCAAGCACCCGTTCCGTCAAGAGCGGCAGCACCCGAGTTAATTAAGTGCATAAATCCGTTTTTAGCAACACCTTCAGGCTTCCAACCTGTACATCTTTCAACAGCCTTTGGCGACCAGTATGTTCTAACGTCGGCAAAAACACTTGCACCACCGGTTAAAAGATTGCCGAAAAGCATTGCAAGACCGTTACAGTTATCAGATTCGGTTGCCAAAAGTATCGGTTGCTTTTTGCCGTTCCAGTCAAAAGTTGAATTCAAAATTGCTTCGGTAAAGTCACCGTTCGGCTTATAATCCGTCCACATACGTTGTCCTTGGAAACCTGCCAAAATAGCGTTCCTGCCAAGGGCTTCTTCGTGTCTATCAATATCGTTGAGTTTTGGATTTCCAAGCATAATATCCTTGATAATCAAGGTCATTTTTGCAACGAATTCCCATTGCTTGTCAAGTTCTTCACGGGTAAAATCTTTTTGTTCCCAAATCGAACCGTTATAATCTTTACCTTCTTTAATATTTTCTTTAATCCACTTTAATTCTTTTTCGTATTCTTTTTTGTCATAAATTTCAAGGTCGATTCTACGTAAAATTTCGGTCATATCAACCCATTCTGCACGAATACCGAAATATTTTTGCATCATATTAGCGTCAAGGAACGAACCTCCGATACCCATTGCAACACTGCCGATTGAAACGTAAGCTTTGTTTCTTATTTGCCCGACTGCCAAAGCACAACGAGCAAATCTTAAAATCTTTTCTTCAACGTCAGGTGTAATACCAGAATCACCTATATCTTGAACGTCTTCGCCGTAAATTGCAAAAGCAGGAAGTCCTCTTTGTGCGTGTGCTGCCATACAAGCGGCAAGATAAACAGCACCCGGCCTTTCCGTACCGTTAAAGCCCCAAACTGCTTTCGTCGTAAGCGGATCAAGGTCCATCGTTTCGGATCCATAGCACCAACAAGGCGTTACCGAAAGAGTAGCCGTAACGTTATTTACCTTAAAGAATTCAGCACATTCGTAAGCTTCTTTTCCTCCACCGATAGTGCAAGGCGAAATAACAACTTCTGCATGTGTTCCGTCAGCATAAAAAACGTTATCTTCGATAAGTTTTTTTGCGTCTTTTGCCATTTTCATGGTTTGTTCTTCAAGACCTTCTCTGATTCCGCCCCATCTTCCGTCGATAACAGGACGAATACCGATTCTACATTTCATACAAAAATCTCCTTAAATTTCTATATTTATTTAATAATTTTTCTAATAATTTTTGAAACTTGTTCGGCAAGCAAATCATAGCCGAATTCGTCATAATGAAAACCGTCGCTTGTTCTATGCGAATAATCCATATTTACGGACAAAGGATATAAATCGTCAACTTTTGCCCCGATTTCGTTTGCAAATGAACGAATCAACTCGTTCCGTTCCAAAACCTTTTTATTCCATGACGGTTCAATCTTATTTACACCGTCTTTAAGCACGTTCGTCGTAGTAGCAAGAATCAATTCCGTGTTTTTATCAATGGGCAATAAAAGTTTTTTAATTCTCGATAAATATGTGCTTTTTGACATATGTTTACCGTGTAAACCGTGATTAAAGTGTATAACGGCGTAATTACTGTCCTTTATGATATTCGAAACGACAGCATTATACGTCTTTGAATCGACAGCATAAGAAGTCGCAACATAATCGACACGACAAATATCCCAAAGCTTTTTCGAAACGAAATTGTAATATCCGTCGGTAATCGAATCTCCTACGAGTAAAACTTTCGGCATATTGTCATTTGTGGTTTCAATACATTTAGAGTGTATCCACTCCGTCCACTCTTTTTTCATAATTCGATAAAAAACTCCGGCTTATGGTAAGTATCGGAAAGCGTCGGATTAACTGCAAGTAAATGAAGGTTAGTCGTTCCGCCTTCGGTTTCGATTCTGTAAGCATTGAAAAGAATAGGCGTAACACCGTCCCAATCCATAGAAGATAAAGGAACTTCAAAATGAACCTTATAATTCTCTCCGTCAATAACAACGTTAGATTTTACAACGTTTTCCATATCAAAAGATTGTCTTGTTCCGCCTTTTGGATTAAACACTCTTTTATAAAAAACGCTGTTGTTCGGTGCAACTTCCAATTCAAAATAATGTTCTCTGTTTCCGTCAACACATACGAACGCTTCGCAAACGTCCCCGTCATAAATATTAGTGTTAAACCCTTCATTTGCACTAAACATTTTTGATTTTTTACAGTCAAAATCAAACTTGATTATTCCATCGGAAACAATAACTTCAACTGTTGTTGTTAAATGAGTTTTTTCGCCAGTCCTATTGTTTTTAAGAGTGTAAAACATAATTTATCCTTTTAATTTTAATACTTAAATAGATATTTGTCAATATCGACAAATTTATATTTATTTTATTTCAGGTAAAGAAGCAGCGGCAATACTTTGACCGACTCTCTTATTTGATTCATCAGGCATAGTAATATCTATGTCGGCATATTCAGGGAATTCTTCTCTTAAAACTTCCTTCGCTTTTTCAACGATAATCGAACCGCCTTCGCCACTCGTAACACGGCCAAGGAGCAATAAATGTTTAATCTTATAAAATTCACAATAATATGGAATTGCATACCCCATATATACCCCGATATCGGAATAAATTTGTCTTGCCATAGAGTCATTATTTTCCATAAGTTTTTGAATTTCTTTTAACTTTTCGGCAGGTGAAGAATTTTCCGGAAACTTATATCCGGCGTTCTCTGCAAGTTTAATTACACCGTCTTGTGAAAAATACTTAACACCGCAACCGTAATCCCCACTCCACTCGTCAACCATTGCTTTTTTATTAAAGTCAACAGGAACGAAAGCGTCTTCCGAAAGCCAACCGTTTAGTAAGCCTTTGTCGTTTATGTAACCGACTGCCTCACTTGTACCCATGGCAATGCCCAAAACACAGTTGTCGTTTAAGTCGATAGCGCCTGCAAGTGCCGTAACGTCTCCGTCGTTAGCAACTTCGATAGGTGCGCCGATTTCTTTTGCGATATCCATATACATAGGTTGAACGTGTTCTTTATAATCTTCTTTCGGTACTTTAAGGAAAAGTGATGCAACCATAATTTTATTGTTAATATAAACCCCTGCGGAAGAAACACCGATAGCGTCAACACGTGGCATTTTGGATGCTGCGGTTTTCATAGCAGTCATAATTCCGTCATAATGATAATGATAGTCCGAATTTGTTTTCGGGAACCAAACGACTTCTTCGCTGTAAACAACTTTACCGTCGATAACGGCAGAAACCTTCCTATCACTTCCACCGGCATCAAAACCTATTCTACATCCGTCAAGGTGTCCACCGATTTTAACTTCACACGGCTTAAATTGCGGAAAATCCTTTCCCTCGGCATAAATAACTTCAAAAGGCTTTTCATAAACCGTTTGCATAAAATCAACGTCAAAAGCACGTTTACCGGTTAAAGTATAATCCGACTTTATTTGATCAAAAATAAATTTATCTCCGTCAATATAGATTTTATAACCACCGCAAACCCATAAAATCGACTTAATGATTCTTTCGCAAATCTCATAATTCAGTTCTTTTTTGTCGTCAGATTTATAAACGTCAATTTTATAAATATAGTTATACCCGTCGTTTCTCTCAACGCAAATCCTTACAGGTTTACCGTCTTGTTTACTTACGTCGTTTTTATAATCACGCAAAACGACCGAAATAGGCATAAATTCTTTGTCGTAAACAGGTGTAAATTTCATAAATTTTCTCCTTATACCCCATTATATTTTTGTTTAACAATATAATATCAAATAAAATTACGATTGTAAACATTTTTTGCGTTTTTTGTTCTTTTTTTATTGTTTTTTTTTAAAAAAAAGTATATTATGTATTTAATAATAAAAAAATAAAACGGAGATTAAAATGAAGGGTTTTATTAACGCAAAAATTTATGTGGAAAATCAAGGAATAATTACAACAAACTTGGGTTTCGAAAACGGTAAGATTAAATATATCGGAAACGACGAAAAAGTTATCACCGAAAAACTTCCCATTGAAAAAAATCAGGTGGTTTTACCCGGTTTTATCGATGAACATATTCATGGTGCAGCAGGGTCTGACGCAATGGACGGAACGGTCGAAGATTTAAGCAAAATCGCAACCGCTATTGCAAGTGAAGGTACAACCGGCTTTTTGGCAACAACAATGACACAAAGCCCCGAAAACATAACAAAAGCAATGAAAGCCGTTAAAGAATACAGAGAAAGTTGTCGAAAAGACGGAGCAGAAATTTTAGGCATCCATTTAGAAGGACCGTTTATTTCACTAAAACACATCGGCGCACAACCGGAAAAATACGTCGCAAAACCCGACGTTAATGTTTTCGACGAATACAATAAAGCAAGCGGAAACGCAATTAAAATCGTTTCAATGGCGCCGGAAGTTGAAAATGCGGAAACACTTATACGCCATCTTAACGATATCGGCGTTGTTGCAAGTGCCGGTCATACAGATGCCGGATATTATGACATCGAAAAAGCCATAAACAACGGATTAAAAAATATTACGCACACGTATAACGCACAAAAAGGGCTTCACCACAGAGAAGTCGGAACGGTAGGCTCTGCAATGCTTTTCGATTCTCTCTTTTGTGAAGGCATTTGCGATACGATACACTTATCCGTTCCGGCAATAAAACTTTTAATTAAAAATAAGCCACACGATAAATTTATTTTAATTACCGACTCAATGCGTGCAAAACACTTACCCGATGGGCTTTCGGAACTCGGCGGACAACAAGTTTTCGTTAAAAACGGAGAAGCAAGGCTTAAAGACGGAACTCTTGCCGGAAGCGTTCTCAAAATGAACGATGCTATTAAAAACCTTGTAACAAAATGCGACGTAAAGTTTATTGATGCAGTTGACTTCGCTACGATTAACCCGGCAAAATCTCTTAATATCGCCGACAAAAAAGGTTCCATCGCAATCGGCAAAGATGCTGACTTTGCCGTAATGAACGAAGACTTTTCTATCGCTTTAACAGTCAGAAACGGTGAAACTATTTATAAAGCCTAACGTCAAATAAATTAAAAATGACCGAAATTTTTCGGTCATTTTTTTACTTATTTATTTGAACTTTGTTTATCACGTTTCATATTTTTAAGCGTTAAAACGTAATCGGTAGTAACCATAACAAGGTTAAGACAATAAAAAACGAAAACGTAAACAACAAGCGTTCCGCCTGTTACCGCAGAAATTATTTTTCCTGCGACACCGGCAATATATCCAAGCAAAATAAAAGATAAAAACCAAATACTCTTACCTTTTGCCGTCTTTGTCTTTATCGACTTAACGATATTAAGTGGCCAAGATATACCAAAACAAATTACCATTATCGCTTCTAAAATCGATGCCATTATTCTTCATCCTCCTTTGCAAAAATATCTTTATTCGTAACCCATTTACCATCGGTAAAATCAGGAAACATTACTTGCTGACCGGTCATAATCGATTGCTCGGATAAAACGGAAATAGACATCCACGTTGCCATATCGTAAACGTCAACAGGCATTGGTTTTTTATTTCTAACAGAATCAAAAAACATTTTTAACGTTAAGTAATCGATACCGCTATGCCCCGCCTTTGTTCCTTCACTCGGCACGTAATCTTTCCACCATTTGTGGTCGTACTTTTCGTAGTAACTGTCGAAATTTCCCCAATGGTCTTTCCAATCAAACTGACCGAGTTCTTTATCTTTATCAAATTCGTCTTCAAAATAAATTGAGTTATTCTCTCCACACATAACGCCTTTCGTTCCTTCAAGCATCAAACTTCTCGAATAATATCTTGGAAGCGTTGTCCCGAGATTGATTGTAACCGTTTCACCGTTTTGACATTTTATCAAAGTCGTTATGATATCCCCTTGATTAAAATCAAGGTTATTAAATGATTCAACGTTATTTTCTTTTATATATGATTTTAAGCCAACGGATTTAGAGGAATAAGAAAAAAGCGACGTAAATCTATTCCCACAGTTGATTTTTAAAATCTTCGCAATAGGGCCGATTTCATGTGTCGGATAATTCTCGGTGTTTCTATGAATATATTCCATAAGCCGATAATGTCTTTTTTCGGCACCCGTAGTTATTTCTTTACGAAGGTCGTGCCTATAAGCACCTTCCATATGAACAACTTCACCAAAAAGCCCTAATCTTACCATTTTAAGAAGCATAAGTTTGTTTCTTTTAAAACAAGTATTTTCAAGCATCATAATAGGAGTTTTCGTTCTCTCGTAAGTTCTTACAAGGTCCCAAAGGCTTTCGATTGAATATGCTCCTCCGACTTCGCACCCGACAGCAACACCCTTTTCCATACAGTAAATTGAAACTTCAATATGCTGTTGCCATGACGACGCCAAAACGACACAATCGGGTTTAGTTTTATCAATACACTCTTTATAATCGGCAAATACGGGTGGAGTGTATCCAAAATCCGCTTTAATTTTGTTAGCAACATACTCCGCCTTGTCGATAAAAGGATCACATAATCCAACAAAGTTTAAGTCATCCATAAACTTCATTGCAACTCTATAAAGTCCTTCACCTCTACCACCAAGGCCGATTAAGGCAACTTTTAATTTTTCCATAATTATCTCCTATTTTTTACCTTCATTCTGGACCTCATCACTTGTTGGGCTAATATGTTTTGTTTCGGTTTTATCAATACCCATAAATCTTAAAAAGTTTTTAGAAAAAACCTGTTCCCTTATCTCGTTAGATATTTCAAGTTCGTCTAAAATACGATTATCGGTTATAAGCCAGTCTTTTACCCACGTCGTTTTATAAGTTTCCGCCCTGCAATCACTTCCGAAAATGATATTGTTTTTAACGTCGTAACCAACGTTAAAAAGTTTATACCACATTTCTTTTCTGTAAATCTTTGGGGTGCCGGGCGTAACGTCAAAAAACATTTCTGCCATAGGATCGTTGGGATATTTCGTATAAGTATTTAAAATCTTTCCATAAAGAGCTATACATTCATCAACCCACGGCCAGGAAACATGTCCCATCGAGAACTTTACGTCGCCAACTTCGTTCATACACTCCCAATTTACCGGTCTATTGTGAATCGATGTGTTTTTGCCTTTCCATAAAATTCCGGAGTGAAAAATAATCGGCTTTCCCGTCTTTTTTATCTCATCGATAAGTTTTAAGGATTTTTTGTCATAAACGTCGTAATTATCACAAATCATTTTGAACGCACAAATCCCCATATCATTTGCACGTTTAACCGCCTTTATCGCATCTTTTTCAAACGGATGAACCCATAAAACAGGGAAAATCCTATCATAATAATATTTTCCGGAAAACTTTATAACGTGGTCAAGCCTATCTAAAACGTTTCCGAATTCGGGTGCTAAAGAAAATGTGGAAGCACCGTAAACACCGGCTTTATCAAGTTTTTCAACAAAATCATCAGCATTAACGTTTCTATCGTAAATATGAACGTGCATATCATAAACTTTCATATTTTATTCCTTTTTCCCCGTTAAAATATTTTCACCGTCAAAAACCAAAACGCCCATACCTTCTCCCATCTTGCCACCACTCTTTAGGTACGATACGATATTTTTTTGCAAGGACGTTCTTTGTTCCAAACTGTCGGGATTACCATTATAATTACACTTAAAAATTCGCCAACAATCGGAATATCCGTCTTCATAATCATTGTATAAAATATCACAAAGATTATAAAACTTTTTCAAGTTACTGTTTTTTGGTAAAATATCTTTATTCTCTTTAAGAATTATCCACGAGTGTACGATAAAAGGAATATTCCCGCTTAAATTAAAATATCTATACCCTGATTTTAATGACGAAATAATATCTTCAACGTATAACGGACCAGATGATGGAATATGAATAGCAAAACAATCGTCGTCTTTTTTTAAGTTAATTCCAAACTTATTGTAACTATCAAAAGGTAAAGTTCTCCTTTCGAATTCAAGACGACCGAGTTTAATTATTTCAAGATTAAAAAACTTTACGTACCACCAAGCGACAAACGTTCCGTAAACGCCGTAAACATCTTTGCACTCACGCATTTTATATAAAATATCGCTTGCCGTTTCAAGATATATTTTTTTATCTATTTTCCTTTTTTTATATTCATTTTTAAGTAAAATAAACCCGTAGATTAAAAATAAAAAATGAAGTGAATACTTATTTACACCGATATCTTTTGAAATGACGGAAAGGTTATTTAAGCCATCAAGATATTCTCTTTCTTCAATGCCACAAACAGCCTTTTTTGCAAAAGAAAAAACAACACCGTATATAGATAACTTTTCGATTTTTTTATTAAGCAACACAAAAAAATCGAGTGCATCCTTTTCCATATTTATACTTTTACAAAAACTCTTTATCCTCATAAAATATGCCTTTTATCGTTTCAATGAATAAACGTAAACAAATAAAAAAAATAAACTAAAAATATTGACACAATCTTTTTAAGTATTATATAATAAAATCACTGAAAAAAGCAATGAAAAAAACCAAAAATATTATTTAAAAATGGTGAAAAAATGTTTGGTCTTGGAACAATTATAAATTTCGGTTCAATAATAATAGGTGGGGTTTTAGGCTTACTTTTTGGAAAGAAACTGCCCGAAAAACTCCGTAAATCTTTAATAACCGCAATGGGGATTGTAGTTATATTTATCGGTATAATCGGCGCAATCGAAAAAATCATTACGACTTACAATAGCACTCTTGATATTAAAACGTCAATTATGCTAATCGTAAGTATGGCTCTTGGCACAATTATCGGCGAACTTATCGACATCGAAAAAGGTGTTGAAAAATTCGGCAACTTCTTAAAAGTGAAAACAAAAAGCGAAAATGACGGTGGATTTGTAGATGGCTTTATAACCGCTTCGATAACAGTTTGCGTCGGTGCTATGGCTATTGTCGGCGGAATTGAAGACGGAATAAGCGGTAACTATACAATTTTACTGTCAAAAAGTATCATAGATGCAATAACAATTATGATACTCACGGCATCAAAAGGCAAAGGTTGCATTTTCTCTGCGATTCCCGTTGTTGTTTTACAAGGCATATTTACCCTATTAGGGCATTTTTTGGGCGGATTTATATCAACCTTAGCATTAAACAATTTGTCGTTTGTAGGGTCTATTTTAATCTTCTGTGTAGGGCTCAATTTAATAAGAGAAGAAAAAATTAGAGTCGCAAATATGTTACCGTCAATAGTCTTTGCCACACTCTTTGCACTTATTCCATGGTAACTTAAATAAAAATAAAAAAGAGTTCAAATTTTTGAACTCTTTTGTTTATAAAAAATTATCTTTCGACAAAATCAACTATCGGGCTAACGTCTTCAAGCGAATGTGGATGGTGTTCGCAACCGGGTTTAATATAATATTCAAGTGGAATATTTTTTTCCTTGCAGTAATCAATTACAATTTGCGAATTCTTTTTTAATTCCACAGTCGTATCTGCATCGCCAGCAACAATAAGCGTAGGAATATTATTCTTAAAGTACTCATCAAGTTGATTTATCGGATTATACTTAAAAGACTTAAAGCTGTCTTCCGTTTGGCTATATTCATGAAGCATTTCGGGATACTCTACTTTGCTTGCAGTTTCTTGTGGCCAATTATGAAGATTTAAAACTGGCGCATCAAGATATACTTTTTCAACACATTCAGGGTAAAAAAGAGCGTAATTAAAAGCATAAAGCCCCCCACGTGAAAAACCGAATAAAATTGCCTTTTCCGTTAGATCGAATCTCTTGATTAAATCTTTATGGAAAGCGTGCATAAGTCTTACGGATTCATCATTACCGTATTTATTCGATATACAATAATACACTCTTGTATATCCCATATCAAACAAGGCTCTTTCAGCGCTATCAAAAGCATAGAAAAATTCGGTCTTCCAAATCCATTTGCCATTCGGGTTATCAGGAATCAAAACAGTTGCCTTGTAGCCATTAAAATCATATTGTTCTGTTCTCATAATTTCTCCTAAATTTTATCTCGTTAAATATAAACTCGCCGTAAATCTTATGAAATTTTTCATTTGGATGAAGTCCGTCAAGCATATATTCTTCTCGCCAACTTTCGTCGTCTGGGTGCTGTTCGATTTTACGAGTATCAACAACGTTAAAACCAAATTTTTTTGCCTTAAGTTCCAAAGCCCTTCTGTAACCTTCTATACCATTTAAGTCGGTAGTCCCGAACGAATAACGTTTATCAAGAGGTAACACTACGAAAACGTTTACGCCGTTATCGGCATACTTTTTTTTGGCTTTTGAAAAGAAAACGTCAATCCCACCGAAAAAAGAAATGTCAGTCGTATCGTTTTCTATTCCGATAGGGACTTTACCTTGCTGATCGTTTGTCCCACCACATAAAAACAAAAAATCACCCCTTGACAAATCTTCAAAGTCATCGATATGTGTACTCATAGCATACGTACGATTAATTTCGGCAATAGTGCTTATTGAAACGCCGTTAATACCATGATTTATAAGTTTATCAGCATTAAGTTTTCCCTTTAATATATCGGAAAAATTCGGGTTTGCAACGTGGAGTGGACTGTTATCTCCGGGAGCAGTAAACGTTCCCCTTGTGATACTGTCGCCTATTGTCATTATTGTCATATTACTTAACAACGCCTTTCTTTAAGATGATATTTGCATATACGGCCTCTTCACCCGTTGCAATAACTGCGAAAGCTTTTTTTGCCCTTTCGTAAAAAGCAAATCTCTCAAGAGAACCTTTTCTGACGTTTTTGTCGTTTTCGCTTGCCACTTTATCGTATTCTGCCCAAATAGACGGAATAGTAGTGTCATTTCCCGACAACTCCATCAAAAGAAAATTTTCATCGGAATAAGTATCAAGCGGAATAAGTTTTAGTACGCTGTCAAGCATTTTAACCCCACCGATTGCGTCCGCCCTAACAACTCTTTTACCATAGTTTTCGGAAGGGAAATTACCGTCGGCAATAACGATTTCGTCACCATGTCCCATTTCGTCGAGAATTTTTAAGAGTTCAGGGCTTATAACCTTTGGGATACCTTTAAGCATTGATTATTTCCTCCTTTTCTTCGTCATACTCAACCTGTTCGGTCTTACCGAAACCAAAAGTGTTTTCGTTTGTTATCCATTTGCCGTCGGTAAAGTCAGGGAAAGAAACAGACCTACCCGTAAGCATTGATTCTTCTGCAAGAACGGAAATACTCATCCATGTCGCCATATCATAAACGTCGATAGGCATCGGTTTTTTATGAACCAAGGCGTCAAAGAAACCATCAAAAACAAGCTCGTCCATACCGCCGTGACCGTCTTTACCCGGGTGATAACCAATCCAGTTAGGGTGATCATATTTTTCATAAAATTTATCAATATTATTGAAGTTATCTTTCCATTCCCATTGTTCTTCTCTGAAATCATCTTCCAAATAAACCGAGCGATTATCTTCGTTTATTAATCCTTTCGTACCTTCAACCAAGAATCCTCTTGAATAATATCTCGGATTGCAAGTATCAAGAAAAATAGTAATCGTTTCACCGTTTTGACACTTAATAATAGAAGTAATAACGTCGGATTGATTAAATTCAACGTCTTTTAAGTGTTCGATATTCTTATTCTTAACATATTCTTTCATGCCTTGTGGCTTGCAACCAACCGAAACGATTGAAACAAATCTGTTACCGGCATTTATATCGAGAAGTTTTGCAATAGGTCCGATTTCGTGTGTAGGATAGTTTTCGGTATTTCTGTGAATATATTGATTAAGCCTATACTGACGGCATTCAACACCCGTTGCAACTTCACTACGAAGGTCATGACGATATCCGCCTTGACAGTGAACGATTTTACCTAACAGTCCCTTTCTTTTCATTTCAAGAGCCAAGAGTTCGTTCCTACCGTAGTTGCAGTTTTCCATCATCATGATAGGTGTTTTCGTTCTTTCATAAGTTCTTACAAGTTCCCATAAACTTTCAATAGAATAAGCACCGCCAACTTCACAAGCAACGGCAACACCCTTTTCCATTGCATAAATAGAAACTTCGATATGTTGTTGCCATGACGTTGCAACAACAACAGCGTCAAGATTCATCTCGTCTATACATTTCTTATAATCGGTATATACGGCAGGTTGTGGTCTTCCGTCATTTACCATACTTGCACCGACTTTTTCGGCTTTATCTTTATAATTGTCGCAAACGGCAACATAGTCAACGTATTTACGATTTTTAAGTGCAACACGGTAAAGACCAGCACCCCTACCACCAAGACCGATAAGTCCTACTCTTAACTTTTTCATCTTTTCTCCTTTAAACAAATTAAAAATATTTTATTTTTTTAATATAATCTTATTATTTTTCTCTTTGAATTTTTTAACACAATTAAGTTTTACGTCAAAATCAACATCTAAAACGTTATCTTTTATTACGACTTCTTTCGTGTGTGAGAAAGCAAATAAATACGTTTGATTCTTTTCAGCGTCAACAAACTTATTGCCCTCGATTACAACCTTACCGTGAACGTAGCCTCTAAACGATTTATCTACAACCATAGGATTTACGTACATCGAAGAAGGGACAGTATCCCATGAGCCACACGGCGAATTTATCATAGTGTTGTTTCTGAAAATTATACTCTTACAATATCCCGACTCGTACCAGAAGTTGCAATCGTCCTCAACGCTTAACGGATGACCGCCCACCTTATAAAAAGTGTTGTTTTCAATCAAAATCGGCTTTCTCGTCGTACAAAGGACCCCCCTACCCATCGACGGTCCAAAGTAATTGTTTCTTACGATAAGTTTTGCAGTATAAGTTGCGTCTTCTAAAACGTCTTTATCAATTTCAACGTTATTAGGAATTTTCGAAAGAGTAAGCTTTACTTCAAAGTCAGAAAGTTTTTCGAATTTTAATACTTTTGCACTTGCATAAGGCGTAAGGTTATTCCACTTTATAAAGTCAACGGTATCCCCTTCGTGATAGCACTTAAATCCCCACGTTTGAGTATTCATAAATTTAAGTGTAACGGTATTATTCTGTTTATCAACACCGACAATTCTTAAATGCGTTCCGTGAACGTTAATAAAATCGTCGTGCGCTGTTTCGGCATGACAACTATCAATGGTAATCAAACCTTTACAGCCTGAAAAGTGATAAAAGTCTGCGTTACTTGCAAGCGTTCTGCCTTTCTTTCTAATATTTTTTAACCCAAAAAGCGTAACCGTATCACAAAACTGAAAAAGAATACCGAATCCATGCATTGCATATATCGTTAGATTTTCAAGTCTGATATTTTTACTTTCCCCGAAAAATCCGCCTGTTTGCATTCTTCTAAAGGTTCTACACTGACCGGTGCAACCTACGGGGAAAACGATATCCTTATTTTTAAGTGTTACTTTGACCTTGCCTTTTCCTAAATCTTCTATGGAAGAAAAAGTCGGAATCGACGGACGAAGGTCACCTTCGTCACGGTTAAAGAATTTGGTTTGTTCGGTAGTATTATTATAATACATTGAAATCATTTCTTTGCTTTTGTACGGATATTCAAAGAAACGTTTACCGTCTTTACCTTTTTCTCCGTAAAAATACAAGAAATTGTCTTTAACTTCGTAAATACAATCGTCGTGAATTTGAATAAGAGCGTTTCCATTTCCGTCGTTTTCGAGAATATCAAATTCCGTCATAGTCGGACGATAGTAATCGATTGTCAAATTCTTAATCGTAATATTTTCGCAACCGTCACCCATAAACGGTGTCATAACACCGTGAAGCATAATTGTTGCTCCGTTACCATCTATCGTTACGTTCTTTTTATCTTTTAAATAAATTGCCGAAAATCTTTCTCCGTTTGGATTAAGGTCCGTTTCCGCAGTATTTGAAAAGAAAAAACCGTCAGAATGAAAACAATTATCTTGCCAAACGTCGTAAACCTTATTTTCAAGAACAACGGTATCTCCATCACAAACTTTTGAAATCTTTTCACAAAGTTCATTATCCCCAACACTTAAAAGTCTTTTAACAATTTCCATATCCCCACCTATTTTAACTTAACTGTTCCAAAAATTTCCATTTCAAAAATTTCGTTTTGTTTAACGACAAATTTTGCACCGTTAGAAAATTTAAGATTTTCTTTTCCAAATACATTTTTAATTCTTATCTTTGTTTTGCCGTTTGCATTTATTACAAAACGGTTAACTTTTTCTCCGTCAAAATCGGCAGAAATCATGTGCCCGCCACGAGCAACAAAATTCTTAAACGAAATTTTTTCACCCTGCCAATCAAGTGGTACGCATGGGAATAAATTGAGATATCCGTCATGGTCTTGAACAAGCATTTCTTGAAGCGCATCGCAATAGCAAAAACTCGATTCCAAAGTAAACGGCCTGTAATGGAAAAGCGAAACTCCGTATTTCTTGAAATCGCCGTTTAAGTGAAATCCGTTGTCTGCCGTAAAACACTTGCTGAATATTTGAAGATGAGTAAGCGCTCTGTTCGCACTAAAAGATAATGCCGACATAGCCGCAAACCATGGGAAGGAAAAACCAACCCAATTCCCCGTACCGAGTTTTTCAAGTCTTGCCAAATTTAAATCCAACGCTCTTGCATTTGTCCCATCGCCGTAAGAAAAACTTCTTAACGGATAAATTGCCATAAGATTTGAGTGATGGCGATGTGATTCTTCAACGTAATTTCCGTTACCGTCAAGATAGAAAACACCGTTATTGTCACAATACGGCATATCGAGTTTTGAAAGTGCATTAGAAAACTTGGGCTCTTTTTTACCTAAAATACCGGCAAACTCAATTACTTTTTCAAAACCGTATCTGCAAAGCATAAGGTCATTATTTGACCAACCGTCAATATACGATTCAACGTCTGCATCATGATATTCAGGTGAAGAAGAAAGCGGTAAAAATAATTTCCCTCTCTTTTCAATCATCATTTCCAAAATAGCGTTACATACCCCACGCAAAAACGGATATGCTTTTTCTTTCAAAAAAACGATATCGCCCGTAAATTCATAATGGTCGACAAATGATTTAGCAAGCCAAATCGACATAGTCGGCGAAAGCGCATACATTGACCAACCGCCAAGTGGTTTTCCGTCAACCGTCGATACGCCAGGACATATATACCCGTTAACCCCGTGAAATTCTTTGGCAAATTTTTTGTATGTATTTCTTAAACTCCATAAATACGAAACAAAAGAATCCCCTGCCTTAAAGTGATTAGCCCTAAAATACGATACGTAAGTAAGTTGGGTGTTTAAGTCGTGGTGATAATCCCCTTTCCATGGTGGGAGATTGCCGTCGCAAGCAGTCCAAAGCCCTTGAAGTGGCATAGGATAACAACCTTCTTCGTCTCGGCTTCCGCTACCAAACAAATAATATGAAAGATAATAAGTTCTTTCAAGCATCTTATCCGGAACGGTGATTTCGGACTCCGCCCAATACTTTTCCCACCAAATCTTATGGGTTTTATATAAAGATGCAAAAGGTATATTTGCATTGTCAAAAGTGTTTTTAATGTCTTTATAAGCCTTTTCTTCGTTAGGGCTATTAAAAACATAGTATTGTAGCGTTTTCTTCTTGCCTTTTAGGCTTTCTTTTAATGCAATACCGAAAGTTGTACCGTCGTGCATTTTGTTAACGTAACAAATTATACCGTCAAGGGTTTTAACCACCGTGTCTTCATAACCGAGTGGTTTATGCTGTGTATTGCCAAGCCCTTCAAAAACCGTTTTCTTGAAATAATAATCAGGAAATTTAACTTCGAAGGAAACGTCATTATCAAAAACTGCTATACCGACTTTTTTATCGGCTGAAACAAACGTTTTCATTTCGTTAAACTTGTTTTTTATAACAGCCAAACCGTCACAAATATCAAGAGAAAAAACAGTATCTTCCGTTAATTTAAAATCAAAAATAATCCAGCCGGCGTTAATTTTCGTCGGTGCGGTATAGTGATACGGACCATCGAAAATCTCTTTGTATTTTTTCCAATCGTCCATATTCCCCTTTTTGGCAGAACGAACGAGTTTAATTAAAGTTTTATAATTATACTCAGGAAGCGACCACTCCGGTGGAGGTGTCAAATCCCAAAGTCCACCACGGTCAAGAGCAAAAACAAGCTTTTCTTTGCCGTAAATCAAATTTCCGATCATACCGTTTCCAAGCGGTAAACCTTCATCCCATCTTTGGATAAATCCTTTTTTTTGAATTTTATTATCAACAATTTCCATAATACTCACTCAAACTTTTTATCGATTTCTATCATTTTTTTATATAAATTTTTTGCAATTCTGTATGCGCCGATATCATTTGGATGACAATCGTCAATCGTGCATTTATCTCTGTCATCATCTCCGAAAAACGTCGCACCGTCAATAAAAAACACGTTATTATCTCCGCTTGCTTTTGCCTTGTTAATCGTATCAAGAATAATTTCTTTTCTTTTTTTAACGTTATCGGGGCAAGAATCGGTATCTGCCCTACTAACAAACAAAATAGGAAGGTTTTTAAAACCTTTTCTTATGCGTTCGTAAAAGTTATAATGCGTTTCTTTTAAGAAATCAACCGTTTCTGCGTTATAATCATAAGCGCAAACAAACAAACTCGGATCATAAGTCGACGTCAGGTAATCAGCCATCAACACTTCCCCGTGAGCGTTTCCGGAATAACCCTGATTAACGAAATCAATATTATTCCATTTTGATATAAGTGCTTGATACGTCATATCAGGCCTTGAAACACAACACCCCTGAGTTACAGACGAACCGTAATACAAAATCGGCTTAACGTCCCTATAATGACTTAATAATTCAACTTTTGAATCTTTTGCAAGACCTATTTGAATAGATTTTGCATCTTGATAAAGTGATAAATGCAAAATGTATTTTCGCATTTTACCGCCTTTGAGTTTTTGCCTTGACGAATATCCGAATTTGTCGTCGTTTTTTGGGATAAAATTGTGAATAAATTGCCACCAACCGTCATCACAAATTTCATGCAAAGAAATACCACAACCCGAAACGGTCGTTATCGTTGAGAATCTAAACGAACAATCTTGGCACTTAACGACCAACTCGATAACGTCGGAATCGGTTGCAAATAAAATTCTCCCGCCGGTTAACATACGTGAAAGCTGTGCCACGCCTGAACTAATTTTTTCCGCAGTAGCAAACGGAACCCTTTCAAATCTTTTATCAACGTCATTATACGACACGCCGTGTAAAGAAAACTCTTCACACGGAATCGTATAGTAATTCAAATTGCCGTCGTATTCGTACTCGTTATCGGCAAGTCGTTTATCTATTTTATTGATGTCCATATTAAACTAAAACCACTTAACTTCCATAGGCTTTAAGATAAGCTCGGTTTTCTTTCCGTCAATATCGTAAAAATCAGTCTTCTGTTCAAGATTGCTATTATTTACAACGGCATATTTTTTGCTCGACGGATAATAGTTGCAATCCGTACACGGGTTTGAAGAATAAACTTTGTTAAGTTCTTTTCTTGAAGTCCAGCACATTGCCTTATATAAAAGTCTTGCATTTTCAAAAGAATACGGGAGTCCCGTAATATAGAAACTTCTACCCTTTCCGTATTCGTTAATTGCCATCTTAACTTCACCAACGTTCATATCACGTTTGAATCTATCGGAGAATTTAATATCAAGAACCTTAGCACCTTTTAATGCATAAATATTTTTCTTGTCTTCACCGTAGTCAACTTCGCCCATACCTTCGGTAAGTTCGTGAGCAACCTTAATTATATTATATTTATCTTCCGATAACGTCAAGCCTCTTTCTTCTTCAACACCAAGGACGTCTGCAAGTTGGAAAAATCTTCCACCGTGAGCAACGGCAGTCGGTTCACCGATACCGATAAAACCACCACCGTTATAAACGAATTTTCTAACAGCAGTCGTAATCTTTTCATCTTTCCAATATTCTCCACCAGAGAACGCAGTATAAGCGTCACCAACGTTTGCAATAACGTCAATATCGGACGGTACACCGTCACGAATATCGTCGAACGATAAGAATTCAACGTCAACCGGAAGACCGCTCAAACTCTCTAATAAGCCTTGATAAGAGTAAATTTGTTGATACCAAAGTTCGTGTGCAACCATGTGGCTCATCCAACTACGTTTTTTACCCCAAGCGTTAAGAACACCAACCTTTAACGTGCAGTAAGGTTTTTTGCCGTCGATTGCGTCGTATATTTCTCTGAATTCGTCGCAAATTTCACCGCCACGTTTAATAAAGGACGGGAATTTTGCCGCCAAAGAAAGATATCCGCCAAATCCGATTCTGTCAAGAGGTTTTCTCATAATTGCACGACGAGCCGTAAGCCAGTTTTTATTAAGTTCGGCAACGGCTGCCTCTTCGTTTCCGTCAAAGAAAGTATCCGGGAAAAAGTAAGGCAAAAACCTTCCTTCTCTATATCTTACGTGCGGAATTTCAGATAACATACGAACGGTAACACCACCACCTACAGAACCAACAACAGCGTCAAGGTTCATATCTTTGAAATATTTACCGAAAGGTTCGGTACCAATCCAACTGTCCCCCAAGAACATCATTGCTTCCATACCGCCGTCATGGACAATATCTACAAGTTTACGAACGGTTGAAGATACGTATTTTTCGGTATAATCCATATAATCAAGATAAACTTTGGTTGGGTTTTCAAAAGGACTGTGGAAATAACCGTCTGAAACGATATCTTCCATTTTAATTTTATAACCGTATTGCTTTTCAAATTCGTCAAACGCTTTAGGGCTTCCCGTCATTTGATAGCCAAACCAGTCAACACGCTTTTCTCTTTTAACGTTATTAAAAATAATCGTAAAATGATAAAGGAAGGTCGTAAATCTTGCAACGTTTACTTCCGGACTGTTTTTTATCCAAGTTTTAAGTCTGTCCTTAATATGTTCAAATGTTTGCGGATAACGTGGATCGTAAACCTTATGTTTTTCGATATTCCAGTTGTTGGTAATATAGTTATACATTTGAGTACCGTCCCAAATGTTATAAGCAAAAAAGTTTACGGTATACTCGTGGAACAATTTGGCATTTTTGATTGTAACAGTCCTATTCCCGTCATATTCGTATTCGGGAATTTCTTCACCTGTAGTTCTATCGATAACCTGCCAATATTTTTTATAGTCCGTCGGATTAACTTTAAGCTGTTCGTCACAATAACCGTCAAGCAAGTCGATAACAAGCGTTTCTTCGACTGCGGTTTTACGATCACTCATTAAAACTACGTTTTGAAGTTCATCCATGTGTTTATCTGCCCATTCGTTATCACCACGAACAACAAAATAAGTGTTATATACTTTTTCGGCAAGTTCTTTTGCGTTTTTCGGAAGATGTGTCCCGTCGCAATCACGAACGGCATCAGCACCCCAAAGTTCGGCAACTTCTCTTGTCCCTTCTACGTAATTTTCATCAGTTGGAATTGTAATTCTACCTTTTCTTTTTTCCATTATTATCCTTCCTTTTGCGATATAAACGCAAATTATTTCATTAAAATCTATTATACAATATCGTCAAAAAAATATCAATATTAAATTAGAGAAAAAACCATAAATTTACAAAAACTTTTTATGTTTTTTCAGCAATAAAAAAATCGGCTAATTCCGTTAAGAATTAACCGATTTTATTTAGTTAAAATTATTTAACAAGTTCAATACCATCGAGGTAATATCCAAAATCACTCAAATCAGAAGTCGGATTATCAAACAATGCGGTTGCAACACCTGCAACGTCAACACCGTAGGTACGAAGAACGAGTTTATTATTGTCGATTTCAACGTAAGAGTACATACTAAGCGAAGCGTTAACACCTTGAATGCAACCTGCTGCGCCCGATAACTTTTTACGTAAAATCGTATCAGAAGCTTCACCGGAAGCATAGGCGTTACCGTATACTGCCCCGACAGAACCTGTCTGATAATAAATGGTACCCCTATTAGCATCGTTTTGTTCATACTTAGTAACGGTATCTCCATCTACTGTATCTTCGGAAGTAGTAAAGGTTGCAGGATACATCGTAAAGTAGTCAGGATCACACAAAAGAGGATTTGATGCAACTAACGAATAAGATCTCGGACTTGTTGATAAAACAAGATCGACACCACATTGTTCGCAAAGCAAACCAACTTCTTTTGCAACGTATTCTTGAATATTTGTTCTTGTTTTCGTTGTAACTTGAGTTAAATTTTCATCGTCAGGATCAACCGGACTTTCCGTCATCATCAAAACAGTCCATTTAATATTCGGATTTTGTTTTGCAGCCCTAAGATCGTCTTTAATCCAAGCACGTTGAGCATCACTCATCTTTGTTTCACCGATTGCCATATTGATATCGGAAGTTCTATATAGGTCGGTACAACGAACGGTTATAAAATGCATAGGACCGTAATCAAACGAATAATATCTACCTACTTCCGATACACCGTCATTAGGAGTATCGATGTTGAACATCTTTGAAATCATATTCTTGATAATCGGAGATGGATTTGCCATTGTTTGGAAACGGTCAAGTTCGTACTTATTACTTACGCCCATTATCGGTAAGTTAAACAAATAATCTTCAACCGAACCAAGCATTTCTCTCCACATATCAACTTCAACGTTGTGAGATACAAAGTTACCACCGTGGGCAATAAAGTCAGCGTCTTCAAATCTTTGCGTTGCTTCCTTCATTACGTAACTCCAATAAGTATCCGTAATCTTTCCGTTTGCGTTTCCAACACCGTTATCTGCAAAATTCATATACTTATTGAGATATGGTTGAACAGAAGAATTCATAAAGAAGAAATTAACCTTGTCAACGTTTTCTTTTCTCGTGGTAAACGTGAACGTTTTGCTCCAATAAGTACTTCTTTCGCTTTCAGGGATAGAAACATCACCGATTTTTGCATAGTAAGTAGTTTCATAGTCCAAATCTTCAACAACAGCGGCATTAACGTATTTACCAAGCGTTAAACGTTCCGAAGTAGCATAAAAGGTTTTCGAATCCGAGAAGTCGGCATTTTTCGACACCATAACGGCAGGAGCCGAAGGGACGGTATCGTTATGCCAAACAACGCCGTACTTTGTTGCAGCAGAATCGTAATAAGCCGACGTAATAGCAAGCGGAACAAGTTTTCCTTTTTCCGTTTCCGTTAAGTCTTCGAATTTTGCAGTCAACGTAACGGAATCAACCGCTCTGACAGGCGTTTCGGAAGTAACTTTATTATTGTTTTGGTCAAACCAACCTATAAAACGTTTGTTGTCTTCTACAGGCGTCGGAAGAGTCCCGTAATAGGAATTAAACGATGCGTGGATATCTTCAAAAGTTTCAGATGAACCATCAAAATGAACAATAACGTCCATCTTTGAAAGCTTAACTTCAAACTCAACGTCCGTGGTTACCGAACTAATTGAGTAAGCGTAATAAGATTGACCTTGATAAGTTTCATATACAATACTACTCAAATCAACCAAACCGCCGTTAATACGAAGTTCGTATAAAGAATACGTACCGTCAGCAGGATAAACCTTAATTTGAACACCTTCACCATGAACAACCGACGTTGCAGATAAAGTTGCAGTAGCACGTTCACCGGCGATTTCTTTTACCGAAATATTATAAAACGTGTCGGCGTTAATATCGGTCAACTCACCCTTAGGGTTGCAACCGAAAGCAAAAACCGAAGTCATCACGACTAATAGACTAATCAATAAACTTAATAATTTTTTCATATTTTCTCCCTTGCGCTATGCGCATTAAAGAACAATTTTATTTCCTCATCTTTCCAAGTCGCCTTGGAAAGATGAGAATAAATATTATTCAGCTGAATAATCGCTATTGAGTTTAGCGATGACTGCATTTGCCATAACAGTTTGACCCGCTTTATTAGGATGTAACCCATCAAGAGTTTGCGTGTCATAATTGTCGCCAAATGCCGTGAATAGGTCGACTACTCCTACTCCGTAATGTGAAGCAATATCATTGATAATGCCATTGATTTTGTTTGTGTTTTCTAACGAACCGTGCTTCGGAAGATTTAAGCAATAAATCTTAATTCCCGGATACGTTCTTAATGCGTCGTAAACGATTCTTGCGTAAGCCTTAACGAACGTATCGAGTCTTGAATCCGGATCAACCGTCGTTGTTAACTTACCGTTAGTATCTACCGTATAAGTCGGAACGTAGCTTTCAACTTGCGAGTAGGTACTTTCGGTTAAAGTGCCGATTGTTGAATCGGTTCTGTCGTTCGTACCAAGGAAGATAAACAAGTAATCAGGTGTAACGTCGCTTGCTCTTTCATTTGCAAGATTTATACCTTCGTTACCGCCGTAAGACCTTGTGCCTGCTTTTGCGGCAGTTCTTCCGGAAATTGAGTTGTTACGCGAAACAATCATTCCAAATTCGTCTGCAACTTGTTTCCACCACATATCGTCTTGAACGAAAAATTCACCTCTCTTATCAGATTCAAGTGGATAGTAACTTGTAGCAAAGTATCCGTCAACCCAAGTACTGATACTGTCACCGAGAACGGCAACCGTCTTACCCTTTAAGTAATCTTTAGAAGTTTCGGCACTCTCGTTAGGTTGAGATAATTTAAGATTAGAAATCTTTGCCGTTAATTTACCGGCACCAAGACCTATCGTCTTAATCGTACCCGACGTATTAGCGTCAGTATAAACAAAGTTCGTATATCCCGACCAGTAATCAATAATCGTATCAAGACTTATAATAACGTTATAAGTAAATCCACAATGCATTGCTCTATGGTAGTTAAGGTCGTGGAATTGTTTCGTCGTAACGTCAGTACCTGCCGTTACAGGTTGATCATTATAAATACCGTCTTCACAAGTATAAACGATATCAAACGTCAAGTACAAGCCAGTACCGTAGTATTGTTGATAATACAACTTCGAGTGAAGCGGTAAAATATTGATCGTTCTATAAGTGTTTGACGTTGGAGCATCTGGGAATGCAACTTTATAAGCACCGTCTTCAACAGTTATCGAGGTTGAGTCAACTTCGCCTTTATCGGTAGTATTGTAAACCCAATAGTTAGCATTAACGTAACCAAGGTTTTCTTCCGAAACACTGTTAAATACAACACCGTCGTTTGAATCGAATATATCGATACCGCAAGACCAGATTTCTTCTTTTACCGTACCGTTGTCAGCATAGCAAATTACATCAAAGTATGCTTTCGGTAATGTTGTCAAATCGAAAGATTCTCTATCGACAACGTCAATTACAACACCGTTTGACGCAACGAGTTCCATTATGATATCGTATGAATCTTCAAGCGACGCAATTTGCGATTTAACCTTGTTAGACATAAACGACGTTAAGTCAAACGATTGCAACGTTTCCGTTTGAACTTTACTTGTATCGAACGAAGACACCTTCTTCATCGTAAAGTCGCCGACAGTAATCGTATGGAGAGCAGACGAAATGATAACCATCATTGCTATATTGCCCCTATCATCCCATGACTTATAATTTGCAGTTGGATTCAAGATCGTTGACCAGTACTTATCAAGTAAGTCTTCAACAGAGAACTTAATCGTGTACCACTCGTTAAGCGTAGCTCCGAGCGAAGCACAAACGTTCGTCGTCGAGAAGTTATAGAGTTGAGCCCAACCGTTTTGAGCGCCTTCTCTCTTGAACTTAAACGAAAGTTCAATACCTTGTCCACGCAATCTATTGTAGTATGCATAAGAGTGAACAGGAAGGAAAGTGAACGTTCTATATACGTTTTGGTTTACCGTAAATTGATAGTAATCCTTTAAGCCTATTTTCTTTACACTCAATTCTGTTGACGATTGAAGTCTGTTAGGAATCTGCGTCATAATAACAGCATCAACGTTTGCTTTACTTACAGAGTTCCAAGTATATTCATTGCTGTTATATGCTTCAAACTTAACAACTTCTTCATTGCCACCGGCAATAGGAGTTGCTTTAACAACGTAAATACCGTCAAGTAAATTATAATCAACTATACCTTCAGCCGAAATAATTCCCGTAGGATCAAGAACAATTTCACTACCGTCAATATAAACTTGTCTTAATTGAAGCGAATAAGCCGAAACAGGGTTTGTAAGTATCGTAGATAAGTCAAGCAATCCGTCGGTCGTTGCAGAGTCAAGTAATCCCAAATCATTTGCATAGGTATCGTAATAAAGGTTAAATACAAGTTCGTCACTATTCGGAACGATTGCAGAAGTCGTAGATAATTGCGTATTCAATCTGCAATATGGGAACGAAACCGAAGTATCGGCATTTGCCGTCATTCCTGCCCTTGCGAAAGTCTTTGAAGTATAATTACCTTGCAATACGTATTCGTAACCGCTTGCGTCAATCTTTAATTGTTGAGCGTAGTAATACGTTGTATATTGAGGAAGTCTTCTATAATAGAGTTTTAATACGGTTGTACCGTCCTCATTAACGATTGCTTCGTCAACAGAACCACTTACAGTCGGATCATAGAAGTATCCTTCGTAATCAATTACGTTTGCGGAAACGTGTGCACCAGGTTTTGCAACGTACTCGATAGTTGACATCGTATACGTATTAGTATTCGTTCCGGTTTCCTTATAAATTTCGGAAACGTACTTCGTTTTACCTGCCGAAAGTTCAAAATCGGTAAAGTAAACTTGAGTGCCGGAAGTTACGGTCCAGAATGCAACGTAGAAATCGTATGCATTAAATCTTAACGGATAACCTGCATTCATGTCTGTTCTTGCAGAAACGAATTTATAGTTTTCCGCCAAAGTATCATAAACGTCGATAAACGTCGTCAAATCGGTTTCGGTATTTTTCCAAGCATTTTCTGCAGAACCCGACGAGTAGAAATATCCACGCTTATAATCAGGACTCGATGATGAGCCGTAATACGAACCAACCGGACAATCGTTGATATTGATGTTACTATGAGTCTTATCAACAGATTTTTGTATAGCACGTAAAGCAGCAACCTTACCGCTAACGTAAACTTCAATCAAGGCTCCTTGATTTTCCGTAGGAACTTCTGTCTTCAAATTCTCATAATATTTCTTTGAGAATAAAGGTTTAATTGCAACGATATTACCTGTCGTATTAGAATCAACCCTGAACTTATTACCGGACAATCCGCCTGCGAGATAATCGCCATAAGAAGTCGTCGAACCTGTACCGGAGTCAATTCTGCAAACTGCCATATCGCTTGCAAGACCTAAAATGTATTTCGTTTCTTGCGACCAGATATCAAGAGTAAACTCTTTATACGTGGTACAATCAATACCATCCAATTCATAATCGGCAGAATATTTAAGAACGTACATACCATCTCTTGAAGCAGAGAAAAATTCACCGTTTATGTCAAGTGAAAGAACAGAACCGTCAGGAGCGGTAATAACCGGAGAGCAATCAAGCTCTGCGCCTTGATGTTCGATAATAACGTCAAGTCCGGTTCTCTTATCAGGACCGGTTTGAATTGAATTAAGATAAATATCAACCGAATCCTCAACACGTTCTTTAGAGAAATATGTCTTTGGCATAGTGACATCGTCTGTTACTTCAAACGTAACGGTCGGATCAATTTCGGTCGTGTAGTCACATCTTGCAGGAGATGCGGTAATCGTATACTTACCGTTCGACGTGAATCTGTATTCTTCACCTTGTTTTACGGAAGCGTAAGCGTGATCAGACGAAACCGTATAAACGATATCATAATCAGGAACGCTGAATAAGTTATCGAAATCAAACAAATCACCAACTTTAGGTGCGGTAAATTCAGCCTTTGTCGTTATAGGATCTGCCTTTTTAACAGCGCAAATATCATCGAGATAAATTTTGGAATTTACCTTTTGATCACCGTTTGAAAAACGCAAGAAATGCATAATTTGTGTTGAATAATAATCAACACTGTCAACAAACGATTTTACCCAAGTTTTTTCGGTTCCGGCTAGCGGAATAGAAATCTTTTTCCATGTAAACGGATTAAGATATCCGAATGATCTGATATATTCGTAGTTTGTCGAATCAAGTTCATAATTTTCAAGGTAATAACTTGATGGACCATCAACGTAAACCCAGAATTCTACTGCATCATACCCTTCATCAATAAGTTTGGCAAAATAATTACTGTCATGAAGCGGATTAAGGTAGAAAATATTCATGGTCATACCGATTTCCATATTCGTGTAGGCAAAATAACTGTCTGCACCGTTATGATCCTTTACACCACATTCCGCAGAATTCGTAAGTGCCCAACCTTGTCTGCCAAATCCCGAAAGATCACGGATTTTTTCCCAGTTTTCATCAAACTCTTCAACCATACCGAAATTTTCAAATTCGGATTCAGGATGAGCATAAACTTGGAAGGTATAAACCATAGGATTATCAACAGGGTGATAATCATCGACAGCTATAATCGAACAGTCATAGAAGCCTGCATTATCGCAAACAAACTCCTTTTCAACTACAGGAACGTCATCATCACCGAATTTTACTTCGTATGAAAAGGACGGATTTGAAAGTCTATTGCTAAAATCAAATGTAACGGTATCGCCTTCAAAAACAACTTGCTCCATATTGAGCGATATAAAATTATTGCCGATAACGTTAATCCTTGTTGAGGCTTCGTGAACAACCTTATCACTTGTATAGACAGAGTATGTTAAGGTGTACCCGCCGTTGTCCATAACAAAGAAACTACCTGCTTTTATTTCGACAAAAGCACCTTCTTTATCTACTACCGACGCAAAAACGTCTAAAAGATTACCGTCATTGTCGGTAACGATAGGACGTTCGATGCTTACAAGAGAACCGGCATTAACCGTTATTTCTTCTTTAACGGTTAATCCGGATATTGTTACTTCACTTGGTCCATCGCCATCGAAGATATCAGCGTCTTTACAGCCAAAGAAACCAACGACACTTACAAGGAGAAGACAAATCAATGTTAATAAAATACTTTTACGTTTCATTTTTTCACCCTCCTTATTTGTTCACGCCGTGTCTTACCATACGGACATTATCAATAAATATTGTTCTCGGGTAGCCCTTTAATGCTCTACCGCAAGCAATATGAATTTCTTTCATTCTGCTAAATCTGTACGTTGTAGTCGTTTCAAGATAATCGTTAACATCGCCAACCTTGATACGAATTTCGTGCCATTGATTGTGTTCTAAGAAATAAGATGCACCATAGAATCTATAACCATAGAAGAATGAAATACCCAAGTATTCCCAACCATCTCCCGGGCTGTAATAATCAAACACAAGTTCATCGTCTTCATCATACAAGTACCAGTTAATAAGACTTGTAATTGACGAACCTATGTTAACACTTGGCCAATCGGACCAGAGCGACGAGTCAGCCGTGTCGATTCTAAGCGACGACCCAATACCGTCAGCAGAGTATTCCTTACTCATAGAAACTGAGTGATGATCCGTACCGGCGAACTCAAGCGTCTTAACTTGCCATTCATAATCAAACGAACAAATTTCATCAACCGTTGAATCTTCTCCGGCAGGTACACCGTACGACAATTTCTTTTCGATAGAGTTAAAACCAATCGAAGTTTTATAAATCGTTAACGAGTCGATATAATATACCGCATCGGCGTTCTTATCTCTTTCAAAGAAGAACTCAATACCTTTAACGTACGAAGAACCTTCAACAATAGGTATATATTCACGAGATACGTCGTATTGAACTTTGGTCCATGCGTTTGGTGCTAAAGTAAACGACTTGGCAACTTCGGTCTTAAAATAAGTATAATCAGGACCGAGAATATCATATACTAATTGAATCTTAAGAGTTTTTTGTTCACTTTGAGCATTGTATATCATAATCGAGAAGTTGGAAGTATAACTAAAGTTAGAATAATCCTTCTTCTTTACGGTAAGCGTCGTGTTTTGATATACACCCGGAGTACCACTAAAATGGTTATCGTAATCAACGATAAGCTTACAGCTCTTTTCTCCCGATTGTACGTATTGTGGGTCAGAGTTAAGCGATGCTTTTCCGAGATAACCGATAAGTGCCATCGTGTCAAGGTCTTTATGATTTTCGTAATCGTTTAAGAGAATAACTTTCTTATCGGCATCAGGGTCCTTTGGTTCAACGATTTTAAGTATTGCAGTTAACGTTTTATCATTGTAACCTTCTTTCGATACTGTTGCTTTAACTTCGTAAACACCGATATCGTAAACACCGTCTTCACACACTTCGTTGTTATACTTATAAGTAACGGTTGCACCGTACGGAACACCACTTACTTCAAGTTTATGATCCTCACCGTCAAACTCAATTTCCATATCGGAAAGAGTTAATCCGACAAAATCGTCTTTAGGTGGTTCAACGTATCTCTTAATTTCAAGAGTTGCGGAATAAACTGCGTCTTCAAACCCGTCAAGATATATTTCAACGGTAACATCATATACGCCGACAGCCTTAACCCCTCTGTTATTAGGACTTTCTTCATCATTATAATAATAAATGATTTCAGCTTCGTCCTCATACTCTTCAGCACCTTCAAGCACCAACTTATGATATTGACCGTCATAAGTAACTTCAAGGTCGTCTAAACTAAGCCCTTCAAATTGTTCAAGCTCTTCTTCAGGGTCTTCTCCCCCGTTACAATCGCAAGCCACAAAAGTAAGAGAAGAGAAAACCATAAGTAAACAAGCAAAAAGAGCTATAAATTTTTTCATAAAATTCTTCATAACCTTTTCACTCCTTACTTAAGAAAATATATTCTACCGGTCTTCAAGGTAGCATCTGTAATCGACGTTGAAAGAACACGAATGCCCTTCATAACGGCAGATGACGTTGCAACACCGAGTTCACTCATATTAACGTGAATTTCGTTCCAACCTTCCGTTAAGTCGAAGGTTTCGGCACACGGAGTAACAACGCCGGACTTATTAACACCGGCAAGTTTAACCGTAATTGCTTTATCAACGTAAATCCTAACCGAAACGGCAATATATTCACCGGTAATACCCTCGTTTGTCAAATCAACGTTGATTGCTTGGTTTTGACCTGAAGCTTTATCGGTAAGTTCAGCCGTAAGATTATTAGTACCATCAGTTGCCGTAAGAATCGGTAACGGATCGTTGATATCTCTATCGTATTCAACGTTGTACGTGGTTTTTGCATTTGCACCCGTGCCTGAAACAGTACCGTCTTCAAGTTCTTCACCTGCAAAAGTAATAGTATACGTCGTAGGAGCCTTTACGCTAAACGAAATTTTGTTCGTTAAGCCGTCAAAAGTAAATCCTGAAATCGTAATACCTTTTGCTTTCAATGCGGTTGTTGCAGTTGAATCAAAACCTGTAATTGCTTCGTAATTTTCAAATTTAACGCCTGCAATCTTCTCGCCTTGAAGCGTGCCGTTTGTTCCATCACCCGTTTCAACAGCATCTAAAACTCTACCGGCATTAACGACTTGTTTTGATACTGCCGTAGGAAGAATTGAAATTGCACAATCACCCGAATCAACAGTTTTTGCAAGTTGCTGGGATGGGAGTGTTGCCGAATAAGACTTGCCTTCTTTAATTGCGGTAAACGTTACGGTTTCACCAACTTCTCCAAGAGAGATATTGTATTCGAATAACGTATAGCCGTTTTCGGTCTTAACCGGATTAAGCGCAGTGTTGCCTACCTTAATTTCAACGCCGTTAGGAGCTGAAATCTTAGCAGACAAGATACCGCTTGCATAGTCAAAGTCTTCTATAACGGCACCGGTATTACCTGCTAAAACCAAAAGTTCAGCAAGCATCTTTCTTGCCTTTTGGAATATAGACGAATCCATAACGTTAGTATCAACCAAGTGAGAACCACTATAAAGGTCAGGAGAAACAAGGTGTAAAATATTTCTAAATCCGTTTAACTTAAATTCTTCACCCCAGTCGTTAGCCCTTTCTTCATAATAATCACGGAGATAATACCAAAGGTCGGCTTCTTCAAGACCGTCACGAAGTGCACAAAGTCTTACGGAAGGAAGCGGACCGTAAACACCATATTGACGTCCCGGATAAATAATAAACCCTTCACCGTTCGTACCGATATATCTTTCAGGAGTATCGAAATAATCTTGAAGGAAATCAATGTACTGTCCTGAAGTTCTTACGTATTTTCTCATAAGACCACCGGACCAATAAAGGTTACCGATAACGTTAAAGTCAGCCATCATCCAACCCTGTAACCTTTCTGAAAGTAGAGGAACTTCCATGTGAAGGCTGGCATAATTGTGATTTTCAGCGGTATAAACCCAAAGTTCACCACCGATATCCTTACAAGAATTAGCATAATCTTCGTAAACTTTTCTATTCAATGCAGAGTCGTAATTGTTAAGTGTAGTAATAAACGAGCATTGCGTCATCGGCGTATAAAGCGGATAACCATACTTATCTGTTTGAGGAGTTTCCCTGTCAAGCAAGTTAAGTGTTATCTTTTCCCCTGCCGGCATATCCAAAGCGTCAGCGGCAATAGTAAAGTCTATGGAAACAATATAATCGTTTCCACCGCTAAACAAAGCTGTTTTTTGACCGATACAATGGTGTTTAATCTTCATAACCGAATCAAGAACTTGCTTTTCCTGTTCGGTTAATTGATTAGGATCACCACCTGCCCATTTTTGAATATACATCTGCTTAATTCTATATTGTAAATATTGAACGAGTTTAAGAGATGAAACGGCAGTTAAATCCTTACCCGACGTGGAGTCAAATTCGTCAAAATAAACGAAGTAAGTTTCGGCTTTAGCCAAAAGGTCAACGTCAAGGTCGGTATTTCCGCCTTCCGGATCGTAATTGTTAAATGATTTTTCAACCAAACATCTGATAAAGTAAATATAGTAACTTGCATCTACCATAGACGCAGTCGTTAATTTATCATCGCCTGTATACTTATCAATATAAGAAATAGGAACGGCGTTGGTTTGGTAAGGAAGATAATAGGCGTTACAAGTATCTTGTTTTGCATATTTTCTTGTAAGTTCAGCCATTTCGGAAATCAACGGCGCCCAAGAACCGTCAGAATTAAAGATATTTGCCTTTGACCAATAAACCGATCTACTGAAAGTTGGTACCATACCAGAGAAACAACGGTAAGACGTAAAGAAATCGTAATAAGCCTCTTGCATTTCTTTCGTCGTATCAAGTTCACCTGCGGCGGTATCCGCTGCACCGGCACCAACGTTATATTTAACACGTGGTGCATCAGACAAGTAACAGTCGTAAATCTCAACTTCTACCGGAACGTTATAGGTGTTATCATCTGCGGTAACGGTAAAACTACCCGTGTAAATACCGGCAGGTTGATTTCCGTCCGGATGAAGCATTACGTAAATCGTTTGGTTATTCCCCTTTTCAACATGGTTTTCACCATACTCAACAGCTTTATCAAGATAAAGCATAGCGTCAGGATAATAACCTGCACCTTGGTTTCCTTCCTTGGTTAAAACACCCATGTACTTTGCATTGTAAAGGGTAAAACAATCTTTACTTAAAGTGTTTTCGCCGGAAGTAAGGTCGGTGATTGTTACGTCATACGATTCAATGTCAACTGTTGGCGTTAAAACGATTTGTCCGAATTCATATTCGTTTTGGAAAGCGTTAATATAAAGCGTTGTATTTCCATACAAAGCTGAATAATCAACTTTCTCGTTTTTGTTGGCAACAGTAACGGTTTTATCGTACTTCTGCAAAAGAGCACGCTCTGTACTACGCAAAGTCCACACATGAACGTCAGGATCACTTCCGCCAACTTCGGCCGCACTAAGCGATGCGCCATCGCAAGCAACGGCAGACAACGAAAGCATTATTCCCAAAGCAAGCACGGAAAGCCTTTTGAGCGCTCTTTTAAAGATACTCTTTTTTGCCATAATTCCTCCTCTTTTTATATAAACATTACTAATGTTTTGTTAAAATTAACAATAAATATCATTATTTTTAACGTTAAAATACAAAAATTTTTTGTATTTTTGCCTTAAAAATAACCTACAAATAATATAAAAATATTTATTCACTCATACCCTTGCCACAATTTGTGACAAGGGTATGAAATAAACAATATTACTTTAAGCCTGCTCTCTTTAAGAGAGTATCAAACGTTGCTTCATCGTAGCAACATTCTTGCCATGCTTGTTCAGCAGATTTACCACCGGTTGTTGCAAACGCACCTGCAATGTGCGGAGCGCATGAGAACAAACTTACGTTTGCATAGTAAGAAAGCGGGAACGAAGAACTTGATCTAAGCATAGCGCCGTATGTTACAGCGTCTTTCTTTTGTGCAATGTGGTCAAGCTGAATCTTTGAAAGTGTTGCATAAAGAGTTGGGTTCTTTGTTTCAAGATCGTAATCGTAAACACTTACACCACCGTTTGCCCTGATTTGTGCTTCAATAGCTTCGTCAGTTGCCAAGAATCTTAAGAAGTCTTGTGCAAGTTCGGTTGCAGGTGAATAGTTAGGAATAAATGCTTGGTGACCACCGTTCGGCGTCTTAATATTACGTGCTTCGCAAAGTTTGTTGTAATCTGCTTCTACGAGCGAGCCGTCTCCACCGTGTTGCGGGTCGTATGCGTTCTTTGCAGAAGCAAAATCCAAGTTTTGATCAACTAAATCGATAATATCGGATAAG
>JAZRVM010000001.1:0-54422 GCA_045599205.1 Christensenellaceae bacterium | reverse complement strand
TAACAATATCACTCGTTCCGCTTGTCTTTATATTTAATGCGTAATATCCTGCGTAACCGTTAGAAGTGTAACCTTTTGTAATATTGAGTTTGCTCTTGTTGATTACTTCTACAAGTTTATAGCACTCACAGAACGCCCATTCACCTATCGAAGTGACGCTATCAGGTATAATTACACTTGTTAAACTACTGCAACCATAGAACGCAGAAGAACCTATCGAAGTGACGCTATCACCTATCGTTATACTTGTTAACGAACTGCAATTATAGAACGCTTTCCTACCTATTGACACGACAGGTTTATTATTATACTCAGAAGGTATTACAATTTCAGTATCTTTGCAAGAACCTATTCCTGTTAGGCTATATTCGGCATCGTTATTTATTAAAGTGAACTCTAATCCTATGTTGAACTCTTTTTTGCGACAAACAGAGCACTCACCGTTAATAAAATTGTGACCTATAGGATTCAAATAATCTTTTTTATATGAATATCCGCACTCTTTACAAGTACAAACGGTATAGCCTTGCTGCGTACAGGTCGGCATAATTACAGCAGTATTATAATCATGTTCGGCTTTGTCCTTTACTTCATTCGTATGCTCGCAAATTGCCGCATGCCAATGATAAGTTTCGTCCTTGCTCCACTCGGTTGAATAAGTATGTTCGTGCGGTGGCGTTTTATTAAATAAATCACAGCCAACCAATCCCATTGCAGAAAGTAATAAGATTAAAACAGATAAAATTGTAATGATGCGTTTTTTCATATTAAATCTCCTTGATTTTATGAACAAAATTTTATTGACCAAATCCGCCTATTAGCGTAATAGGTGAATTTTTGTATTAAAAATATAACATATTTTACCATTTTTTGCAACTATTTTTAAAACCTACAATATTAAAAAAATCATTTTTATATAAATTGGTGAACAAAATTATTTATAGATGTCACCTATTACGCTATTAAATGAACAAAAATTAACTCGTTTTTCATATAGAAAAGACGAACTTTTTATTCAATATTAGCCTAATAATTTACCCAATTTGTTCATCATATCTTGCTTGTGTTCCATAAGAGAGTGGACGTAACGGTTTAACGTGACGGTAGGCGACTTATGACCGAGAACTTCAGATAGCGTTTTTACATCCATACCGCACTCTAATGCACGGGTAGCAAAAGTATGACGAAGTGAGTGAAATCCACGATGCGGAATCATTAATTTTCTTAATAACAAATCAAAACTTCTTTGATAAGATCTAACCGAAACGGGTTTATTGCCACTTGACACAACAAATGCCGAGTGGCTTTTCTTTTTATATTCCCGAATAAGTGGCAAAATTTGTCTTGGCAGTGGTATAACACGTCTTGACGAATAAGTTTTCGGAGTGTCGATTATTCTCGTATATTTGCCCGTTTTATCCTTCGCGTCGTGGCAAGACTTTGATATAGTCATTATTCCTTTTTGTAAGTCTATATCACTCCACTCCAAAGCCAAAAGTTCCCCCACACGAAGTCCCGAATACAGGCACAAAAGTATCCCGAACATTTTGGCCTTCTTATGTAGCAAAACTGCTTGCTCGATTTGCTTTTGTTCTTGCGGTGTAAAACAAGTTACTTCTTTTTCTTGTGCTTTCGGCCTTTTAATCCTATCGGCGGTATAATCCGTTATGTAGCCGAGAGAATACGCAGTTTTTAGTGAACTTTGAATTACGTTGATAATTGCCGACACGGAATTTGCGGATAATCCTTTGCCAGTTTTTAAGTTTCCGCTTTTCAATAAATCCGTTATGTAATGTTGTAACAAACTCGGGTTTAGTTCCGATAACTCTAAATTTCCAAGACTCGGTATGATATGCTGCTTTACGATTTCAGAATATCTACTGAAAGTTCTTAACTTTGTTGATGGCTCTACGTAATTTACGAGCCACTCATTTAACCATTTTTTATATTGCATTTTTCTTTCCTCCGCAATTTTTTGATACATTTATTTTAACAAAAAATATATCCACGCTTTCAAAATGAAAGCGTGGATCTAAAACAAAATTAACCAAACAAATATCAGCGGTATTTTTACTAGCTAAACAACGATATCTCTAATAAAGGTAATTCAAATCAATTCGCCCATCGGGTGCGTTATATTTTCTCAATTTGTACGCTACTTATCATTGTTTATACACAACAAAAAGAGATAACATTTTCGTTATCTCTTTTTTTTGTTACATTTTTTCAAGTTCTTCTTTTAATACAAGTGAACATTCGGAAAGATTTTTTCTACTATAATAATCAGGTAAACTTCCCGTAAAATACTTTATCCAAAGCGACGCCGTTGCAAGCCTACCGAAATTAAAAGACAAGTGAAACCCGTCCCTATTAAGACTTGTTCCGCCGTTTTTTATATCGAAAATCTTGTGTTTACGCAGATTCGTGATAAGTTCCCCGCTTTTTATCAATCCGAGTCCGTTTTCCTTTGCAACCCTTTCCGTTGTTTCCTTTATTTTTTGCCACATAAATTCTCTATCGTTATTATAAAGCGGAAAATCGCCGTGTGTTGAGTTACTTTCATAAGACCACGTTTGATGCAAAACGATTTTTGCTTTTGAATGTGCCTTAATATAATCGATAAGTTTTGTTATAAACGGGTAATACGTATCGTATAACCCCGACAAACCGCTTACTTGTTGAATGGTAACGTAATCCCAGTCTTGGCTTTCAAGACCTTCTAAAATCGAAACGCCACGACCTAAATACCCTGCGCCCTTTTCTTGATAAGAATAAGACGGAGAATTTGTGTCGATATTGTTACAATGCTTTTCCAAATAGCACCCGCCGATATACAAATTTCTAACGTAAATTTTGTCAGTTAAAAGTTCGATAAGTGCCGTTGCGTCTTCCGAAAAACTGTTGCCGATTGCCAAAACTTTAATCATAGTATCACCTCGAAAAGTATTATATTATATCATTTGTTTTATTGTCAACGCATTAACAAAAAAAGATAGGACGTACCTATCTTTTTTTTAATTAAATTTTATCAATAATTCTTTTAGCAAGTTTTACCGGCGTGTTTATAAATGCGTCGCTACTTCCGCCCGCCATGTGCGGTGTTATGGTAACGTTATCGAGAGTGCAAAGCGGGTAATCTTTAGGTGGCGGTTCAAGTTCGAATACGTCAAGCGCAGCGCCCATAATCTTCTTTTCTTTTAAGGCTTCGTATAATGCTTCTTCGTCAACGAGGCCTGCTCTTGAAGTGTTGATTAAATAAGCCGTCGGCTTCATCAAGCCGATTTCCCTTTTACCTATCATCTTTGCATTTTCTTCGGTAAGCCTTGCGTGAATAGTTATAAAATCACTTTCCTTCATAAGAGTGTCTAAAGTTACGAGTTTACCGTAAGCGGGTTCACCCTTAAAAAATGGATCGAAAATCAAAACGTTTGAATCAAAACCCGAAAGTCTTTTTTCAACCTTTCTGCCGATTTCACCGTAACCGATTATACCAACGGTTCTGCCCGGAAGTTCGGGAATAAAGCCCGAGTTCGGATATTCTCTTATCCATTTGCCGTTTTTTAAGCCGTAATGACCTTTGGCAATATTTCTCGCTTCACATAAAATCATACCGAGAGCAAAATCCGCAACGGAATCGGCGTTTCTCCCCGGCGTATTGAAAACGGTAATGCCCTTTTCTTCGGCAACTTTTCTATTTACGTTTTCCATACCGGCACGTAAAACCCCGATATACTTTAAGTTTTTACAAGCCGAAATAACCTTGCTGTTAATCGGGAAAAATTGAGTGATAATCATATCAGCATCAACAAGTTTATCGAGAGCGTACTGCGGTACTTCAAAATCTTCGATACCACCCTGCTCGATTAAAAGATTGTAATGTTGCAATTCGTCAAAATCTTTTAACTTCCAGTCGAAAACTTCAACCGTGTCGCCCCTGTCTTCAAAAATCTTAAAACCCTTCGTGATAAAATCGGAAGGAATAAACAAATCACCGATACCAACTATTTTCATAATAATCTCCTATACTCTGTTATTTGAACCAAAAGTTCTTATCTTATGCCTTATAACTTCCTTCATCTTTTCCTTTGCGTTTTCAAAGACAAATATAGGCCACATCGACATATTTTCAATCGAATTGAGTTTCTCTTTTAATCCCGTATTTAAGCCGTTCAATACTTCGGAATAAATATTGATTTTGGTAATTCCCAAAGATATTGCCTTTTGAACGTCTTTATCGGGTGTACCCGAACCGCCGTGCATAACGAGCGGGCAAGTGCAAGCCTTGTTTATTTCGTTAAGCCTATCGAATTGAAGCACCGGTGCGCTGATATAAACGCCGTGTGCCGTACCGATTGCGACTGCAAGACAGTCAACGTTGGTTTCTTTAACGAAGCGTTTAACTTCTTCAACGTCAGTCATACATTTTTCGATATCTTCGTTTGTCGAACTGCTTATCATTTTATCGCCCGTGCCTGCAACGCCGTCGGCAACGTGTCCGAGTTCGGCTTCGACGGAAACGCCGAGCTTATGAGCGTAATCAACGACTTCTTTCGTTACGGCAATATTTTTTTCAAGTGGCAAAACCGAGCCGTCAATCATAACCGAAGTAAAGCCGTTAGCGATTGCCTCCTTTATGTCGCCGAAATCGGTTGCGTGGTCAAGGTGAATACAAACGGGGATATCCTTATAAATATCGCTTGCCGTTTTCATAAGCGAAGTCAAAAGTTTAATACCGTTGCCTTCCAAATCCTTTTTAAGCCCCATAAAAATACAAGGCGATTTTTCTTCGGCGCACACTTCCATAACGCACTTAATCATTTCGTAATTGCTTACGTCAAATGCCGGAACGGCATACTTTTTTTCTCTTGCGTCTTTTAAGATTTCATTTAAAGTTACTAACATAATTCTCCTTTATATAAACTATATTTTTATCTCATAAGCATACCGCCGGTAACGTCTATCGTTGCACCGGTAATATAATTCGACTGTTCACTTGCCAGAAACAAAACCGTGCTTGCAAGTTCAACGGGGTCGGCAATTCTGCCGAGCGGTATTCTCTTAATGTACTCGCCTTCTCTGTCTGCAAGTGCTTGTTCGTTCATAGGCGTTCTCATCATGCCGGGAGCAACGCAATTTACGTTTATGCCGTACTTTGCAACTTCCCTTGCAAGCGAAATCGAGAACCCGACGAGTCCCGCTTTTGAAGCAGCGTAATGAGCATGCCCCGAAGTCGAGCCGTGGAACGCCGCTTGCGAAACCATATTGATTATTTTACCTTTTTTATTGTTCTTTATTAAATCTTTGCAAAAGTCACGGCACAGAATAAAAGGTGCGACAAGGTCAACGTTAACGGTATCCTTAAAATCCTTCGTCGTCATTTCCGTTACGCTTGACGTCGGCCAAACGGCGGCGTTATTTACGAGAATATCGAGCGGACAAATATTTTTCACTTTTTCATAAACGCTTTCGACGTCTTCTTCCTTTCCCATATCGGCGAAAAGTTCATAAACTTTTACTCCGTACTTTTCTTCGATTTCCTTTTTGATAACCGAAAACCTTTCTCTCGTGCTATCGGAATCTCTGCCGTGAATAATAACGTTTGCACCCTCTTTTGCGAATTCGTAAGCGAGCGTTTTACCAAAGCCACCTGCCGACCCCGTAATCAAAACGTTTTTGCCTAATAAATTAAGATTCATAACCTCTCCTATTATAAATTTATTTCTTGAAGTTTACAAAATTTTTCATACTGCAACTTATAAGACTTTTGCGGATAAAAAATTTTTTCTTCTTTTACCATATTTAAGGTTGCCGTTTTAAGGTCGGGATAGACGTTTAAGGCAAGTGCGGAAAGTATCGCCCCGCCCAGAGCGCCCGACTCTTTTTCTTTTTTAATTTTTACCTTTGTTTCAAGAACGTCTGCCATAAGTTGGCATCTTCCGTAGCTGTTGGTTATTCCACCCGTAAGCGTTGCGCTTTCCCACGTTAGACCTGCGTCTTTAAGCCTTTCCGTTTGAAACCTGTGTTCAAAACAAATGCCCGACAAAACCGCCTTAATAAAGTCTTCTTTTTTATGACTACTGCTAATTCCCAAAAACGCACCCGTCTTTTTCGGATCACGCATAGGGGCAAAAATATACGGCATGTAAATTATGTCCGTTACCGCATCGTAAGAAAGTTTATCCACTTCATCATAATTGACGTCAGGTAAAAGATTATTAAGCGTCCACTCCAAATTCACGGACGACGTCGGTGCGGAATCAATCGCAACCATCAAACCGTCAAGTCCGAAAGACGTGCATTGCGTAATGTTTTTGCGTACTGTCTTTTCCCTTGTTAAAACGGCGTTTATTCCCCACGTGCCGGAGATTAAACCGAGTTCACGTTCTCCGTCAACGCCTGCACCCATCAAACAACTTATAACGTCAAAAGCACCGACAACGACCGGCGTTCCTTCTTTTATGCCCGTTTGTTTGCCGGCGTCTTTCGTTATTTTGCCACGAATGTCGTAAGGGGCTTTAATTTCGGGAATAATCGAAAGGTCGTTTTCCCCAAATGCGTTAAGCACCGAAGCGTCAACCGACAACGTATTGTTGTTTATGATACCGCCTGCCGAAGCGTCGGTTATATCCGTGCATAGTTCCCCCGTCAGCATAAACCCGATAAAGTCTTTACAAAAACAAATTTTATCGAAAGAAACGTTTTCTTTTCTTATCCGCTTGACGATGTTAAGCGGTTGCCCTTTCCACTCTGTTTGAAGGGTTTTATCAATAAGCGTTCCGTCGCCCGAAAGTTCCCCTTCGAACATAGAAGAATACCCGAAACGAAGTGGTGTACCCTTATCAAAAAGGTACACGCCGTTACCGTGTGCGGATACCGAAACGCTATCGATATTTTTTACCTTTTCGGTTAAACCGAGCGTGCATTGACAAACATAATTCCACAATAATTTCGTGTCGATTTTTTTATCTGTTAGCGGGGTTTTTTGTGAACTCTTTGCAATTTCGTTTCCCTTTTCGTCAAACACGATTGCCTTAATGTTCGTAAGCCCGCAATCAATCGCCAAAAAGTTCATAATTTTCCCCCCTTACCATATTTATTTAATTATAAAACACCCGTATTTTTTTGTCAATACGAATAGATTTTATGACAATACTTTTTAAGCACTTTTTTGTATAATAAAAAGCAGATACAAACTTGTATCTGCTTTTATTTACTCGTCGATATAAAATCAATACTTCTTTCTCGGAGCATACTCGGTATGCAAAAGTTCGTGAGCCTTATGGCTTCCGATTTTGCCGAGATAGTTATCATAAACGTCTTTAACGATAGGGTTATCGTGGCTCTTACGGAGTTTCGAATCTTTATCTTGGCTGTATAGTGCGTTTGCACGGAGAGTCTTATAGTCAACGTTTCTTCTCGTATAAGCGTCCAAAATCGGTTGACCGCCACCGTTAATACAACCACCCGGACAGCACATAATTTCAACGAATTGATAATCTGCCTTGCCGTCACGGATTGCTTCGCAAAGCGCTCTTGCGTTCTTTAATCCGCTTGCAACCGCAACTTTAACGGTAGTTCCGTTAAGGTCGTATGATGCTTCCTTAATACCTTCCATACCACGAACTTCGACGAAGTCGAGTTTTTCAAGTTCTTTTCCCGTGAGTTTTTCTGCGGCGGTACGAAGTGCTGCTTCCATAACGCCACCCGTTGTACCGAAGATAACGCCTGCACCGGTAAATTCGCCGAGTGGGTTATCAGGTTGTTCGTCAGGGAGTTCGTTAAAGATAATACCCTTTTCCTTAATTAACTTTGCAAGTTCTCTCGTTGTCAAAACGGCGTCGATATCCTTTATGCCGTTAACTTCTTCGTGAGCACGGTTCTTTTCCGTCTTCTTTGCCGTACAAGGCATAACCGATACGAAGTAAATATTCTTCGGGTCAATGCCGTTCTTTTCAGCCCACCACGACTTGGTTAAAGCACCCGTCATTTGTTGCGGAGATTTGCAAGTCGAAAGGTTCGGAATAAGTTCCGGATAATAAAATTCAAGGAATCTTACCCACCCGGGCGAACAACTCGTAATCATAGGAAGAACGCCATTATTCGTAATTCTTTCGATGAGTTCGTTGCTTTCTTCCAAAATCGTCATATCAGCACCGAAGTCAACGTCGAAGATATAATTAAATCCAAGACGTCTTAAAGCGGAGAATAATTTGCCGTTTACGTTGGTACCGATAGGGTTGCCGAATTCTTCGCCGAGAGTTGCACGAACTGCGGGAGCAGAACCTACTACAACGATTTTTTCAGGATCGGCAAGGGCCTTTTTAACTTCTTCGATTTCCGATTTTTCACGGAGCGCACCCGTTGGGCAAACGTTGATACATTGTCCACAGGCAACACAAGGCGAAGAAGCCAAACTTTCTTCAAAAGCAGAAGAAACGTTCGTCTTAAATCCTCTTTCGTTAGTGCCGATAACGGCAACCGTTTGAACCTTGTTGCACATAGCAACGCATCTACGGCAAAGGATACACTTTGAATTATCACGAATTAAATAATCGGTAACGTCTTCAGGTTCGGTCTTGGATAATGCACCGCTGAACCTGTTAGCGTCGCAACCGTATTCTTTACTTAATTTTTGCAATTCGCACTTTTGGTTTCTTTCGCACGAAAGGCAATCTTTTTTATGGTCGGAAAGCAAAAGTTCAAGCGTTGTCTTTCTTGCCTTGATAACGTTTTCCGAATTCGTCGTAACTTCCATACCTTCGGATACCGGATATACGCATGCGGCAGCCATACTTCTTGCACCCTTAACTTCAACGACGCAAACTCTGCATGCACCGATTTCGTTAATGTCTTTCATATAACAAAGAGTAGGAATATTGAATCCTGCAATCTTTGCCGCTTCGAGTATCGTAGTCCCTTCGGGTACAGTTACGTCTATACCGTTGATTTTCAAATTAACCATTTTAACTTCACTCATAATAGCACTCCTTATTAACCCTTGGAAACTGCACCGAATTTACAGTTAGATAAACAAGCACCGCACTTTACGCACTTGCTCGTGTCGATTTGCATTGAAGGAAGTTTATGTCCTTCGGCAACGTAGTCGGTCTTACTGATTGCGTTTGCCGGACAATTTCTTGCACACATACCGCAACCGATACATTTATCTTTGTCAATCTTAAAGTTAAGCAACTTCTTGCAAACGCCTGCAGGACACTTCTTGTCAACGACGTGAGCAACGTATTCGTCTCTAAAGTAACGTAACGTCGAAAGAACAGGGTTAGGTGCAGTTTGACCTAAACCGCAGAGAGAGTTTGCCTTTATGTAATAACAAAGTTTTTCCATTTCGTCGAGCGTTTCAAGCGTAGCCGTACCGTCCGTAACCTTGGTCAAAAGTTCAAGTAAACGTTTTGTACCTACACGGCAAGCAGTACACTTACCGCAAGATTCGTCAACCGTGAATTCAAGGAAGAATTTTGCAATATCAACCATACAGTTATCTTCGTCCATAACGATAAGTCCGCCCGAACCCATCATTGAACCGATGGCAATAAGCGAATCGTAATCGATAGGAGTATCGATAAGGGATGCGGGGATACAACCACCCGAAGGACCGCCCGTTTGAGCGGCTTTGAACTTCTTACCGTTAGGAATACCGCCACCGATATCTTCGACAACGGTACGGAGAGTCGTACCCATAGGGATTTCAACAAGCCCCGTGTTGTTAATCTTTCCGCCGAGAGCAAATACTTTCGTACCCTTACTCTTTTCCGTTCCCATCGACGTAAACCAGTCAACGCCTTTAAGAATTATTTGAGCAACGTTTGCGTAAGTTTCAACATTGTTAAGAATGGTCGGTTTCCCGAACAAACCCTTAATTGCAGGGAAAGGCGGACGAGGTCTTGGTTCACCACGATGACCTTCGATACTCGTCATCAAAGCGGTTTCTTCACCGCAGACGAATGCTCCTGCACCAAGACGGATATCGATATCGAAATCAAAACCCGTTCCCAAAATGTTCTTACCGAGAAGATTATATTTTCTTGCCTGTTCGATAGCAACTTTAAGTCTATGAACGGCGATAGGATATTCTGCTCTTACGTAAACGTAACCTTGATTAGACCCGATAGCAAAGCCTGCGATAGCCATAGCTTCCAAAACTGCGTGTGGGTCGCCTTCCAAAACCGACCTGTCCATAAATGCACCCGGGTCGCCTTCGTCGGCATTACAGCAAACGTATTTAATAGGTCCCGGTTGAACAGCTGCAAACGCCCACTTTTTACCTGTTGGGAAACCTGCACCGCCACGACCACGAAGTCCCGATGCCGTGATAGTATCGATAACTTGTTGCGACGTCATCGTCGTTAAAACTTTAATAAGTGCTTGGTACCCGTCAAAAGCAATGTATTCTTCGATATTTTCAGGGTTTATTACACCGCAGTTACGAAGTGCAACACGGGTTTGCTTTTTATAAAAGTTCGTGTCGGATAAAGCAACGACCGTTTCCGTTTTGCCTACTTCCTTATGTAAAAGCCTTTCAACGATTTTGCCGTTGATTAAGTGTTCGTCAACGATTTCCGTAACGTCTTCCACCTTCATTTTAGAATAGAAAGCGCCTTCCGGATAAACGATAACGACAGGACCTGCGGCACAAAGACCGAAGCAACCGGTCATAACCGTCAAAACGTCGTTCGATAAACCTTTTTCTTTAATTTGCTTATTGAATTCGGCAAGGATTTGCGAACTCTTATTCGAGTGGCAACCCGTACCACCGCAAATTAAAACCTGCCTTTTATAATGAGAAGGAACAACACCATCAAAAGCCAAACTTGTCCCGTGATTTCTCATTACGATTTGAGATTGCATTTTTTCTCTAATAGCGTTTATTTCTTGAATCGTCATAAAATCACCCCTTAGTTATATTTTTCCAAAATACCTTTAACGTCTTTTGGAGTAATTCTTCCATAAACGTCTTCGTTAACCGTCATAACAGGAGCGAGACCGCAACAACCTACGCAACGTGTTGCGTCGATAGAGAATTTTGCGTCGGGAGTAATTCCGCCGGCTTTAATTCCGAGTTGCTTTTCAACTTCTGCCAAAACGTCGCCCGAGCCTTTAACGTAACACGCCGTACCCAAGCAAACGCCGATTTTGTACTTTCCTTTAGGAACGATAGTAAATTGTGCATAGAAAGATACTACGCCGTAAACTTCTTCAAGTGAAACGCCGAGTTCTTCCGCAACGATAATCTGTACTTCTTTAGGAAGATAGCCGTAAATTGCCTGTGCTTCTTGAAGTGCAGGCATCAAACCGCCCTTAACACTTTTGAGTTCCTGAAGTTTTGCCCTTAACTGTTTTTCTTGTTCCGCCGTACCGGAAAACGGTACGCCTGATGATTTTGCCATACAAACCTCCGATAAATTTTGCGTTTGTTTACATATTATATAAATAAATTATAACATAAATACACATATTGTATTCTAACATAATCGTATATAATTTTCAAGGCTTTTTATCGGTTTTTTTAATTTAATAAAAAATTTTTTACGTTTTAAGGAAAAATTTGGTTAAATATGTTATACTATAATCAAGCATAAAAAAAATAGGAGATTCCCCCGTGAAAAAAATTACCGAATTTATTATATCGGCATTTCTCGTTTTACTCTTATTGTTCTCTTTCGGTTGTGGCGGTCTTCCCGAATCGGACGAGAATAAAATATCGTTTGCGTTAAATAAAGTTAAAGACTTTTTATCGACCGAAAGAACGTTTACCGAAAACACTAACGAAGACACGAACGTAAAAAAAATTAAAAGATATTTGTCGCAAAAAGAAAACACGGAGCCGTTTAATCTCGATAAAACTTCTTCCCCAATTCCGGAGTTTTACTTTTTATTAAACGCTTACGAAAGATTAGAAGACGATTTGATAGGTACGACGTATTATTATACCTTTACTTCAAGTATCGGCTTCGACTTCGATAATTATACCGTAAGTAACGAAAAAATCCACACTCACGGCTACGAGGCAACGGCACTTGTTACCACGAATATCGACGAATCGGGAAAAATTTTCGGCGAACTCGGAATTAAGTATTACTACGATAAAGACACGTTAAACGAAAAAAGGCAGTCGATTTATTCCGCCTATTCGTTAACTTGCGATTACGAATCGTTCGACAATACTTTCGATATGATTTTTCATACCGTAATCGTAAACGCAGAGATAGATTCGGAATTCGGTTACAATACTTACTCTTATACCCGTCTTAACGTAAAAAACGGACAAGTGCTGACTTTTCAAAATTTTTATATCACTTCCCCTGCGGAAGTTTTCATCAGCGATACTTATCCCGTTTCATACTATCTTGACAGCGACGAGTTTGAATTCGTTGTTGGCGCAAGAATACTCGAAAAGGACGGCGTTTATTATTCCGAACACACAGACCCCGTAGCGGAAGAAGAGTTTTCTTATACACAGATTAAAAGGGCGCTTTTTAACTTGATTGCCGTAGATTTTAACGCCAACTCGCACGATAATAATTATTACGACTTTTTTACTTCTTTATCTTCGGCAGTTAAAAGCAAGTCGGTTTATAGGGCGTATAACGATACGACCGACCAAATAGGAAAAGATATGTGTTACACGGCTTTACCTTCAAGATACTTCGATTACGGAGATATCCCGTGTGAAGTTTTGTCAATTACGGTAGCAAACGCCGACGGCGAAACGAAAAACTCTTTCGTCTTAACGGAAGATATGAGCATATCTTCATTTGACCTATCGGGCGAATACGGACTATATTACGTATATTTCGGGAACGTCATAGAAAAAGCCGACCTTTCTTCGGTAAACGTTTACTGCGCATATAAAGATAACGGAGTTTTAAGCGAGTTTACTATAATAAACCCGAGTACGTTATTATCGAAAGCCTACGTTATTACCGGTGCGTACGAAACGCCGATACTGACCTTAAAATATGAATTAAAAGATAATCCCGAAATTACCGTGCAAGCGGAAATCGACCTAGGGTATATTTTCGATACCGTCGAAAAGAACTGGCCGGAACAGTTTATTAAAAACGCCCTAAACAACGTCGAGTTGCCTATTCACACAAACCCGACGTCGTCGTTTGTATACCTTAAAAGTAGCAACGGAATCGACTTGTACGTTTTAACTGCGAATTACCTAAACGATGCGCAAGATTATAAACAACTTCTTTTAGGTAACGGCTTTAATCTCGATAACGGAAAGTATGTAAAGGTAAACGAACAAACCAAAGAAACGCTAACCGTTACGGTAATGACGTCTAACGACGACGAAGAAATAATGCGCAACTGTTTCAGAATAAGGGTAACGGTAACGCCAAATATATAACCGTTAAATAAACCCAAAACTTTAAGCAAACAAAAAGCACCAACCCGTCGGTTGGTGCTTTTATATTTACTTTATTCAGCCTCGTACGTATCAAGGTCGGACGGTAAATCAATCGTTCCGTCGTACCCCGTAACACTAATTACGATTTTACCGAACTCTTCGGCACTCGCTTCGGCTTTTATACAAGTAATATTGTACTCGTTATCGTAAACGAAATAAAAAGCAAAATCGAGCTTAAAACAATCGCAAAAATTTTTTTCATTTTTTTCCTCTTTAATTTATTATACCATAGGGACACTTTTTCTGTCAACCTCGCCACTTCTTCTATATTGTAAGCACAAAAAAATGCGCCGTTTCGGCGCATTTGATTTTTTCTCTTAATACTTAACGCTATATAAAATATCTTCGTAGGTCGGGAAAGATAAAAACTCTTTACCGATAATAAGTTCCATTTCGTCGGCACTATTTCGAAGAAGTTTCATATCGAACAAGATAACTTCCTTTGCGTATTTTGCCTTTTTTAACGTGTCCGATATACCGTCAAAGCCTTTTGTGTCGTCAACGAGTTTATTTAACCTGACGTTATAAGTTTCCGACAGTTCGGCAAGAGATTTAAGCAAAGATAGTTCAAGCCCTTTTTTAACGCTTGTGTCAACCTTTTCTTTATTCTTAACACATTTAGTAAGGAAGGTTTCGTATCCGATAACGGCAGGCGTTATTTCCTTTCTTGCCATATCGATTGCGGTAAGTGCTTCGATACGTATAATGTTTACGTAATTTTCAAGCAAGATTTCCGTTCTCGACAAAATTTCGTTTTTAGACAAAACACCGTGGCGAGCAAAGAGATTGACGTTTTTATCCTGCGAAAAAAGCGGGAGAGCGTCAACCGTCGATTCAAGGTTTAATAATCCCCTTTTCTCTGCTTCTTTTTTCCACTCGTCGGAATAGTTATTCCCCGAGAACAAAATGCGTTTATGTTCTTTTATCGTCTTTTTGATAAGTTCGGTTAAGCTGTCGTTAAAGTCGGAAGATTTTTCCAAAACGTCGGCAAACCCCGATAACTCGTCGGCAACGATAGTATTTAATATATAGTTAGGGCAAGCAATGTTCGCCGACGACCCTACCATACGGAATTCAAACTTATTCCCCGTAAAGGCAAACGGCGAAGTTCTGTTCCTATCGGTCGAATCTTTCGGGATAGGCGGAAGACTCGAAACACCGATTTCAAGTTTCACCTTTTCTTTGGCAATATACTTCGAACCGCTTTCTATTGCGGATAAAATTTCTTCTAATTCTTCACCGAGATAAATTGAAATAATCGCCGGCGGGGCTTCGTTACCACCGAGCCTGTTGTCGTTACTTGCCGACGCAACGGATATACGGAGTAAGTCCTGATATTCGTCAACTGCTTTTATTACCGCAGTTAAAAAGAGCAAGAACTGTGCGTTCTCGATAGGCGTTTCACCCGGTTCCAAAAGATTTTCACCCATATCGGTTGCAAGCGACCAGTTGTTGTGTTTACCACTACCATTTACCGAATCAAAAGGTTTTTCGTTTATAAGGCAGACGAGTCCGTGGCGATTTGCAACACTCTTCATAACCTCCATAGTAAGCTGATTCTGGTCGGTTGCCAAATTTGCAGTCGTATAAATGGAGGCAAGTTCGTGCTGTGCCGGTGCAACTTCGTTATGCTTGGTTTTAGCGTAAACGCCGAGTTTCCAAAGTTCACAATCAACTTCCTTCATAAATCCCGAAACACGTGATTTAATTGCACCGTAATAATGGTCTTCGAGTTCCTGTCCTTTTGACGGACGTGCCCCGAAAAGCGTTCTTCCGCAATGGATTAAATCCATACGGCGTTCGTAAACTTCCTTGTCGATTAAAAAGTATTCCTGTTCGGAACCAACCATAGGGATAACCCTTTTTACCTTTTCGTTACCGAACAAGCGGAGAATACGGAGTGCCTGTTTGTTGATTGCTTCCATAGAGCGTAGTAACGGAGTCTTTTTATCAAGTGCCTCTGCCCCGTACGAACAAAATGCGGTAGGAATATATAAACTGCCGTCCTTAACAAAAGCGTAAGACGTCGGGTCCCAAGCGGTATAACCACGTGCTTCGAAAGTCGCACGGAGTCCGCCCGACGGAAAACTCGAAGCGTCAGACTCGCCTTTAACAAGAGATTTTTCGGAGAATTTAAGTATAACGTCCCCGTTTATACAAGGTTCGATAAAACTGTTATGCTTTTCTGCCGTTATACCCGTCATAGGTTGGAACCAGTGGGTATAATGCGTTGCCCCCTTTTCTATCGCCCAATCCTTCATTGCGGAAGCAACTACTTTTGCGACTTCGTAAGATAACGGTGTGCCGTAATCCTTTGCGCTCATAACAGCCTTATAAGCGTCTTTCGGCAAACGTTCACGCATAACTTTGTCGTTAAAAACCATTGACCCGAATATTTCGGGTATGTTTACTCCCATAACTTTCTCCTCTTTTAATATTTTTCAAATTCTATCATTTTTTTTACGCACTTGTCAATAATTTAACAAATTATTGTAAAATAATTATATTTATGCCTATAAAATATCGTTTTCGCCCTTCTTTATCGTAACGATACCATTAGCACCGTGGGCGAATATCGAAACGTCGTGATTATTGATTATTTTTTTCCCGTCAGATGAAACGGTTAAATCGTCAAGCGCAGTCTTATATTCGAAAAGTTCACTTGCGGTGCAATACCAAACGTCGTTTGATAATTTTAATTTATCGAGTATATCGTAAAGGTTTTGCCAACAACCGTCAAACTCTTTGGAATGCCCCCAAACAATCATACTTTCAAGTGGCCACGGACTTGACAAAAATTTATCGATAACGCCGTTTTTTATTGCCTTACTTTGGTGGCACGTAGGGTGCCACTTCAAATAATCTTCGGGGTACGAAAACGAATTCGTATCGTCAACGGTGCGTGCGTATAAAAACCCGCTCTCATTTAAGACGTCTATTACCGTTTTATTAAAAGTTCCAAACGGATACGCAAACCCCTTTACGCTTTTACCGATAATATCTTCAAGGGCTTTTTTGTCGTCCTTTATTTCACCTTCGATAATATATCTCGGATTTCTTTCCAAAAACAAATGGGAAACCGTGTGGCTTGCAATCTCGTGTGTTTTCGACAATTCTCTTAAAAAATCTTTGTCGATATGCCCTTCTTTTCCGACTGACGAACTGTTTACGTTAAAAGTGCATTTTGCACCGTAACCGTCCAAAATTTCGGTCATTTTTTCGTCGAAAATTTTATTGTCGTCAAAACTTAAAACGCACGCCTTTTTCTTACCGTTCGGGAATAGGTCAAAATATAAATCTTTCATTTTCGTAGTCCTTATTTCCCAAGTAAAATTTTAAGCAATTTCTTACTTAAAAATTTTCTATCGTCGTCATCAACCAAACTGAACCTGTTACCGTCGTTCGGGGTGCTTAAATAATTCCACGTACAGTACGGTATGTCGTTATTTTTAAAAAAAGATATGACGTCCATAAACCACGCTTCTCTCCACTTCGGGTTCACGTGCCTGATTGTTCCGAACTCACCGCACCAAAGAATTTTATCGGGATATTTTTCAGTAAACTCCCTTGCCGGCAAAAGATAGTCGTAAATATATTCCCTGTCCATTTTGTCATACTTTTGGTAAGGCGTCTTATACCCACATACCGTTGTCCTATAATCACGGTACCTTTCAATATCCGAAGGATACGGCATATCACGGTTATAAAAACAAGTGTTTGCCTGCAACACGCCACGCTGGTGGGTAAACTCAAACGGGGCATACATGTGAAAAGTGTAAATGACGTTTTCATCGTCAAGCACCTTTAACTTGTCGAGAAATTCAACGCTGTTCCACTCGATACTGCCTATAATAATTTTACGTGTCCTGTTTATTTTTCTCAACGCCTGTATCGTGTCGGACGCCAAGGCGTTCCAACTTTCGACGTCGGTATAACAAACTTCGTTTAACAGTTCAAAAACAATTTTTTCTTTATCGTGAAATCTTTTTTCGAATTTTACCCAAAAATCAATAAAGTTCGCACGGAGTTTTTCGTCGTTAAAAAGTGAAACTTCACTACCGACGTCGCAATAATTTCCTATTGCCTTATGTAAATTCATTACGACGTTTACGCCGTATTTTTCACACCAAGAAACAAAGTTATCCAAAAGTGCCAAAATCTCATCACGGAAATTCCCCTTTTCGTCTTGTATGACGATTTGGTCAAACCCCAAGCGGATATGATCAAACCCACACTTACTTACGTACTTTACGTCGCTTTCCGTTATATAAGAATTAAAGTGTTCAAAGTCGCCTATCGTTAAAACCTTTTGTTTATCGTTACTTAAAACGTGAAAACGCTTATAATTTGTAAGCCAACCGCCCATGCCGATTCCGTGTTCAAAACCCAAAAACCTTTTCATAATTTACCCTTAAATTGCCTTGCCTACGGCGATAATGCCTATGGCAACAACGCCGAGAACAACCGCAACAACTTGCCTTTTCGAAAGTTTTTCTTTATAAATAAGCGACGACAAAACCGCCGTCAAAAAAATCACTCCGCCGTTACAAACGGGAAACATAATAAAACTTTCAAGCACGCCCGAAAGGTAGGTGCATAGTTTATTATGTCCACCCAAAATAAGTCCCAAAATTATTGAAAAGACGATAATTCTTTTGTCGATTTTAATTTCCTTTGCCACATTAAATTCGTCCTGCTTTTTCTTTTTATATAAAAGTGAAAGCAATAAAAAAATAACGCTTAATATAACGATAAAGATAAAAGACAAAAACAAAAACTGGTCAAGCGAATATTCGCCGTACTCATTTGTGAAAAGTTTTTGCGTTACACCTATAAGCCCCGAAAAAACCGTTCCCATAAGTGCAAAAATAAGCCACTTTATATTAAACTTTTCGCCCTTAACTTTATCGACGGATAAGCAAAAAGAAATTAAAATAATAACGAACCCGACGATATATAATGCGTTTATGTTTTCGTTATAACGTACTGCACCCCAAACGGTCGGGATAACGAATCCGCAAGAATAAAAAAGCGACGAAATCGCAACCGACCCGTATTCCACCGCTTGAATTAAAGCAAACTGCGAACCGAAAGTGCATACGGCGTATAAAAGTGCAAGTGGAACAGGCACGGAAAAACCAACGTTAAGCATTGAAGGCAAGGCAAAAAATAAAAGTGCCAAAACCCCGAAGAAAAATGAAATAATGTTCACCGTCATCGTTTTAGACATACCCTTTGCGCCGTTTTTAACGTATTTCGTTATAAGTGATTTAGAAGAGCCTGTAAAAACACTCAACGTTAAAAGTAAATAATCCATAAGGAACCCATAAACATAAAGCGTTGCAAAAGGCAACGCTTTAAAAATTTTATTTTGCGAATTCGGTTGCACGCCACTCTCTTATGACGTTAACTTTAATTTGTCCCGGATATTCCATTTCTTGTTCGATTTTCTTTGCAATATCTTTGGCAAGGAATAACGTTTGACTGTCGTCAATTTGTTCGGGTTTAACCATAACACGGACTTCTCTGCCTGCTTGAATAGCATAGCATTTTTCAACGCCCTTAAACCCGCCTGCAATTTCTTCGAGTTTTTGCAATCTTTGAATGTAATTCGTAGTCGTTTCACGCCTTGCACCGGGTCTTGCACCCGAAATTGCGTCGGCTGCTTGAACCAAAATTGCTTCAATCGTCTTCGGTTCAACGTCGCCGTGGTGAGCAACGATAGCGTTTACCACCGACGAGTTTTCCCTAAACTTCTTGGCAAGGTCGCCCCCGATTTGCATGTGCGTTCCTTCGATTTCAAAGTCGAGCGCTTTACCGATATCGTGTAAAAGCCCCGCACGTTTTGCAAGCCCGACGTCAACGCCGAGTTCGGTTGCCATAACGCCTGCCAAATGCGAAACTTCAATCGAGTGCTTTAATACGTTTTGACCGTAACTCGTACGGAATTTTAATCTACCGAGAGTTTTAACAAGTTCCGGATGAAGCCCGAAAATGCCACACTCGTAAATTGCCGATTCACCTGCTTCTTTAATTTGTTGGTCAAGTTCTTTTTTAACCTTTTCAACCGTTTCTTCGATTCTTGCCGGATGAATTCTTCCGTCGGCAATAAGTTTTTCAAGAGCGATTTTCGCCGTTTCACGTCTGACCGGATCGAATCCCGATACGATAACGACTTCAGGTGTATCGTCGATAATAAGTTCGATGCCCGTTGCGTTTTCAAGCGTTCTTATATTTCTGCCCTCTCTACCGATAATACGAGCCTTCATATCGTCGGACGGAAGCGGAACAACCGAAACGGTGATTTCAGACGCTTGGTCGGTACTGCATTTTTGAATAGCAAGCCCAACGATTTCCTTTGCCTTTCTTTCGCCGTTTTCCTTTGCTTCGGCTTCGATATTCTTAACGATACCGGCAGCCTCACGTTTTGCCTCGTCGGTAATGGAATCGACGAGTTCACGCTTTGCTTCTTCCTTGCTCATTTGAGCAATTCTTTCAAACTCGGCAATCATCTTTTGATGTTGGTCGGCAATGTCGGCAAGTTTTTTATCGAGTTCGCCTTCCTTTTGCTTTAAGGCGTTTTGTTGACGAGTCGTTTCCTCGTTACGACGAGAAAGCGCCTCTTCCTTTTTGTCTAATGTTTCTTCTTTTTGATTAAGTCTGTTTTCCTGTCTTGACAACTCAACTTTTTTCTCACGTGTTTCACGTTCGAAATCGTTGCGAAGCTTGATTTCTTGTTCCTTTGCTTCTAAGATAGCCTCTTTTTTAATCGTCCTGCTCTCTTCCCTTGCGTCTTCGAGCATTTTTTCGGTGATTGCCTTAATATCACCTTGTTTTCTTTTCAAAAGAGTCGTTGTTAAAAACCATCCAAGGGCAACGCCGATTACAAGTACGCCGATGGCGATACCGATAACCGCACCGATTGAAACTTCAGATGCCAAGAACAGGGAGCTTAAATTTTCCAGCATAATTATGCCCTCCTGTTTTTTGTGGGTAAATCTACCCGTTTTTCGGGGAAACCCCCTGCACGGAAAACCGTGCGAAAATAAACTGTTTCGACAAGTCAACCCTGCCGTATTATTTATTGCGAAAACTCGCAAGAATAATCTTCTTATTATTTTATAACAAAATATACCTTTTGTCAACCTGCTTTACGTTTTACTTTCTCAATTAAATAAGTTTTGTTATTTAAAAACGTGTTATTCTCCGATTTTGCTTTCGGAAGAATTTTCCACGTGTCTATTTCCGTAAAAAGCGTCCAAAATTTTTGCTTTAACTTCTTCGTATTTATCGAGATTCGTTTCAAAGTATTCGATGGCTTTTTCTCTGCCTTGGGCGAATTTTTCGCCGTTATACGAAAACCATGAACCGCTCTTTACCAAAATGTCGTATTCAACGCCAAGATCGATAAGACAACTTCCTTTCGAAATACCCTTGCCGAATATAATATCGAACTCTGCCGTCTTAAACGGTGGAGCAACTTTGTTTTTAACGATTTTCGCTTTAGTATGATTTCCGTATGCTTCGCCACCGTCTTTAAGGGAATCGGAACGACGAACGTCGATACGTACGGAAGCATAGAATTTAAGTGCCTTTCCGCCTGCGGTTACTTCGGGATTACCAAACATAACGCCGACTTTTTCACGGAGTTGGTTAATAAAAATAATACACGTTTTCGACTTATTCGTTATAGCCGTAAGTTTACGGAGTGCCTGACTCATAAGTCTTGCTTGAAGTCCGACGTGGGAATCGCCCATATCTCCTTCGATTTCCGCTCTCGGAGTAAGTGCCGCAACCGAATCGACTACGATAATATCAATGGCTTTACTGCTTACGAGTGAAGCCGTAATATCGAGAGCCTGTTCGCCGTTATCGGGTTGGGATACGTAAAGTTCTTCCAAATTGACACCGAGATTTTTAGCGTAAGTCGGGTCCAAAGCGTGTTCGGCGTCGATAAAAGCGGCAACCCCGCCTGCTTTTTGCGTTTCGGCAATAACCGAAAGTGCAACGGTGGTTTTACCCGAAGATTCAGGCCCGTAAATTTCTATAATCCTGCCCCTCGGAAGTCCGCCTACGCCGATTGCAAGGTCAAGCGACAAGCAACCCGTTGGCAAAACGGGTATGTCAAGACTCGTTACGTCGTCGCCAAGACGCATAATAGCACCTTTGCCGTATTGTTTTTCGATTTGGGCTAAAACCCCGTCAAGGGCTTTTGCTTTTGATTCATCCATATTTATCTTCCTCTTATATATTTTTTAATTTTTTTATACACAAAAACAGCGCAATATTTTTTGCCGTTTCCGTTATTTCTTCTCTATCGCCCGTCAAGTTGTATTTATATACGTCTATACCGTCACGCATACCGACACCGATATAGCAAAGTCCCACCGGTTTATTCGTATCGTCGCTGTTTGGCCCTGCAATCCCCGTCGTACTGACGGCGATATCACACGCCCCGTCAAGCAAAAGTCCCTTCGCCATTTGGAAAGCGACTTCGCTACTTACCGCCCCGACGCTACTTAAATCTTCTGCGCAAACGCCCAGCCTATTGTGTTTTGCGTAGTTACTATAAGTTACCGCACCCTCGTTAACGTAAGCAGACGCCCCGACGTTAGAGATAACCGAATTTATAACCCTGCCACCGGTAAAAGATTCCGCCGTTGATATTCTTTTATTTTTTGCTTTTAAAAAGTCGAAAACACGTGCCGACAAAGTAGTATCGAACTCGGCGTAAATTTTGTCGGAAAGCATTTTATAAATATATTGTCTCGCCGTAGCGACACTTTTATCGTATTCGCAATTTTTATTTTCCGGAAAGAAAACCTTTACGAGATGGTCGCCGTTTTTTTCTTCGATAAAGTATTCTAAATTCGGGCATATTTTCTCTTTTGCGTCCCGAATGGTTTTTTCAAGTTCGTAAAAATTACCGAAAAACTTGAAAACGAATTTATTCTTAAACGAAACAAGCCTTTCGTAATATTTCCGTTTTGCCTTTTTAAGCGAATCTTCGCAGTCGCAAGATAAAATAATGACGATTTTACCGTTTACGTTTATAGTAAAAAACCCGTCGTCGTCTATTCTTTCATAACCGTCGAAAAGGGAAATAAGGCTTTGTGGTTTATACGAAAAAACAAGAAAATTGTCCGAACCCGAAGAAGTAATTACGGACAAAAGATTTTCCTTGCCGTTAGCATTAAAAGAGAAAAAGGAAAGAAAATCAAGGTCGGCATCTCTTACTTTGCTTACTATTTTTTTATCAACGTCTAAAACCGATTTATTTTCATTTAGAACGATTAAGGAGTTTTTCATACTTTTGCCGTTTATTCTATTTCGACGCAATAACCTGTTTGTTTTTTACAAGATACGACACGCCCGAAATTATCGTTAAAAGTGCCGATACAATAAGGCAACCGAAAGAAACGTAATTAAGGACCCCGTTTCCTTCAAAAGAAAACTGTGCGGTTATTAACATCAAAAGAATCGTAAGGTCAGTAAAGAAAGTCTTTATCTTACCCGTCTTGTCGGCGGAAATAACGATATTTTTATTTGAAGCAACGAGCCTGAAACCGCTTATAATAAATTCTCTTGCAAGTATCGTCGCAACGAGTATAGCCCCCACGAAACCGAACGGCAAAATAACGACTCCCGTCGGTGGCACAAGTGAAATAATAAGTGCCGTCGAAACTAAAACCTTATCGGCGATAGGGTCTAAAAATTTTCCGAAATCGGTTACGAGATTATATTTTCTTGCAATCTTACCGTCAAAAAAATCGGTAAGTGCGGCAAGCGCAAAAATTATTGCCGATAACATAAACCCGTACGGAACTGCCGTTATGTAAAAAACGGCAACGAACACGGGTATCATAATAATTCGTAAAAGTGTCAATTTGTTTGGTAAGTTCATATTATATCCTCTCTCCGTAAAGGTCGTAGCCGTCAGACTTAACTATCTTTACGTTATAATTTTTTCCATATTCGACCTCGTCTTTGGAAAAGAAATAAATCTTTCCGTCAACATCGGGTGCGTTAAAGTACGCACGCCCGTAATACATAATCATTTGTTCGTCAAACCCTTCGGCAAAAACGGTGAAAAATTTTCCGACCATTTGTTTCATAAGTTTTGACGCAACCTTTTTTTGAACGGCGTACAATTTTTTAAGCCTACGTTTTTTAACCGAAGTCGGCACGTCGTCAGGCAAATTAAACGCAGGCGTTCCTTCTTCACTGCTGTATGCAAAAAACCCGACGTTAAAAAGTTGCGCCTTTTCGATAAAGTTAACGAGCGTATTAAATTCTTCTTCCGTTTCCCCGCAAAAACCCGTCATAAAAGTCGAACGGATAACGAGATTCGGAATTTCTCTTTTTAATTTTCCGATAAGTGAGATATACCCGTCAAACGTACCTTTTCTGTTCATACGGCGAAGCACTCTGTCGTCTGCGTGTTGCATAGGTATATCGAGATATCTTATCATCTTTGCGTTTACCGCAATTTCGTGAATAAGTTCGTCGGTAACGTTTTCGGGATAACAGTAAAGAAGCCTTATTCCTTCCACGTTATCGAGAGCGGATAGCGCACGGATTAAATCGCATAAAGTCTTTTTCGGCGTAAAGTCTTCACCGTACCTTGTTACGTCTTGCGCAACCAAAATCAGTTCGTTTACCCTTCCCAAAGACTTCGCTTCGTCAATCAAATCGGAAAAGCTTACCGAACGGTATTTCCCCCGAATAAAGGGTATCAAACAATATGTACAATGATTTGAGCAACCGTCGGCAATTTTAAGATAGGCGTACCCGTCGGTAGTGAGTACCCTTCTCTTACCGCACTCTCCCTTTGCTTGTCCGACGGCGTTTACTCTTTCGCCACCGATAACCCTTTCGATAACCGAAGGAAGTTTATCGTAATCCGATACGCCCAAAAAGGCATCGACTTCCGTAAGATTATCGAAAAGTTCGCCGATAAACCTTTGCGGTAAACATCCCGTTACGATTATTTTTTTATTCTCTTTATTCTTTTCTACCGATAAAATCGTGTCAATCGCTTCTTCTCTTGCCTTTTCGATAAAAGCACAAGTGTTGACAATAATAACGTCTGCTTCGCTTTCGTCTTGCATTAAAGTGTATCCGCTTTCTTTTAAGATATATAACATCTTTTCGGTATCGACTCTGTTTTTATCACAACCAAGCGAGATAACACCGATTTTAATATCGTTATTTTTTATCATCTTCAGTCCAGTCCAAACTTTCAGGCGTAATTCCGTATTTTTCGATAAAGGCTTCTCTCGTCATAAGTACCTTTCTGCCCTTTGCACCTTCACCCCTTGAAACGTAACCTGCCCTTTCCATTTTGTCAACCGTTGCACCTGCACGTGCAAAGCCGATTGAACAACGGCGTTGAAGGTAAGATATTGAAATGGTCCCCGTCATGACGCCGAGTGCCAAAGCAAATCTTAAAAGATTATCTCCGTCACTACTCGGTGAAGAAGTCTTAACCGTACTTTCGTTAGAAACTTCTTCTTCGTCTTCCTTTTCTTCGTTAGCAAGGAATTCAGCCATATCCTTATTAAAGTATGCCGTATTGTTGTCTTTAATATATTTCGTAATATTATATATTTCGTTATCGCTGATAAATGCGCCCTGATATCTTTCGTAATCACCCATGGTAAGGTTTTTATAAAGCATATCGCCGTTGCCCAAGAGTTTTTCCGCTCCGCCGACACCACCCATAATGGTACTTGAATCGGCAAAGTTGGTAACTTTAAGTGCAATACGTGACGGAAGGTTTCCCTTAATAAGCCCCGTGATAACGTCAACCGACGGACGTTGCGTTGCCAAAACCAAGTGAATACCGACAGCCCTTGCCTTTTGTGCAATGGACAATATCCTTGCTTCCATTTCCTTCTTGTTCGTTTCCATAAGGTTTGAAAGCTCGTCAACGATAATAACGATACGTGGCATCTTGGCGATATTGCCATTTCGTTCAGCCATTTTATTATATTCGACGATATCTCTTATACCGCCTGCTTCGGCAAGCATATCGTAACGCCTGTCCATTTCCTGCTTTGCCCAGTTAAGAGCGCTTATTGCACGTTTTGAATCTTTAATAATCTCGTCGATAACAAGGTGCGGTAAATGTTCGTAAGGTATAAATTCGTTCCCCTTCGGGTCAACCAAAATCAACCTTAATTCTTCGGGAGAATAACGCATAATCATACTTACGATCATTATGTTAAGGCAGACACTCTTTCCTGATCCCGTCGTACCTGCAACCAAGTAGTGCGGGCCTTTCGCCAAATCGTCGAATATACACTCGCCGATAATGTTTTTGCCGAGCGCAAACATAAGCGAGCCTTCCTTAAATTGAGCTTTAACCCCTTCCATGCACGCACGAAGCCCGACTTTGGTCTTATACTCGTTCGCAACTTCAACCCCGACGACACTTTTCCCCGGAATAGGTGCTTCGACTCTGACCCCGTCTTTCGACGAAAGCCACATACGAAGGTCGTCTTCATACCCGATAACCTTTTTAACTTGAATACCTATCGGCATTTTTACTTCGTATCTCGTAATGGTAGGACCTTGGTCGTAATCTTCAACCGTAACGGGAATATGGAAAGATTCCAACGTCTTTCTTATAATCTCCATACGTTCTTCGTGAGGTTCGGGCCTTGCCGTTTCGTCGTAAGTTTCAAGAAGCGAAATAGGAGGTTTATAGTAAGGCCTATTTATCGGTACGACCTCTTCGGGTTCTTCCTTTACGCTTTGAGAGACGGCTACCTTTTCTAAGTCTGCTTCGTAATCTTTTTCGTCAAAAGAAAGCTGTTCGTAGGTTGATTTTTTTTCGTCAAAAGCCTTAAAAAAATCAACCTTATCGGTATCTTTTCCTTCATCTTTCGTAAAGAAGTCTTTAACACTACTCGTATTGCCCTTTTCTTCAACAACTTCCTTATTCTCTTCTTCTATAAATTCCGTTTCTTCTTCAACACTCTCGTCTTTAACAAGAGAAAAATCAAACGTTTCTTCTCTTCCGTTTTCATCGTTCGATTTAAGTTCGTCAAAAGCGGACTTGTCAACCGGTTCATAGTTTATCTTTTCTTTTAACGTGTCGCTATTTGCATCGACGTTATCGATACTTGCATATCTGTCGGCAAAGGACTGTGCGTGCGTATTCGCTTCACTCGTAATTTCGTTAGCCACGTTATCCGTTTTTATTTGCGAACTTTCGTCGTGATTGTAAAGCGGAATATCCACGCCGACGTTCTTAACGCCTTTATCAAACGGAATGGTTTTCGATACCTTAACAGAATCGTCGGTTTTCGGCTTATATTTATCACCGAGCGTCGCCGACAAATCAATTTCGGCAGGCGTAGTGATATAACGGAGTTTGCTTTCCATTTCTTCGGTATATTCTCTGCGATAAGTGTTTTCCGTTCTGGCAATGCCAAGGCTATTCCCGTCGGACGAAATTTTCAATCCGTCGAAATTTTCATCACGCTTTATTTCTCTTTTGCTTTTAAGCGCAAATTCCGTTCCTTCTCCGATAAAAAGTTTTTGCCTTGGTTTGTTTTCCGCTTGAACACTGAAATCCACGCCAGAAACGGGATAATCTTTTACCTCGTCGATACTCTCCGACAATTCCGTGTTAAAAGGTACGGGAGCGCTGTTCGTATCGACACGTGCGTCCTTTACGTAAGAACTTTTAATGTGGTTATTCGCCGTGCCTTCTTTATTATACGTTATCGTCGAACGAACAAGCCCGTAAATAGATAGGGCGCACGTAAGCCCGAAGACCGCATAACTGCCGACAAAGGATATCGCCGACACAACCCAGTACACGATAAGCCCATATAAAACTCCGCCGAACGATGCTTTTGAATCGACCGAAAACCCGCTTTTATATAAAGCCGTCAAATAATCCCCGAAAGACAAGTCGGTTAGTGAATTAGTCGAAATTGCGTGTAACAAGCAAACGGCAAAAACCCCCGAAAGAACAAAAAAAACTTTCCCTTTTTTATCAAAGACGGAAAGGTTTTTACCCGTAATCATCTTTACACCGAAAATAAACAAAATACCTTCGAGGATATATGCAAAATAACCGAAAACGCCGAGCAAAAATCCTTGAATATATTTACCCGGGAGAGAAAAGACTTTCGAACCGGTAATCAAGCATACCAAAGAAAGAGTAGCAAAAATAATAAGTGCCACCCCGAAAGTTTCCTTCGTGAATACGGACTGTGAATCTCCTTTATTCGTTTTTCTGCCAAAACTGTTCACCACAATTCTCCCCATAATAATTCGTCATACATATTATACCAAAAACAACTTTTTTTTACAATGGTTTTTTTTAACTTTTTATATTTAAAGTAAATATTTTCAGTTTAAAATAAAAAAAGGGAAAACGGATTACCGTACCCGTTTCCCCTTTCGTTTAATTAGGGTTACTCTACGCTCTTATATAACAGTCGCCTACATTGATAGCACTCGATAATCTGTCCGTTTTTAAGTTTTGAAAGTTCTTCCATAGACAGTTCCATGTTGCACGCACCACAAACGCCACCGCTTACTTCGTATAAAATCGGGAAAAATTTGCTATCTTTTCCGTTCCTTTTTTCCAAATATTTTTCCATCAAATCTTTATCGACTTTTTTGGAAAGTTTATCAAGTTCGGCTTTTATTTTATCGACTTCTTCTTGTTTGCTTTCTTTTAATTTTGAATACTTTTCCTTATTCTCTTCAAACGAATCTTTTTCCTGTTTATATCTCGTTTTCGTGTCGGCGTATTCTTTTATAACCGATTGTGCGTCCGACAAAATCTTGGCACTCGTTTCTTCGAGATTTTTAATTCTGTTTATCAATTCTTCCGACTTTTTCAAAAGGTAATTAACCCCGTTTTCGTCAGCGGTTTCCATAGCTTTTTCAATCTCGGTTTCCTGTTCGCCGAGTTTTTCCTTTTCTATGCGCAAATTTTCGTAAACAGCCATAATCTCGTTCGACTTGTTTTCAAGTTTTTCAAGCGTTTCGGGTGCTGATTCCAAAAACTTTTTGGAATAAAGCATCTTTTTTCTCTCTTCGCTGTTTGACAATTCAACCTCGATTGCACGAAGAAGCTTGTCCGTTTCTTGGTATGCGAGTAATTCTTTTATCATCTCGTATTCTCCTTTTATCTCATTTTCTTATCATCGTAAAACACACATTCCGCCCTGTTTTTTAAGACGGTAGATATATGTTCGTAATACTTAATAAATCCATATACTTCCGATACGTAATGCGGAAGAATAATAACCTTTTTGCCGTTATCCAAAAGTTCTTTTAAGACGTGATGCGGTGCATCGGACGTTACGATTGTATCTGCCTTCGGCGTTTCTTTAACGTATTCGAGTGCGTGGTCGTATCCACCACCGCAAAATGACGCCACAACTTTTACGAAATCGGTTTTTTTGCCGTAACAAATAATTTTGCGTGAGCCGAACTCTTTTTTTATTGCTTTAACGTAGTCTGAAAGTTTTGTAGGCAAAACGGCAAATTCTCTACCGTACCCTTGAACACCGTTTAATAAAGAAACGATTTTGTAACTCTCTGCGCCGAGTCCTTTTGCCAAACAGTAATCGATTCCCCTGTCTGCAACGTCGAGATTTAAGTGCATCGAAATAACGTTCATATCGTATTTAACGGCAAGCAAAACCGCACTCGTCGTCGTATCGGCAACGGAAAGATTTTTTATCGGAGTATAAATTGCGGGGTGATGAGTGCAAATTGTATCCGCCCCGATTTTTTTCGCTCTTTTTACCGCACCTTCCGTTAGGTCAAGGGTAAAAAGGACTTTATTAACTTCTTCATGGCTTCTTACTATTATACCGCTATTATCGTACTCTCCCTTTTCAATCATTTGTTTGCTGAAAAGCAAGGGTGCATAACTATCTAACGTAGAAAAAAAACTATTTAACGATAACATCATTGATTTCCCCTATCTCGTCTATTATTTTTTTCTTTGATTCTTCGCTTATGTTTTGACTTTCAAGTGCCGAATTAAGAATTTTTTTCCTTTCGGTAAGCCTATTTATAAAGTCGGCACTTTTATATTTAAGATTATCTCTGCCGTACTTTATTTCGGCTTCGGTAAGCGTATCCTTTCCTTTTACAAGCACTAACAAGTCGTAATACTTATTGACGGCGGAAAAGACGAAATCTTTTACGATTTTATAGCCCTTTCCGACACAAAAAGTTCTTACCCTTTCGCAATTTTTCATCGGTTGAAGCACAAGACACGTAGGCAACGGATAACTTGATTTTTCGGCGTTACCGAGTATGTCGCAAATTTCGTTTCCGCCCATACCGGCAATAAGCGCAGTATCGACGACAATGGGTTTTTCATTTTCGTAAAACCCGTTAAATCCGTCGGACAAAACACTTCTTACTCTATTTAATTTTATGTAATCGGCAAGCAAATTGTTTGCCTTTTTCAAACATTTTTCCGAAATGTCGGAAATAACGGCTGAATCGCATTTATTGCTTGTCAGCATTTCCTTCGCAATATATCCGTGATCACAGCCTATATCGGCAAACGTTTTCGATCTCGGAATATTGTCGAAAATTATTTGTAATCTTTTTTTCATCAGTCGAGAAAATCTTTAAGGCGTTTAGACCTGCTCGGGTGGCGAAGTTTTTTAAGTGCCTTTGCTTCGATTTGTCTTATACGTTCACGGGTAACGTTAAACTCTTTACCGACTTCTTCTAAAGTTCTCGGTCTGCCGTCGTCAAGCCCGTAACGAAGACGCAAAACTTTTTCTTCTCTCGGCGTAAGCGAACCGAGTGCGCCCAAAAGCTGTTCTTTTAACATCGTCGAAGAAACGGCATCGGTAGGTGCGGCACTTCCTTCGTCTTCGATAAAATCGGACAAGTGACTGTCTTCTTCTTCACCGATAGGCGTTTCGAGCGAAACGGGGTCTTGTGCTATCTTTTGAATTTCACGGACTCTCTCTTCCGTTACACCCATCTCTTTGGCAATTTCTTCGGGGGTCGGTTCTCTGCCGAGTTCTTGGAGCAATCTTCTCGAAACTCTTATTTGTTTATTTATCGTTTCAACCATGTGAACGGGGATACGAATGGTCCTTGCCTGGTCGGCAATAGCACGGGTTATGGCTTGACGAATCCACCACGTTGCATACGTTGAAAACTTAAATCCTTTTTGATAATCGAATTTTTCAACAGCCTTCATAAGCCCCAAATTGCCTTCTTGAATCAAATCCAAAAAGTGCATACCGCGTCCCATATAACGTTTTGCTATGGAAACGACTAAACGGAGGTTGGCTTCTGACAAAAGTCGCTTTGCGTTTTCGTCTCCGTCCATCATACGTTTTGCAAGTTCGGTTTCTTCGTCGGGTTGCAAAAGCGGAACTTTACCTATATCTTTAAGGTACATTTTGACAGGGTCGTCCATACTGACTTCTTTTAAAAGTTGGTCGTAAAATTCCCTGTCTTTTTCGTACTCGTTAATAACTTTGATACCTGCCTGTTCGAACATCTTGTAAACGTCTTCGAGTTCGTTAGGTGTTACCTGATATTTTTCGAGTTTATCAAAGAGTGCGTCTGTCGTAATGCTCCCACGGGACTTGTATTCCAAAACGACATCGCCTACGACCTCGATAATCTCCTGAAAATGTTCTTTTATAAGTGCTTCGTCTTCTTTGGTGTCGAAGTTAACATCAATCTCTTCCATTTTTATCTCCTTAAACAATGGTTATCTTAAAACCGTATTTTTTTCCGTCAAAAGAACGTTCATTTCTTTTGCGAGTTCCCTGCGCTTTTCGGTGTCGGTTTCCTGACTGAAAAGTTCCGTCAACATTTTAAGTTTGTTGTTTATTTTGTTTATTCTTAACGACTTAACACAATCGTAAAAATATTGTTTTTCGTCAAAGTCCTTACTTGAATTTCCTATTTCCAGCCCCGCAATACGACCGATTTCCGTTTGGTTTACGTCGTCAGCAACTTCGTAAAGGTCGGAAATTTTCGGAATTTTATTCTCTTTTTGACAGGACTCGATGTATTCCTTTATCGAAATATGTATGGGCAAATCAAATTCAACCGTACCTATATCCAATTCCTTTGCGTAATCCTTTCCCGATAAAATCGAATAGAGAATAAATCTCGTTGCCATCGTGTTTTTATCGCCCGAGTCGTCGTCGAATTCGGCTTTTACTTCGGGTTTAACAGGCGCAACGACTTCCCCTTCATAAAGTTCTCTCTTTAACGCTTCAAAGGTAAAACCTGTCTTGTCCCTTACCGCTTTAAGCAAATCTTCCTGTTCGGTAGGCGAACCGCTTTCCCTTATAACTTTAATTGCGTTGGTCGTGTATTTACGCTTGCCGTCAACCGAATTTATATCAAACGTCTTTTCCAAAACGTGAAGCTTAAAATCAATAAGAGGCATAGCGTTACTTAAACACTTTCTATACTCGTCCGCACCGAGTTTTTTAACGACGTCGTCAGGGTCCATACCGTCGGGCAAAATAACGATTTTAACGTCAAGTCCTTCTTCGGATAAAATATCAAGCCCACGTATCGTCGCTTTTTGTCCTGCAAAATCATCGTCGTAACTTATAAAAATTTTATCCGTATATCGCTTTAACATTCTTGCTTGGTCTTTGGTAAGTGCCGTACCCATGCTTGCAACGACGTTACATATCCCGCCTTGCACCATAGAGATAACGTCCATATGCCCTTCAACCATAATGATACTGTCAAGCCCTTGTTCGTTTTTCAGTTTTTTAAGGTTGTTGATATTAAACAGCGTTTTACCTTTCGTAAATACCATTGTTTCTCTCGTATTGACGTACTTGCCGACGTCTTTACGGTTGTCGATAATTCTTCCGCAAAAAGCAACGACGTTGTTGAACCGGTCGATAACGGGAATAATAAGTCTGTTTGCAAGTGCGTCGTAATAATTGTCCATACCGTCTTTACTCGATTTACCTACCGCACCGCTTTCCACCATTTCTTCATAAGTATAACCTAATGAACGCAAACGGTTAACAAGTCCGTGGTAATCAATCGACGCACCGATACCGAACTTAATAAGCGTACTGTCCGTAAGTCCACGCCCGACTGCGTAATTAACGTAATCGTCAGCCCTACCGGAACGCAAGGTTTCGACGTAATACTTTGCGCTGTCTTTTAACAGCGAAAGCACACGCTCTTTTAATTGTTTTTGGGCTTTTACTTTCTCGTCGTCGTATTTAATTTCGGGTAACGGTATTTTAGCCTTTTCCGCCAAAAACTTTACCGCATCGTTAAAGTCGAGCGATTCGAGTTCCATAACCAAACTGATAACGTCCCCCGACTTATGACAACCGAAACAGTAATAATATTGTCCGATTTGGTTTATGCAAAAAGAAGCCGTCTTTTCATGGTGAAAAGGGCATCTCCCCCAAAAGTTCGTACCACGTTGCGTAAGTGCAACGTACTTCGAGGTAACTTCAACGATATCGTTTTTGTCTTTAAGTTCTTCAATAAACTTTGCGTCAAAACCTTTCATTATTTACCTAAATTATAATTTCCAAGTATTCGGAATAAAAAACTCGTTAAAAATCTTTATCGCATACCCGTCCGACATAGAAGATATGTAGTCGCAAACGACGGTATCGATATCGTAATTATTCAACAATCCGTAATAAAACTCCGGCATTTGTTCGGGGCTAACCTTAAAAAAATCGTAAAGGCAGGAAAACATTCTGCTTGCCCTTTCCTCTTCGGCGTATATTCTTTTATCGTTATAAACTCTTTCGAGTAAAAAATCACGGAGCGTTTCGGAAGCCTCGGCAACGTCGTCCCCCATCTTAACGTCGTTTATTCCTTCGGAAGTTTTCCAAATGGAATAAAGCATAGTGTTAATTCTTTGGCTTGACTTTTCGCCCAAAAGTTTTATTGCCTCTTTCGGTAAGTCCTTTGCCGAAATAAAACCGCCCGCAATGGCGTCGTCTATATCGTGATTTATATAAGCGATTCTGTCGGCAACGGAAACGGCTTTACCTTCTAACGTGTTATGCACGCAAGAAACCTTGTGGTTAACTATTCCGTCAACGACTTCACGGGTTAAGTTAAGACCTTTCCCGTCCCCCTCTAATATATCAACGACTCTACCCGACTGAATATTGTGCTGAAAGCCCTTCGGATTAAGGCGTGATAAAATTCTTTCGCCCGAATGCCCAAACGGGGTATGCCCCAAATCGTGTCCTAAGGCTATGGCTTCGGTTAAATCTTCGTTGAGAGATAACGCCCTTGCGATTGCTCTTGCAACCTGTGCCACGTTAAGGGTATGGGTAAGTCTTGTCCTATAATGGTCGCCTTCGGGCGCAAAGAAAACTTGCGTCTTATTTTTAAGTCGCCTAAACGCCTTACTGTGAATTATTCTATCTCTGTCACGTTGAAATTCGGTACGCATAGGGCAAGGCTGTTCCGCCCTTTCCCTTCCGACAGTGTCCGTTGACTTAAATGCAAAAGGGGATAAAAACATCTGTTCGATTTTTATCGTTTTATCTTTCATTGTCTTATATTTCTCTTTTTAAATTTATCGTACATATTGTAATACAATTTTTTTTAATAAAACCCTTTTTTATTTTAAAAAAAAGGAAACTTTTTTTCGTTTCCTTTCTTAATAGTATTCCCTTTTAATTAAAAATTTACTTTTTTAAGTAATTTGTTAAGAACTGCCCCGTGTAACTTGCTTGGTTTTTTACCACTTCTTCGGGCGTACCGACAGCAACGATTTGCCCGCCCTCGTCCCCACCTTCGGGACCAAGGTCGATAATATAATCGGCAAGTTTAATGACGTCAAGATTATGTTCGATAACCAAAATCGTGTTACCGTTTTCTTGAAGTTTATAAAGCACCTTACAAAGTTTATCGACGTCGTAAGAGTGAAGCCCCGTCGTCGGTTCGTCAAGGATATAAAGAGTTTTACCCGTTGAACGCTTTGAAAGTTCGGTTGCAAGTTTTACCCTTTGCGCCTCGCCACCCGAAAGCGTCGTCGAGCTCTGACCTAACTTAATATAGCCGAGTCCCACTTCTTTAAGCGTCTTTATCTTGTTGTAAATGGAAGTAACGGGTTCAAAAAATTCGCACGCTTCGTCAACCGTCATATCCAAAACGTCGGCAATATTTTTACCCTTATACTTTACCTGTAACGTTTCCCTGTTATAACGTTTACCCTTACATACTTCGCAAGGAACGTAAATATCGGGAAGGAAGTGCATCTCGATTTTAATTATGCCGTCGCCTTCGCAGTTTTCACATCTCCCGCCCGACACGTTAAACGAAAACCTGCCTGCCGAATACCCCCTTTCCTTTGCGTCCGGAGTTTGAGAAAAAAGTTCTCTTATCGCCCCGAAAACACCTGTGTAAGTTGCGGGGTTACTTCTCGGCGTCTTGCCTATCGGCGACTGGTCAATGGCAATAACTTTATCGAAATAATCGATTCCTTCAATATCGTCAAATTTACCGCCGACCATTTTCGACTTGTTTAGCTCATTTGAGAGTTTAGGCAAAATTATTTCGTTTACGAGTGAACTTTTCCCGCTACCCGAAACGCCGGTTATTGCCGTGAAAAGCCCGACGGGAATTTTTACGTCGATATTTTTTAAGTTGTTTTGTCTTGCGCCCTTAACCCAAAGCCATCTGCCGTCGGGTTGTTTTCTACACGACGGTACTTCGATTTTTCTTCTCCCGGCAAGGTAGTCGCCCGTTATCGAACGAGGCTCGTTCATAATGTTTTCAATACTTCCCTGCGCAACCACTTCACCGCCGTGAACGCCTGCCTTTGGACCTATATCGACGATATAGTCGGCACTGCGCATGGTATCTTCGTCGTGCTCGACGACGATAAGCGTGTTCCCGAGATCACGAAGGTGCTTCAACGTGTTTAAGAGTTTACAGTTATCTCTTTGGTGAAGCCCGATACTCGGTTCGTCCAAAATATAAAGTACACCCGTAAGCCCGCTACCTATCTGCGTTGCCAAACGTATTCTCTGTGCCTCACCGCCCGAAAGCGATTGTGCCGAACGTGCAAGCGTTAAATATCCAAGACCTACGTCTTTAAGGAAATTAAGTCTTGCCTTGATTTCCTTTACGATAGGCGCACTTATCAAAGTGTTGGTATTTCCGAGTTTAATTCCTTCGATAAATTCCAAAAGTTTAACGACCGACATCTCGGTAAGCTCGGTAATGTTTTTACCGCCGACGGTTACCGCAAGTGCTTCTTTTTTGAGTTTTTGACCGTGGCAAGTTTCACAAGGGCGTATCTTCATGTACTTCTCGATTTCCGCCTTTGACCACTCACTCGTTGTTTCTCGGTATTTACGACGGAGATTCGGAATGATGCCTTCCCACTTCGAATCGTATTCGGTCGTAAACGTCTTGGTGTGATAATACATGTGGATTTTTTCTTCGCCACTGCCGTATAGCAAAATGTTTACTATTCTCTCGGGCAAATCTTTAACCGGCGTATCGATACTGAACCCGTAATGTTTTGCAAGCGAAGCAAAGGACATTTCGGCAATCTTACCGCTTTCCAAGTTCCACCCGACGACGCTCATTGCCCCTTCACGAAGGGTAAGGTTTTTATCCTTAACGATAAGGTCGGGGTCAATCTCGTTTTTATAACCGAGCCCCGTGCAGTCGGGACAAGCCCCGAAAGGACTGTTAAAAGAAAATAATCTCGGTTCGATTTCTTCGATACTTATTCCACAATCGGGACAAGCGTACTTGGTCGAAAAAAGCGTTTCGGTTGATTCTTCCGTCTTTTTGATAACGACAAGTCCGTCGGCAAGTTTAATCGCCGTTTCAATACTGTCGTTAAGTCTTTTTTCAATACCTTGTTTAACAACGAGTCTGTCGATAACGACGCTTACGTTGTGCTTTTTATTCTTATCGAGTTTAATTTCTTCGGAAAGATCGTAAACTACGCCGTCAACTTCCACTCTGACGTAACCGCTCTTTTTATACCCTTCGAAGTTCTTTTGATATTCTCCCTTCTTACCACGGACGACGGGTGCATTGACTAAAATTTTCGTACCTTCTTTGTATTCCATAATTCTGTCAACGATATCGTCAACCGTCTGTTTTTTAATTTCCTTTCCGCACTCAGGACAATGCGGAACGCCCACTCTTGCAAACAAAAGTCTGAAGTAATCGTAAATCTCGGTTACCGTTCCCACCGTTGAACGTGGGTTGTGCGACGTCGTTTTTTGGTCGATTGAAATAGCCGGCGACAATCCTTCGATAAGGTCAACGTCGGGCTTTTCCATTTGTCCCAAGAACATTCTTGCATAACTTGATAAACTTTCGACGTACCTGCGTTGCCCTTCGGCGTAAATGGTATCGAACGCCAAAGTGGACTTACCGCTACCGGAAAGCCCCGTAAATACGACGAGTTTATCTCGTGGAATTTTAAGAGAAATGTTTTTTAAGTTGTTTTCTCTCGCACCTTTAATAATCAATTCTTTCATATTACTTTCTCATTTTTGCTTTAAGTTTCGCTATCGTATCACGAATTTCGATACACTTTTCGAACTCCAAATTACCAGACGCAATTTTAAGTAGCCCTTTGAGTTTTTCGATTTCCTGCGGGATATCGGCTTTCTTCACGTCCTTTGTTCTATCAACCTTTTTGGTAATTTCAAGCGTGTTTACGATTTCTTTAATTATCGTCTTCGGCGTAATGTTATGCGCCCTATTGTAATCGGACTGAATTTTTCTTCTTCTCTCCGTTTCGTTTATCGCCCTACTCATACTGCCCGTCATATTGTCGGCGTACATAATAACTCTGCCTTCGGCGTTTCTTGCGGCACGCCCTATCGTTTGAATAAGCGAAGTTTCGCTTCTTAAAAATCCTTCCTTATCGGCGTCGAGTATAGAAACGAGTTTGACTTCGGGCAAATCAAGTCCTTCACGCAAAAGGTTAATACCGCAAAGTACGTCAAATTCTCCCGCACGAAGTCCTTGAACGATTTCGATTCTCTCCATCGTGTCTATATCGCTGTGCATATATCTTACACGTACGCCCGCTTCTTTTAAGTATTCGGTTAAACTCTCCGCCATTTTTTTCGTAAGCGTGGTAACAAGCACCCTACCGCCGTTTTTTACCGTAGCGTTAATCTCTTTAAGCAAGTCATCTATTTGGTTTTTGGTGGGCTTAACCGTAACTTCGGGGTCAATAAGCCCCGTAGGACGTATCAACTGTTCAACGACTTGACCTGCCTTTGAAAGTTCGTAGCTTGCGGGGGTTGCCGAAACGCAAATCATTTGCCCCACACGTTCATCAAATTCGTCAAACGTAAGCGGTCTGTTGTCGTAAGCCGATTTTAGCCGAAATCCGTATTCGACAAGACTCGTCTTTCTCGACCTGTCCCCGTTATACATTGCACCGATTTGCGGAATCGTCATGTGCGACTCGTCGATAAAAGTTATAAAATTTTTGGGGAAATAATCTAATAGGGTGTAAGGCGGTTCACCGGGATTTCTTCCGTCAAAATACCTGCTGTAATTTTCGATGCCCTTACAAAACCCGATTTCGTTTATCATTTCAAGGTCGTAATTCGTACGTTCCGATAATCTTTGTGCCTCGATAAGTTTTCCTCTTTCGTTAAACGCCTTTACTTCCTTTTCTTTATCGGCAACAATCATCGAAAGAGAGTTCTTTAATTTTTCTTCCCCGACGGCGTAATGGCTTGCAGGGAAAATTACTGCGTGGTTAAGTTCGGAGATAACGTTACCCGAAACAAATTCGGCTTCACATATCCTATCGATAGTATCCCCGAAAAATTCGACTCTTATAAATATTTCGGTGTTTGCCGACGGGAAAATATCCACGGTATCCCCACGTACCCTGAACGACGAACGTGAAAAGTCCACGTCCCGCCTTGTATAATTAATTGCAACGAGCCTTCGCATAAGTTCGTTCGGCGAAATATCGGTGTTCGGTCGAAGCGACAAAGCAAGCCTATAATATTCTTCGGGTGCGCCAAGACCGTAAATGCAAGAAACCGACGCAACGACGATTGTGTCGCTTCTTTCGGCAAGCGAACAGGTCGCCGAGTGGCGAAGTTTATCGATTTCGTCGTTTATCGATAAGTCTTTTTCTATATAAGTGTCGGTACTCGGAATATACGCTTCCGGTTGATAATAATCGTAATAAGAAACGAAAAATTCAACCCTGTTGTTCGGGAAAAACTCTCTGAATTCGTTGCAAAGTTGTGCGGCAAGAGTTTTATTGTGTGCGATAACGAGTGCAGGCCTATTGCAATTTTTAATAACGTTTGCCATAGTAAAGGTTTTGCCCGAACCCGTAACGCCCAAAAGAACTTGCGTTCTTAATCCGTCACGTATTCCTTCGGTCAATTTTTCAATCGCTTGCGGTTGGTCCCCCGTCGGACTGTATTTAGATTGTAAGTCGAATTCACGATATTCCATATTGCTTTATTTTTGCTTTTTTAATTCAAAATATTCCAATATATTATAAAATATATATTTTAAAAAGGCAACAGTTTTTTATTTTTAAGTCGCCCTTACGTTGATTTATTATTTTAAGTATGTTATAATTTATAAAACTTATTTAGGGAAAATCATGGAAGAAGAAAAAAAAGAACGAAAATCAACAAGTGAAAATAGTTTCTTCGACGAAGATAACGATTTATTTTCAAGCGGTTCGTCAACCGATTATTCTTCGTCAAAGAACTTTATTGACGGGAAAAAGGCAAAATTTTCCGAAATCAAAAGTGCCTTAAAAGAAGAATGGGAAGTAAATAAAATAGGCTACGAAGAAGAAAAAGAAGCGTCAAAGCACGAGAAACCGAGTAAGGTTTTTGACACGGTACTTTTAATTCTTATGCTTGTTTTCTTTTTCGTCGGATTCTTTTTCGGCGGACTCGGTAATAACGAAACGGTCGGGATTTTAGGGGCTTTGGGATTCATTGTTTGCTGTCTTACTCTCGTTATTAAGGTTGTTATTCGTCAAAAGATACACCTTAAACCCCCGACGAAGGATTGCATAAAACATACGGCAAAAGTCGTTACCTGTACGCAAAGTTCCAGAACTACGGTTGGGAACAGACCAACGGTCATCGTGTATAAAGTCGTCGTAGAAATCGACGGAAAGAATTATACGAGTTTTTCTTATCGTCATTTCAAAAAGAACAGCACGGTAACGGTTTACACCAAAAAAGACCCGAAAAAGTATTGCCATATATGTGATGAAGACGAATATTACGATTTCGATTAAAAACCAAAAACAAAAAGCAGTTCAAAACGAACTGCTTTTTGTCAATTTTTCTTAAAAAAATTACACGCAGTTTTTATCAACAATCAATTTCGGGGATTTGCTTCTATGGCGACCATACCCGCAAAACAGTTCACCGAACTGTTTTTTTGCCTTCGGCAAACACGCAACAAAGTTGCTGGCTCCCTATTCAAATCCCTTTACCTTTTCGCACCAAAAAAAAAGACCCCGAAAGGTCTTTTTTTTGGTGCGGGTAAAGGGATTTGAACCCCCACTCTCTCGAAATAGATCCTAAGTCTATCGCGTCTGCCAGTTCCGCCATACCCGCAAAACTATGGCTATTATACCCATAAGAATAAAAAAAGTCAAGATAATAGCCGAATTTGTTTTATTTATTTTTAAGCAGTTCTTTTATTTTCATAAGTGCTTCGAATCTATGACTTACGGAGTTCTTTTCTTCTTCCGTGCAAAGTCCGACGCAACGCCCTAGTTTATCGTTAAAAAATATCGGGTCGTATCCAAAACCGTTTTCGCCTTCAAAGTCTTCCGTTATGTGGCCATATGATTTCCCCGTTGCGGAAAGGATTTTACCGTTCGGTTCATAGTACACCATACAGCAAGTAAATTCCGCCTTACGATTACTTTTCCCTTTCATTTTTTCAAGAACAAGTTCGCAATTATGTCTATCGATGCCGTCGCCTGCATACCTTGCACTATATATCCCCGGCTCTCCGTTTAACGCTTCGACCGATAGCCCACTGTCATCGGCAAGTGCAGGAACGCCGAGCGCAAGTGAAACCGCCTTTGCCTTAATTAAAGCATTTTCGTAAAAGGTCGTTCCGTTTTCAATAATCTCACCCGTAAACCCGAGAGCAGAACAAGGCAAGATATTAAAGTCGGTTAATATGTCTTGAATTTCTTTTAACTTATGCTTATTCGAACTTGCAAGTACAATCGTCTGTTTCATTTTATCCCCTAAATTTTTTAACGCTTTCGGCTAAACGGATATAGTCTTTTTCGGACAGCGTTTCGCCACGCTTGTCTGGCGAAATATCGGCATCACTTAAAATACTCTCGGCAGTCTTTCTATCTACTTTATAATAATTCATAACGTTATTAACAAGCATTTTTCTTCTGCTTAAAAACCCACATTTAACGGCATCACGCACTCTTATAAAGTCCACGTCCGAATATTTTTCGTTATCGATATCGATTTTAACGACGGCAGAATCAACGTTCGGCATAGGAGTAAACATTTCACGCCCTACTCTTTTAATAATTTCCCCTTTGCCACGAAGATTTATGCCCACGGTTACAGCACCGTAATCGCTTGTCCCAGGCAAAGCCGAAAACCTTTTTGCCACTTCTTCCTGCACCATAATCACAAGCGATTTTATCTTGGTTGAATTTTCAATAAACTTCATAACGATAGGCGTGGTAATATAATACGGAAGGTTTGCAACCATAATGTAACTGTCGCCGAGTTTTTTTTCGACGTCAATAAGGTTATCTTTCATTATATCTCGGTAAACGATTTCAACGTTATTCAAACCCCCGACGGTTTCCGAAAGTAAGGGTTTTAACGTCGTGTCGATTTCGTACCCCACGACTTTTTTGGCTTTTTTTGCAAGCGAAAAGGTAAGCGCACCCGCACCGCAACCGATTTCCAAAACGGTATCGTTATCCTTTACGCCCGACTTCTTTACGATGTCGTCAAGCAAGTCGGTGTCAGTTAAAAAGTTCTGACCGTACGCCTTTTTAAAAGAAAAGCCGTATTTAATTAAAAGTTGTTTTAAGTTCTTTTCCATTATTTTATTTTATTAAAAACACGCCTTGTGTTTATCTCGATTTGTTCTTCGATTTTTTCTATGCCGACGCCCTTTATTTCCGCCAACTTTTCGGCAACGTATTTTACGTTCTTCGGTTCGTTCACACTTCCCCTAAAAGGTACTGGCGCAAGGTAAGGCGAATCGGTTTCGGTCAAAATATATTCAAGCGGAAGATATTTTGCGCAATCGACGGCACTTATTGAATTTTTAAAAGTAAGCGTTCCGCCAAAGCCGATACAAAGCCCCAAGTTTATAAGTTCTTTTGCCGTTTCTTTTGACCCCGAAAAACAATGCATAACGCCACCGACTATAAGATCACGATTGCTTCTTAAAATTTCCATCATATCTCCCGTCGAATCACGTGAATGAATACTTACGGGTAAATTATATTTTTTCGCAAGAGATAACTGCTCAACGAAAATTTCAATCTGCTTGTTTTTATCGAAAGGCTCGTAATGGTAGTCAAGTCCTATTTCCCCGACGGCAACGCACTTATAGTCGCCGAACATTTCTTCGATTTTTTTTAAGTCCCCACCTTTAACAAAAGAAACGTTTTCGGGGTGAACGCCCGCACCGAAATATATTTCGTTATACTTTTTTGAAAGCTCCTTCGAAACCTTTGAAGAAGTTAAATCGCAACCCATATTGATTGCGATTTTAACGTTATTATTCTTCATGTTTTCGACGACCGAATCTTTAGCGTTTAATTTTTCGTCGTCAATATGACAATGCGTATCGATAAACATCTTAAAAAATAGGACTTCCGTCTTCGATATCCGTTTCTGGCGACAAGAAGGAAATTTTTCCTTCGTTGTTTTCGGCACAAACAATCATACCTTGACTTTCAATACCGCAAAGTTTAACGGGCTTTAAGTTGGTTACCATAACGAGTTTTTTACCAACCATATACTCTGGTGAATACGTCTTGGCGATTCCCGAAACGACCGTTCTCGTTTCGTCGCCGAGTTTAATCGTAAGCTTAAGTAGTTTATTGCTCTTTTCAACCTTTTCGCAAGCCGTAACAAGTCCGACTTTAAGTTCCACTTTAGAAAACTCGTCAAACTCGATTTGCGGTTTTTCGCTGTGGTCGTGCGTTTTAACTTCCTTATTGTCTTGTGCCTTTTCTTCCTTCGGCATTCTGCTTTCAATCATTTTGTTAATTTCCATCATCATAGCGTTTGCGTCTATTCTCGCAAATAACATTTCAGGGCTAGGGCTTACCGAAAATTCACCGTCTAACCCGAATTTATCGAGAGTATCGAAAGCACGAATTTGCTTACCGATAATACCTGCCGTCTTATTTGCCGTATCGGGCATAAACGGAATTAAAAGAGAGTTACCGATTGAAATCGCTTCCAAAAGGTTATATAAAACTTCTTCGAGTCTATTCTTTTTCGTTTGGTCTTTACTAAGCGCCCACGGCATCGTTTCGTCGATATATTTATTTGCACGGCGGAATACCGCAAAAACTTCTTCCAAAGCGTCGGCAACCTTAAAGTCTTGCATTTTGTCGCAAACCTTTTTATATGCACCGACACAAACTTCTTTTAATTCTTTGTCAACGCTATCGGTAGCACCCGTTCTTAAAACCTTGCCCGAAAAATACTTGTTTGCCATGGCAACGGTACGTGAAACAAGGTTACCGTAAACGTTTGCAAGTGCGCTGTTTATAACTTCGATTATGCTTTCCCAAGAAATCAGTCCGTCGTTATCCTGTGGCATTGCAGTTAAAACGTAATATCTTACGGCGTCTTTTCCGAAGAACTTAACGAGGTCATCAGCGTAAATAACGTTACCCTTACTTTTACTCATCTTTCCGCCGTCTTGAAGCAACCAACCGTGTCCGTAAACTCTTTTTGGAAGCGGAACCGAAAGTGCCATTAAAAATATAGGCCAGTAAATCGTATGGAATCTTATAATATCCTTACCGATAATATGAACGTCGGCAGGCCAGAACTTGTTAAAGTTTTCGCCGTTATTTCCGTCAACGTCGTACCCGATACCCGTGATATAATTAGTTAAAGCGTCAAGCCAAACGTAAACGACGTGCTTGTCGTCAAAGTCAACGGGGATACCCCACTTAAACGTACTTCTCGAAACGCATAAATCTTGAAGCCCCGGTTTTAAGAAATTGTTTACCATTTCGTTTTTACGTGATACGGGTAAAATAAACTCCGGATGTTCGTCGTAATATTTTAAGAGTCTGTCGGCATACTTGCTCATCTTAAAAAAGTATGCTTCTTCCTTTGCCTTTTTAACTTCTCTCCCGCAGTCTGGGCATTTCCCGTCAACAAGTTGACTTTCCGTCCAAAAAGATTCGCAAGGGGTACAGTACCAGCCTTCGTATGAACCCTTATAAATATCCCCCTGCTCGTAGAGTTTTTTGAAAATCTTTTGAACTTGCTTTTCGTGGTCAATATCGGTCGTTCTTATAAACTTATCGTAAGAAACCCCCATCAAATCCCAAATGTCTTTTATCTCTTTTGCAACCCCGTCAACATATTCTTTTGGGGATACGCCCTTGGCTTTTGCTTTTTCCTCAATCTTCTGACCGTGTTCGTCGGTACCCGTTTGGAAAAACACGTCGTACCCCTGACCACGCTTAAATCTTGCAATCGAGTCCGCTAATACCGCTTCGTAGGTGTTGCCGATATGCGGTTTACTCGACGTGTATGCTATCGCCGTTGTTAAATAATATTTATCTTTCATAATCTTCTCCGAAATTTACCGTAAAATATTTCATTAACCTTAATAAGCTTTATTTAATGGTATTTTACCACATTTGCAAATCATATTCAAGAAAAAAACGCATAAAGTTATAATATGAATATTATTTTCGGTATAATAATAATCTTTTCTATCGTTTTGCTTGTTTTTAATAACCCCGAAAACGTTATTTCGGCAATGCTTTCGGGTGGCGAAAAAGCCCTTGCCCTTTCAACGAAAATGGTCGTAATTTACGCCGTGTGGATGGGAGTGTTTGCCCTGTTAGAGCAGAGCGGACTTGACAAAAAACTTGCAAAACTTTTGCGCCCGTTAAACAAATTTTTGTTCGGTCCCCTTCCCGATTCGGCAAACGATTATATCTCCTTAAATATGTCGGCAAACCTTCTCGGTATGAGTGGGGCGACAACACCTATGGGAATAAAGAGTATTTCGGAACTTGAAAAATTTTCGGGAACGGAATACGCAATCACAATGTTTTTCGTTATAAACGCCACGTCGATACAGTTAATCCCGTCGTCGGTTTTGGCACTTCGAACGACGTTTTCTTCGACGTCCCCATCGGATATTATTATTCCGACCATTTTATCGACTTTACTCTCAAGTGTTATCGGCGTACTTTTAGTCAAAGTTTTCGTAAGGAGAAAATAATTGTCAAAATATTTTATTCCCTTTTTGTTTTTATCCATATTTATCTTTGCGATAATAAAAAGAGTTAAACCCTACGACGCATTTACTTTGGGTGCAAAATCGGCGATACCCTTTGCCGTCAACGTCTTTCCTTACCTTGTAAGTATTTTCGTCTTAACCGAACTTTTTGAAATAAGCGGACTTTCAAAAATTTTAACGCAAATTCTTTCTCCCCTTTTTTCGGTTTTGGGGATACCGAACGAACTTTGCAAACTCGTTTTAATAAAGCCCTTTTCGGGAAACGGCGCACTTTCCGTTCTATCCGAAATTTTTTCGACTTACGGCGTGGACAGTTATATTTCAAGATGCGCATGCGTTATTTACGGTTCGAGTGAAACGGTTTTTTATATCGCCGCCGTTTATTTTGCGGGCGCAAAAACCAAAAAACTTTTAACCCCAATCGTTATTTCTCTCGTTGCGTCTTTCATATCTTGCGTCTTTGCTTGCTTTATTTGTAAAATAATATGACAGTCGAATAAAAAAGCCTGCTAAAACCTTTGTGTTTTTTTCTTTTTTTTGATATACTCTTTTTATTATTGGGAGAGAGTTATGATTACGGAAAAGAAAAAAAATCTGCTTGGTCAACTTTTATTGCTTTTAGCCACGATTTTATGGGGCACGTCTTTTTTTATACTTAAAGATACCATAGACAACGTGCCGAGTAGTTTTGTTCTCGGTTTACGCTTCACGGGGTCTTTCGTTATTATTGCGATTATCTTCCCTAAAAAACTTAAAATGAACAAAAGCACTCTTCTTCACGGGTTTTATATCGGGCTTTGTACGGCAGCGGCGTATATCGTTCAAACATTCGGGTTAAAGGGAACAACCCCGTCGAAGAACGCTTTTTTAACTGCCGTTTACGTCGTAATCGTTCCGTTTATGATTTGGATTTTTTATAAAAAACGTCCGAGTCTTTTTAACCTTTCGGCGGCAATAATCAGTACCGTCGGTATGCTTATTATCTGTTTCGGCTCGGGCGAAGGTTTTTTAATCGGTGACCTTCTTTCGTTTGCCTCGTCTTTCTTTTACGCCTTCCAGATTATCCTTTTGCAAAAGTACAATAAAAAAGACGATACGACTCAACTCGTTATGATTTACCTTTTAACCATAGGCATAATCAACTTTATAATATCGGCAATAACCGAATTACCTTACACTTCGCTTGATATTTCGGGGAAAAACTGGCTTTCTATTGCGTATATGGCAATCGCTTGTACCACGATTGCACAATTTTGTCAGGCACAGGGGCAAAGGTTTGTTTCGTCAGAACAGTCGGCACTTATTTTGAGTTTGGAATCGGTTTTCGGGACTTTGTTTTCGGTAATACTCGGTGGCGAAGTTTTAACCTGGAACTTGATTCTCGGCTTCGTACTTATCTTTATTGCCGTAATCGTAAGCGAAACAAAACTTTCTTTTATTACACGGCTTTTTAATAAAAACAAAAACTAATTAAAATAAACCCAAAAAAAGGATATGCGGTGCATATCCTTTTTTTGTTTTTCGAATTTTTCTAATCAACTTTTTTCGTTCTATCGAGTTCAACGAGTTTTTTCGTTATGTCTTCAAGTTTCATAGTTCCCAAGTCGCATTCTTTTCTCGAACGAACTGAAACGACGTTTTCTTGGGCTTCCTTGTCGCCGATAACGAACATATAAGGAACTTTATCAAGTTGTGCTTCTCTGATTTTATATCCGAGTTTTTCGTTTCTAACGTCAGCTTCTGCCCTTATGCCGTTTTGAATTAAGTATTCGGCAATCTTTTTGGCGTTGTCTGCCGTTCTGTCGGTTAAACTTAAAACCTTAACTTGAACGGGGCAAATCCAGAACGGGAAAGCACCTGCATACTTTTCGATAAGCATTGCAAGCGTTCTTTCGTAACAACCGATTGAACTTCTGTGAATAATGAACGGGTATTGCTTGTCGCCGTTTTCGTCAACATACGTCATATCGAAACTGTGAGCGGCGGCAAAGTCGATTTGAATCGTGATAATCGTGTCTTCCTTGCCGTAAACGTTCTTTGCTTGAACGTCGAGTTTAGGTCCGTAGAAAGCGGCTTCGTCGTCGGCTTCAACGTAATCAAGCCCGATGTCGTCCAAAATCTTTTTCATAAGTGCTTCGGTTTGGTTCCAAGCCTTATCGTTATCGATATACTTTTCCTTGTTCGACTTGCCACGTTTACTGAATCTGAACGAAACGTCCTGACGCATACCTAAGCAATCCAAGAAATAATAAGAAAGGTCAAGACAGCGTTTGAATTCTTCTTCAACTTGATCGGGGCGAACAACCAAGTGCCCATCGGATAAGGTAAACTGTCTTACCCTTATAAGTCCGTGCATTTCACCCGATGCTTCTTTTCTGAACAGCGTTGCCGTTTCGCTGTAACGGCAAGGTAAATCTCTATAAGACTTTAATCCGTTTTTATAAATTTGATACTGGAACGGACAGGTCATAGGGCGAAGTGCCATTGCTTCGGGTGAATTTTCGTCGCCCAAAATAAACATCTTATCTCTATAATGGTCCCAGTGCCCCGAAATACGGTATAAATCGTTCTTTGCCATATAAGGCGTTTTGGTAATCATAAACCCACGGCGTTCTTCTTCGTCTTCAACGAAACGGGAAAGGATTTGCATAATCTTTGCCCCTTTCGGTGCCAAAATCGGAAGTCCTTGCCCGATAACGTCCTCGGTCAAAAAGATACCGAGTTCTCTGCCGAGTTTGTTGTGATCACGTTTTTTCGCTTCTTCCAAAGCGTTTAGATATTCGTCAAGTTCGCTCTTTTTTTCGAAAGCCGTACCGTAAATACGTGTAAGCATTTTGTTGTTTTCGTTGCCACGCCAGTAAGCACCGGTAACCGACGTCAACTTAAACGCCTTGATTTTACCCGTTGACGGAAGGTGCGGACCACGGCAAACGTCCATAAATGCGCCTTGCTTATAAAAAGACACTTCGCTATCCGACGGAAGTTCGTTAACAATTTCGAATTTATAAGGTTCGTCAAAACCCTTTATAATCTTGATTGCGTCTTTTTTCGAGTAAACGTATCTTTCAAGCGGAAAGTCGCTTTTAATAATCGCCTTCATTTCATCTTCAATCTTATTTAAGTCTTGTTGAGTGATAGGTGTTTTGAATTCGATATCGTAATAAAACCCGTTTTCAATCGTAGGACCGATTGCAAGTTTACTCGTCGGATAAATGTTTTTAACTGCCTGTGCCAAAACGTGCGAACAGGTATGACGCAACACGTCAAGCCCTTCCTTATCACGAAGGGTAATAATCGAAAGGTCGGCGTCGGCGTCGATAACCGTCGATAAATCCACCAACTTGCCGTTTACCTTTGCGCAGATTGCGTTTCTTGCAAGTCCTTCGGAAATTTTAAGCGCAACGTCCTTTGCCGAAACGGGTGCGTCAAACTCCAAAAAACTTCCGTCTAATAATTTGATTTTCATAATTTTCTCCTTAAAATAGTTAAAATAAAAAATCCTTATGCAACGCATAAGGACGAATAAATCCGTGTTTCCACCTTAATTGCCGAAAAATCAGCCACTCATTATCCCGAAAAAGTCGGGTGCTTCGTTCGTTTACCGGTGGTTTCGCCTTTTTGCTACCGTTATGGGTATCACACCGTCACCCACTCTCTTAAACGACACGCAAACGCTACTTGTCCGTGAACATTAAATTAGCTATATAATAAACCTTATTTTTTTATTTGTCAAGGGTTTTTTGTCATTACAAAAAATAGCCGTCGGAAAATATGATTCTTCCTTCGAAAAGTTCGGAAATGTATTCCCTGTCTTCCTTTGGAATATTGCCCGAAATTTCAACTTCCCCGCAATTACTTAAAAGCACTTCTCTGGTTATTTTAAGTTCTCCCTGCTCTAACAAATCGCACCTGTTAAGCCTTTTAAAGTACCTGTCGTAAACCTTTTCGCCTTCGACGTAAACCCTGTATTTTTTGTTTTCCAAAAGATAAAAAACAAAATCTTTTAACTTTGACGGCCCGAAACACGAAGGAATATACGATACGATATCTTCCCACTTTTTCTTTAATGCCGAAAGCCTGAAATTAAAGATTGCGTCAATCACGAAATCGCTGTTTTCCGTCAGTCTGTCGAAGATATATTTTTTATCTTCTTCAAGGTCAGCCGCAATCAAACAAGAGTAAAGTATTTCCTTTTCCCCTTCGTTAAGCCCTATTACTTTTATTTTGTCCTTAAAAAAATCGTACTTATATTTAATTGCGATTATTTCGGAAATTCTGTCTAATACTTCGAGTTTTACTACTTCGCCGTAATTATCGGGACAGGAAATTTTGAGAATAACTCTACTGCCGAATTTTTGAGTTACGTGGGAGCAGTGAGCGCCCAAAAACAGTTCGGTTAAATTACCGACGATATAATCAACGTTAAAAGAATTGTTGTCTTTTTCGGATACGGTTATTTCCATCATATTTTTAGTGTATGCTCCAAAACCTTTTTTATTTATGATTTTTTGTTTTTATCGCTCTTTATTTTTAAGTGCCGTACCTTTTATTTTTCTGTAAGCGAGTTTATAAATCTCGGACACGAAAATTATTGAAGAAGATAAACATAAGCACTTTATTAGGGAAACAAAACTCATTTCGGAAATTCCGAACACCTTACCGAACACCTGTACGAAAAGTATATGAAAAACAAATGTGCCGATAAAAGTAATAACCATAATTAAATTGTCTTTTAAGTGCATAAAAATGCTTTCCGCACCGAGTTCACGACAATTAAAAGCGTTAAAGAGTTGAAAGGCAACGAATACGGTAAAAACCGATGCGGACATTTCGTCAACGCTCACGTTTAGAAAATTCTTCTTATATTGCAAAATCAAAACGATACCGATATAAAGTCCGTTGAATAAAATTTTAAGCAACATCTTTTTGGAAACTATGCTGTTCTCTCTTTTAATCGGGGGCATATTCATAAGGTTCGCCCTTTCCCTTTCAAGCCCCAAAGTAAGGGCAGGCGGTCCGTCCATTATGACGTTTATCCATAAAAGCATAAGCGTGTTAAAGGGAGAATCAAGCCCCAAAAGCGCAGAAACGACGATAAAGAGAAGTGCCGAAAGATTTACCGAAAGTTGAAAAACGATAAACCTTTGAATATTTCTAAACACGTTCCTTCCGAACGATATCGCCGAAACGATAGAATTAAAACTGTCGTCGGTAAGCACGATATCAGACGCTTCCTTTGCGATTTCACTTCCGCTTTTCCCCATAGAAAGCCCGACGTCGGCGTGTTTTAATGCAGGTGCGTCGTTTATTCCGTCCCCCGTTACGGCAACAACCTCGCCCATGCTTTTAAGCGCTTTTACTACCCGAAGTTTGGTAAGCGGAGTACTTCTTGCTATTACTCGAATATTTTTAAGTCTGACTTTTAATTCATCGTCGGAAAGGTTATCGATTTCGCTTGCGTTAATACTTTTGTCGACATCGTCGATTATTTTTAATTCTTTTGCAACTGCCGTTGCCGTGTTAATATTGTCCCCGGTTAAAATCATTACCTTTATTTTTGCGTTTTTGCAAAGCGAAATTGCCGAATAAACTTCTTCACGGATTTCATCGAAAAGTACGGCAAACCCGTCGAAAACAAAGTCCGTCGTAGTATCGACGTCTTCGCCACCGACTTTATGCGCAAAGCAAATAACACGCCTCGCCTTTTTTTGGTTTTTTTCTATCTCCGAAAAAATCCTGTCTTTTTCTTTTTTCGAAAGCGAACAAAAACCGATGATTTTTTCGGGTGCGCCCTTAACGAAAGTAGTGGTTTCTCCACCCGCCTTAACCGTCGTACTCATATACTTTATTTGACTTGAAAAGGGTGTACGTTTAATAATTTCTGCATTTTCTTTTAAATAAGAAAAGTCTTTCTCGCCCTTAAAGACGGCGTTAAGCAACGCCTTTTCGGTACCGTCGCCAACGAACGCCTTAACTTCCTTATCGTAAACAGCGGTGCAATTAAGCGCAAAATTGTTTATAACGTTTTTGTCGGTTATTTTTTTGGGAGAAAGGTATTCACCATTAAAATAATTTTCCGCCACCATTTGGTTTTTGGTAAGCGTTCCCGTCTTATCGGAGCAGATGACCGAAATCGCACCGCACGTTTCGGTTGCTATCATCTTTTTTATAAGAGCGTTCTTTTTGGCAAGTTTTATCATGTTAAGCGCAAGAGAAACGGCAACGATAGTCGGTAATCCTTCGGGGACTGCCGCTACGATTAAAACGATTGAAGAAATAACGAGCGAGTTGACGTTTTCAAAGCAAACGTCGTTTATTAAAACAAGTTTAATAAAAGAAATTATAAAGACGATGACCGAACAAACGACGCCTATAATCGTTATCGTCTTTCCGAGTTTACCTAACTTTTGTTCTAAAGGCGATGGAATATCTTTTTTTTCTTTAAGTTCTTTCGCAAGTTTACCCATTTCGGTATTGTCGCCGACGCAGGTAACTATCATTTTACCTTCGCCCGAAGTAACGAAAGTTCCCGAGTGAAGGTAACACTCACGTTCTAATATCGAAGTACTTTTACCGCAATCGTTTGAAAACTTTTCAACGGGAAGGCTTTCCCCCGTCAGCATCGACTCGTCAACGAATAGACAGTTACTTTCGATAACTCTGCCGTCGGCGACTATTTTCCCACCGCTTTTTAAAACAACTATATCTCCGACAACGACGTCTTTTTGTTCTACGCTTATAGTTTTTCCTTCCCGAATAACGTTAACGCAAACGGAATCGAGCATTTCGTTAAGTGCGTTAAAAGCCCGTTCGGAACTTCCTTCCATAATAAGCGTGATTAAGGTTGACAATACTATTGCCCCCAAAATGCCTGCACACTCGGAAAAATTCCCCTGTCCGCCTTTTAGACACTTTCCGAGATTTACGCCGAAAGTTATTATAAAACCAAAACATAAAATTACCATCATAGGTTCTTTTAAGGTATCGGCGATTTTTTTCGGAAGCGAACGGGATTTTTTTGACGTTAAAAGATTTTCACCGAACCTGTTTTTGTTTTTTCGAACCTGAAAAGCAGACAGTCCGGTTTTAGTATTTGACCCTAAAAAACTTACTATACTTTGTTTACTGCTCGTAATAAAATCCATTTTGATTTTCCTTCGTATAAATTTATGATTAAAAACAAAAATATATGAGTTTGTGATAGACAAAGCCAAAAAAAAGTGATACAATAACCTTAATAAAACTTTAAGGATAAATAAAAATGAGTGAAAAGTTTCTTACGGTTGACATTAAAGGCAGAAAGGAAGATTTACCTATTCTTCCGTTACCAAGCGGTATAAATATCGCTTTCTTTAACTTACACGGTAACCAAAGCTTAACGGAATTTTGCGGAATGGAACTTGCAAAACTTTTAGGCGGAAGCGAAGTTATCATCACGGCGGAATCAAAAGGCTTGCAACTTGCCCACGTTGTCGCTCGTGAACTTAATATGCCGTATTACGCCGTTGCAAGAAAGTCCAAAAAACTTTATATGCAAGACGGAATCAGTATCAGTTACGGTGCTTCGATTACCACGGGCAAGGCACAAGAATTTTACCTTTCAAAGCACGACGTTGAACTTTTAAAAGGCAAAAAAGTCGCTATTGTTGACGACGTTATTTCAACGGGCGAAAGTTTGTCGGGGCTTGAAGCAGTCGTTGAAAAAGCAGGCGGAATAATTTATAAAAAGGCTTTTGTTCTTGCCGAAGGCGACGCCGCAAAACGTGAGGACGTTATTTATTTAAGCACTATTCCTTTACTTTAATATAAATAAGACAATAAAAAAAGGAGCGACTTGTCGCTCCTTTATTTTTTTAATAATTATTGTGCCTCGGCTTCGGGTTTATCGGGTTTGGCCTTTAACTCGAAAGGTTTTTTCTTGATAATATAAAAAACCAAAATAGCAATACCGCCTAAAATAAAGATAAAAGATTGCCATTGCGAAAAATAAAGTCCGCCCCATTTTCCACGTGCTTCGTCACCCCTGAAAAATTCGATAATAAATCTCCAAACACCGTACGCAATAAGATAAATTATCATAGTGATATTAGATTTGCGTTTAAGATAGAGATAAGATAAAACGCCGAAAAGAACAAACAAGAAAATCGATTCATATAACTGCGTCGGAACGTAATATCCCCATTTGCTTACGCCGTCAACCGTACCTTTCATATAGATACCGCCCGTAACCGGATTAGGACCTAAATAAGCCCCGTGACAGCACCCACCGAAAAGACAGCCGATTCTTCCGAATGCGTGTGCGATAACGATACAGATAGGTGCGGTTCTGAAAACCGTGTTAAAGTCGCCGTAAAGGTTAAGGGCGTTACTCTTTTTAAGCCATATTTTGCCACCCAAAAAGTAAGTTAAAATAAAGGCAAGCGCACCCCCGATAAATCCGCCCATAGCGGTTATACCCGCATTTTTAAAATCAAAATACCCTTTCGCAATCCAATCGTAAACGGCTTGATAAAGTTTGGCGAAAATAAATCCGATAATAATTGCAACGAAGGCGCAAATAAAACAAAAGTCTTGCACAGCTTCCGTCATACCCGATTTTTTGGTGTAAAAATAAAATACGATTAAACAAACGATAATCCCGACACCGATACAAATGCCGTAAAGATATACGGGTTGACCGAATATTGAAAAAATAGAATTAGGAACCATATTGATTTTTCCTTTTTTTTAATAGTTAAATTATAAACCAAGGTAAAAAAAAAGTCAATAAAAAATGTTTTAGTGAAATTTTATTTGCAAAGTTAAAAAATATTGTGTATAATATATAGGCGTACGGAGAAGTATCGAAGTGGTCGCAACGAGCTGCACTCGAAATGCAGTTGCCGGTTTTTCGGCACATGAGTTCGAATCTCATCTTCTCCGCCAAAGATAAAAAAGATAGGTAAACAAAAGTTCGCCTATCTTTTTTCTTGCCGTAAACGGCAAGGAAATCCTCGGTAGCAACCGACTCTCGGTTGCCGAGTTCGATCCCTTCGCAGGGGACGGCAATCCCCTCATTTGCTTCGCAAATCTTCCCCTTATCAAGGGGCAGAAACTCATCTTCTCCGCCATAAAAGAAACAGGCAATCAAGCCTGTTTTTTTTATGTTAGTAGTAAAGAATTTAAATCGACGACTTATAAACATTGTAATTTCCTTAAACTTTTGTTAAAGATAATAAAATGAGTTTGGCAAAAACCAAACTCATTTTATTTTTAGAAATTAAGTTTTCTTAACGACGTTATATCTTTTTTATTAAGCCGTTATCTACCAAATCGTCTAACTTCTTAAACGAAAGATCCTTAACGTAATTTACGCTTTCTCTTTCCTTTTTAGTTAAACCGAATTTATTCATTACCGCATCGATAAGGTCTTTTGAGTAAGCAAATCTTCTCGGATTCTTAACCCTGTACATACAAGGCGTTTCGGAGTTCGATTTCTTACTTGATACGTCTTCAACGAGAT